>CAYHAR010000337.1:1904-3966 GCA_964354595.1 uncultured Anaerolineae bacterium | reverse complement strand
CCACCTCGCGGTAGGCCGTCGCGTCAATCGTCGTCTTTTCGTCCAACAAGATATACCGCACGGCGAGCATGTCCAGCAATTTCGGCTCTAGCCCATGATTGACCTCGGTCAGCTCGACCGCATCGCGCGGCATCAGCGGATTGTAGGCATTGAGATTCTGGAAGCGGAACAGGATGTGGTCATTCGTGCCCGGCACAATGTCCAGGCCGTATTCGAGCACGCGGTATTGAGCCCGGTCGCCTGTCATCACGTGGTCGGCCAGTGGCCACCACGCCGAGTTGGGCGCTAGAGGTTGCGTGAAGACAAACTTGCCGCCGAACGACCACAGGTCGAACAGCGTGAGCGCGCAAGTGGCGATAGCGAAAACCTGGCGCGAGCCGCCGCGCCATCGCCAGCGCAGCACGAGGTACGTCAGTCCCAGCAGCGCGACGAAACGCAGCGATTGGCCCGTGACTTGCATCAGCCGCGCGCTGGCCGTAGAGTCGCCCGCCCGAAGCGTCGCCTCGACAAACGCGAACAATCCGGCCGCGATGGCGAACACGCCCATCAAGGCCAAGCCTCGCGTTCCAGGCATGCTTGGGGCGCGGCTCTCATTGGCGTGCCGGGTCCATTCATCCCATCCCATCCCCGCCAGCACAGAGGCCGAGAGCGCGAGCAGCACACTTCCGCGAGCGGGCAGCCGCATCAAGCCGATGCCGGGGATAAAGCGATAAAACAGCGTGTGCATAAAGCCCTCGGCCCCGAGCGCATAAATCAGCGCCGCGCCGCCCAGCCCGACGAAAAACCATCTGCGGCGGTCGCCACGCCACATTGCCACGAGCGCAAGCGCCAACGGGGCGACGCCCAGGTACACTTGCATCTCGTGGTACCACTCTGCGCCCCAATACTTGACCGGCCCGGTGGGCGCGCCGAAAATGTCCGGCGCAAACAGCATCAGCAAGTGTGTGAGCGGAAGTGGTCGCCCCGAGGCGAACTCGTAGGTCGCCTCGCTGGCTCGCGTGGCCGCGCGCGCCAGCTCGAACGCCGGCAAGAGCTGCGCCGCGCCGATGAGTAGCCCGCATCCGACGGCCAGTGCGAGTTGAGCCGCCGCACGCATCGCCTCCCGCCGTCCGCTTGCGAGCCACGACCGCGCGACGAGGTACAACCCAAGCGCAGCGACGGCGATGAGTGTGAACTGGAAGAACGGCGTCGAACCGGCCAATCCGCTCAGCGCAATGGGCAGGCCGGCCAGCGCCGCCCGCCCGATGCGCTTTCGATTCCACGCCCAGTGCAACGCCGCCATCGCCCACGGCATCCACGCCAGCGTCGCGAACACCCCGTGAAAGCCGACGGAAATCTTGGAAGCGACGAACCCGCCGAAGGCGAACGTGATGCTAGAGAGCAGCGCGCCCGGTCGGCTGACATCGAACGTCCGCGCCAGCGCATACATCCCGAACGCGGCCAGCCACAGGTGCAATGCCAGCGCCACGCCGAACACTGCGCCGGCATCCATCGCGGCGAACAGCCACGTGACCGGATAGAACACGGCGACTTGAGGATCAGCCTGGAAGGGCATTCCCAGGAACGAGTAGGGATTCCACAAGACGAGATGGCCGTGGCGCAGCCCTTCGACGAATATCCGCGACCAGGGATAAAATTGCGCGACGATGTCGTCGCCCGGCGGGGCCTGCCCGGCGGGCGGAAGGATGACCGGCCACAGGAACACGATGACCAGCGCAGCCAACAGCGCCGGGGCAAGCAGTGCTTGAAGATGGCGTTTCATTCTTTGTCCGTTCATCTCCCACATGCGGCAAGCCAAGCCCGGCGGGCTAAAGTTCAGCTCCGGAGGGGTTGGGCCAGTTGGCTGTCTTTTCTCCCGTCAAGATGACCGCCGTTCCCATCCAACGCAGGCCCGGTACTTTTTCCAGGCGCTCATTGATAGCCGTCACAATGGGAATGAGCGGATGAGCGGTCTTGGGCGGAGCAAAGACAAAGCTCGGCCACATCCGCACGTTCTGCAGGCCGTTCGTGCCAAAGAACGCACGGTATTGCCGCGGCGTGTACGAGCGTTCCTCAAAGCGGC
>CAYHAR010000337.1:0-1804 GCA_964354595.1 uncultured Anaerolineae bacterium | reverse complement strand
ACCTTTTGCAGAATGACGTGATCGGAGGCGCTGCCAGCCACGTTCGTCCTCACCGGCAGGCGTTCGCCGGTCGGTAGATAGTACATCCCGACTTGCAAAGTGTACGCCCCCGGCGTCAGATGGGCTGGGAGCTGAAGAGTGAGCGTGTCCGACACGACCTCACCCACCACCCAACACGAGGTGGGCAGCGCGCCGTCTTGCGGCATTGCGTCTTGCTGCGCGCGCAGAGCGCCTTGCGAATCGAGCAGGTGCGCGAAAACGGTGTACTGCAACTGGCTGGGCGCGATAGACTTCCAGTATAGCGTCACGTCGAGCGACTGGCCCGGCCCGATGGCGTCTCGCGCCAGATCGTAGCCCAACAACTCGAACCGCTCACCCAGGCGGGCCTGGGTCGTGTGCTGGACGCGCGGAGCATCCAAGCTCGGCGCGTGAAAGATCGGGTCGCGCAAGTCTGTCGGCGCTGTGAGCAACACGAGTGACATTACCAGCGTTTGCGCGGCGAGCAGACCGGCCAAGAGCCAGACGGGCGCGCGCCAAGTCACCAGTGCATAGACGCTGACCAGCACGACGACGGGCATCAGGAACGACCACAACCGCCCGACTTCGCCTCGCGTAATGCCAAACACATCCAGGCCCACAAGGATTGTTGCCCAGATCAGGCCCGGCGCGTCCGGCTGCGTGGTGCGCCCGGTCAACAGCGCCCGCGCGCTCCCGATAGCCTGAGTGATAAAGTACACCGACACCGGAATCCCGACGTACACAAAAAAATCGTACAGATTATACAGCAAGTACGTCCAATAGGGGCGTATCATCTGCCGGTGAGCGCGCAGCGCCATTTCATATACATCCCACCCGGCCACGCCCCAGCCCAGCCAGTAGATAAGCCAGATGGACACGGCACCCAACGCCAGCCACGCGCTGCCCCACATCACCGGTCTCCAGGCGGAGCGCGACGCGCCTCGCCCCAAGAATGTGCGCGCCAATCCGTAGAGCACGGCGACAGGTGCAATGAGCAAGTTGCCAAAACTGAAAAAGCTCGCCACGGATACGACCCATCCGCCCACAAAGAAAATGATGGGCCTTCGCCGTTCCAGGCTGATTTCGACGCTCAGCAGCGCCACACACATTGCCAGCGGATAGAGCGCGTCCCAAAAAGCGGGCCAGGCGTTGACGGCGGGGATCAACGGATAGCACGCAGCGGCCAGAAATCCGATGCGGCTGCCCCACAGTCGCTTGCCCAACGCAAAGAGCGGCAAAACGGTCAACCCGCTCAAGATGGGCAGGGCCATTTGCGCCAGCGCGCGCGTAAACTGGCGGTCGTCGTATTCGTTCAGCACCGGGTCTTCGCATCGATAGAGGCGCAATCTGTTCACGATGGGCGAGGCCAGCGACGGGATGCGGTCAACCGCCCAGCCGCCCAGCCACATCGCCACCATCGCGCCGGGCGGATGCGTGCGAGGACGGAAACTGATCTGTTCCGGCATCTGGCGCATCACGCCAGGATAGTCACGCAGAAAAGCATCGAGATCACCGATTTGCGAAGCTATAGAAAAGAACCCCGAGTCATAGGGCGTGATGGTCTGGTCGAACAATTCTTGGAATGGGTCGTGATACTTGACGGCCAGCAGGCTGACTTGCAGCGCAGGCGTGAGCAGCGCCACGACCATCAGCGCAGCCCAGACCGGTCGCCCATCAGGACGAGTGGCGAGTCGCCGGTCGGCCCAGAGGACGAGTGCCACGAGCGCGCCCATGACACTGAGCGGAAGCCACAGGCGAGATGGCTCTTGTGGCATCTGCAGCGCCA
>CAYHAR010000336.1:0-3985 GCA_964354595.1 uncultured Anaerolineae bacterium | reverse complement strand
GGCACCGTCTCTACAATCTCGGCCACAATATCTTCCGGCTTGCGGCCACGCAAACGCACCTGCGGTTGGATGAGAATGCGATGCGTGAGCACGTAGGGCGCAAGCTTTTTGATGTCGTCGGGCACGACGAACGTCCGGCCATGAACCGCCGCCCAGGCTTGCGCCGCATGGTAGAGCGCCATCGTCCCGCGCGGGCTGGCGCCCAACGCGACCTCGCTGTGCTCGCGCGTGGCCCGCGCAATGGCGACGACGTAATTTCGCACGCTGGCCTCGACGCGAATCTCGCGCACCTGTGCTTGCATCGCCAGCAAATCGTCGGGCGCGATGACGGGCGCCAGTGTCTTGAGCGGATCAGCTCGCTCAAAGCGCAACAGGATCGAGTTCTCTTCGTCTTCCGTCGGATAGCCGATGGGCAGCTTGATGAAAAAGCGATCCACTTGCGCTTCCGGCAGCGGGAACGTGCCTTCCAGCTCGATCGGGTTCTGCGTCGCCAGCACCAGGAAGGGGCGCGGCAGCGGCTTGGTCTCGCCATCTACCGTGACCTGCTGCTCCTGCATCGCCTCCAGCAGCGCCGATTGAGTGCGCGGCGTGGCGCGATTGATTTCGTCGGCCAGCAACACCTGGCAAAAGACCGGCCCGGCGCGGAATTCCCACTCTTGCGACTTTTGGTTATAGTAGTTGATGCCGGTCACGTCGCTGGGCAGCAAGTCCGGCGTGAACTGGATGCGTCGGAACGCGCAGCCCAGGCTGGCGGCCAAAGCTTTTGCCAGCGTCGTCTTGCCGATGCCGGGCACGTCCTCGATGAGAATGTGTCCCTCGCACAGCACCGCGACCAACGCCAGGTTGATCTGCTCGTCCTTGCCGACGATGACGTGCTGGATGTTTTCGCGTACTTGTTTCATGCGGTCAGCGATCATGGGTGTCCTTTCGTTGTGAGTGATGGCGTCAAACGTGTTCACGCAAACGTTGTCAGGCAAACTTGTTCTGCCGCACGCGACGCGATACTGCGGCAGAGGGGTGTCAGCCGTGCCGCTTCGCGTGCTGGCAAGCTTTGCGTGCACAAACGCAAAGTATACCACGAACCCCCGCCAAGTGTGGTATAATCGCGCCGCGCGACCGCTACCAAGCGCACCGCGACTAGAAAGATTCCCCATTGACCCGCATCTATGTTGCTCTCGACCTGGAAACGACCGGCCTTGATCCGCAGCGCGATAGCATTCTCGAAATCGGCGCAGTCAAGTTTCGCGGTGACCAGGTCCTCGATACGTTTTCCAGCCTGGTCAACCCAGGCCGTCCTGTTCCTCCCAAAATCACCGAGCTGACCGGCATCAACGACGCGATGGTGCAAAACGCGCCGTCCTTGTGGTCTGTCCTGCCCAGGCTGGCCGCGTTCGTGCGCGACCTGCCGGTGATCGGCCACAACGTCGCTTTCGACCTGGGCTTTTTGCGTCGCCAAAAGGTATTGGCCGGCAACGATTCGCTGGACACCTTCGAGCTGGCGGGCATCCTCGTCCCGCACGAGGAACGCTACTCGCTGAGCAAGCTGACCGAGGCGCTGACCGTGGCCGAGCCGCAAGAGCATCGCGCGCTCGGAGACGCGCAACTGGCGCACCAATTGTTCCTCAAGCTCTTTGAGCGCGCGTGCCAGATTCCCACCTCCACGCTTGAAGAGATCGTCCAACTGAGCCAAAAAGTCGGTTGGACGCCCGGCCAATTCTTTGAAGACGCGCTCAAGGCGGCGGCACGCGGCGCGTTCGAGGCCGGCTCCATCGGCGCGCAAATCGCCGCCAAGCAAGCGGCCAAGCGCGGCAAGCGCAAAGCGACCACGCCCCTCAAGCCCATGTTTCTCCCGCCGGTGGACGCCAAGCCGCTGCGCCCCGCGCCGGACGCTTCGCGCTCGCCGCTGGATGTGGACGCGCTCGCCGCGCTGCTTGAGCCAGACGGATCGCTTTCCCAACAATTTCCCGGCTACGAGTTCCGCCCGCAGCAAGTGGAAATGATGCGCGCGGTCGGACAGAGATTCAATGAAGGCGGTCATTTGCTCGTAGAGGCCGGCACCGGCACCGGCAAAAGCCTGGCCTACCTGCTCCCCGCCGTCCATTGGGCGCTTGCCAACGGGCAGCGCGTCGTCGTCAGCACGAACACGATCAACCTGCAAGAGCAGCTCTATCACAAAGACCTGCCGGAACTCGCCAAGATTTTGCCGTTCGAGTTTCACGCTTCAGTGCTCAAAGGGCGCAGCCATTACCTGTGCTCTACGCGGCTGACGGCGCTGCGGCGCAGCGGGCCGGCCACGCCGGAAGAGATGCGCGTGCTGTGCAAAGTGCTCCTCTGGCTGCCGGGCACCGTCACGGGCGACGGCGACGAGCTATTCCTGCCCAACCCGATCGAGCGCTCGATCTGGTCGCGGCTCAACGCCGATAACGAAGCCTGCGCGCCAGAACGCTGCGCGGTCTTTCAGCGCGGCGAATGCTTTTTCTATCGCGCCCGCCAGGCCGCCGAGTCTTCGCACATCCTCATCGTCAATCACGCGCTGCTGCTCTCGGACATTGCCGTCGAGAATCGCGCGCTGCCGGAATACCAGTACCTCATCGTGGACGAGGCGCATCACCTGGAAGACGCGACGACGCAGCAACTCTCCTTCGCAGTGAACCGTGATGCGATGCAGCGATTGCTGGCCGACATCGGCCAAGTGAGCACAACCCGACGCGCCAGCGGTCTGCTGGCCGACCTGATCGGTCGCGTGCGAAACGCCGCGCCGGAAGAACTCGTTCGCCCCATCGAGTCATTCGTGGAAAAGGCCGTCAAAGCCGTGGATGGCGCGATGCGCCAGTCGGACGACCTGTTCGAACAAATCACCCAGTTCGTAGAAGAGTGCCGTGGTGAAAACTCGAGCGAGTATTCGTTTCGCCTGAGAATCGTCCCGGCCATTCGCACGCAGCCGGCGTGGTCGTCCGTCGAGATCGCGTGGGATAACGTAAGCAAAGGCTTGTTCGCCATCGCCGACAGCCTGGCGCGACTGGGCGAAACACTGAACGATCTGGAAGAGTACGATATTCCCGACTGGGGCGATTTGATGGCGCGGGTGCTGGGCGCGCGGCGCGAAATCGCCGAGGCGCGCGAACAACTGGCGGCGATTATCTCAAAGCCGCAACCCTCCGGCATCTATTGGGCTGAATTGACGCCCGAGCAGAATGGCGGGCGGCGCAACAGTCGCGTGCTCTCACTGCACGCCGCGCCGCTGCACGTCGGGCCGCTGGTCGAGCAGCATCTCTTCAAGGCCAAAGCCTCGGTCGTGATGACCTCGGCCACGCTGCGAACGGGCGGCAATTTCAGTTTCATGCGCGAGAGGCTGCGCGCGTGGGACGCGGACGAGCTGGCTGTTGGCTCGCCGTTCGACTACAAGAACTCGACGATGCTGTACCTGGTCTCGGACATGCCCGAGCCGGGCGAGCAAGGCTACCAACGCGCGTTGGAGCAAGGATTGATGGCGCTGTGTCGCGCGATGGGCGGCAAGACGCTGGTGCTGTTCACCTCCTACAGCCAACTGCGCGCGACGGCCAAAGTCATCACGCCGGCATTGGCGCGTGAGGACATTACGGTCTATGAACAAAGCGACGGGTCTTCGCGCCGTCAACTGTTGGAGAATTTCAAGAACGCGGAGCGCGGCGTGCTCTTGGGCACGCGCTCATTCTGGGAGGGCGTGGACGTGCCGGGCGAGGCGCTCTCGTGCCTGGCGATGGTGCGGCTGCCGTTCGCCGTCCCCACCGACCCGATCTTTGCCGCGCGCAGCGAGACGTTCGAGCAGGCATTCACAGAATACTCGGTGCCGGACGCCATCTTGCGTTTTCGTCAGGGCTTTGGCCGCCTCATCCGCACCGCCACCGACCGGGGCGTGGTCGCCGTGTTCGACAAGCGGCTGCTGACCAAGACCTACGGGCAAACTTTTCTCAAATCGCTGCCGGAATGTGCGGTGCGGCGCGGG
>CAYHAR010000335.1:0-4023 GCA_964354595.1 uncultured Anaerolineae bacterium | reverse complement strand
GGCGCGCCAGCGCGACCCGGCGCAGGGATTCGAGATGCTGGTTCGGGGCCAGGATGGCGAGTTGTCTCGAATCGGCGTCAGCATTGTCGTGATGCCGGTTGGCGCGCAAGACGACACGCCGGCCGTCCTGGTTCACATCTGTCGTCATTCGTATTGCAACACCTCGACCACGTTCAGCCTCGCCGCCCAACGCGCAGGAACAACACTCCCCAACAATCCCACTGCTATCGCCACGAGCGCGGGCAAGACGAGCGCGGCCCAATCGGGACGCAAGTCGAACGAGCCAAAGCCATACGACTTGCCCAGCGCCGTCAACGAGACCTGCACGAGCACGACGCCCAGCGGAACGCCGACCACGCCGGCCAACACACCTAACGTCGCGCCGGAGGTGAGAACCATCTCGATCACCTGCGCGGGCGTCATCCCCAGCGTTTTGTATGTGCCGACCTCGCTCATCCGCTCGCGCATGTTGAGCACCGCCGAGTTGAACACGCTGATCAGCGCGATGGCCGAAAGCGCAATCGAGAGCGCGAGCATCGTCAATCGAAATTGTTCCAGGCTGGAAATCCTAGTGTTCACGACGGCGAGGCTCAGCGATTGTCCCGCGCGACTCTTGAGATACGCGCGCAGCGCGTCCACGTTTGTGCCAGGGGCCAGGCGCAGGAAATACGTGTCCGGCTCGGCGGCGCGGTCAATCGCGCGCAGCGAGCGCAGGCTGACAATCGCCACCTGCCCGTTATCGGTCGGCTCGCGGTAGACGCCGACGATGCGCCACTCGGCGGGCGCGCGCTTGGCGTAGCCATTCACCGTCACGCGCAGTGTGTCACCCACGTTCAGGCCCAGCCAGCTTTGCAGGCCCACGCCGATCATGGCCTCGCCTTCGGCATCGGTGTTGATCAGCCGCCCGTCTTCCAGCTTGAATGGAAACTGCGCCAGATCGCCCTCTTCGGCGCGCACGCGGAATGTTTTGCCCTCGGGCGTTTCTGCTTTGGCGATGACGTGCGCGATCATGGCGGTCACGCCCGGCGCGCGCTCGAGCGTCCGCCGCGCCGTGTCGTCGCTCATCGTCTCGCGGCTCACCCAAACGTCATAGACCACACCGGCCAGTGAGGGCTCGCGCAGAAACGTGTTGATCACGGCGTTCAGCTCAAAGCTGAACACCAGCGCCGCCACCCCGAGCGATAGGCTCAGCAAGGTGAGCGTCGCCCGTCCGCGCCGCGCAAACGCATCCTTGGCGCCGATGACGACGGGGATGGGCAGTCGCGCTATGCGCGCCAGCCAGGCCAGGCGTGAAGGCTTTACGCCTGGCAGCTCATAGCCTGTGGTGATGGCCTGAATCGTGTTGACGCGCGCGCCGCGCCGCGCCGGCCAGATCGTCGCGACGACTACAACCACCAGCACGCCGACCAACACGCCGAGCATCAAGACCGGATCGAACGCGGGGCGCAGCGTGGTGTTGAGCGAGCGAGCCAGGCTGGTGAGCGGCAGCGGGGCCAGGGCCAGACCAATCGCAATGCCCAGCACTCCGCCGATGGCGCCCATCGCCAGATTTTGGCCGAGATAAACTAGCGCTACCTGTCCGCCGGTAAAGCCGACGGCCTTGAGCACGCCAATATCACGGAACTGGGCCAGCACGGCGCCGCTGATGCTGTTGGTCATGATGAGCGCCGCCGCGGCCAGCGCAAACAATCCGAACGCAGTCAGGAACAAGGTGTTGAGCTGCGTGTTGAACAGGTACGCCTCGCGCACGTCGCGCCAGTCCGTATGATCTTGAATCGCGTTGCTGCGCGTGATGGATTGAGCAGCGGCCAGTGTTTGCTTTACCGCATTCGGCTCGGCCAGCCGCAGCCCGATGGACCAATCCCACATCAAGCGGTCAGGGAAAAGCGATTGAAAAGTTTTGTCCAGCGCATACAGGTACGGCGGTTGGACGGCGCGGTAAATGTCCCACGTGGGATTGAGCGCCAGGCCGACGACTTGCAGCGGCTTGTCGCCGGATTCCGTCGAGATGCGGATCGTATCGCCCGGGTTGACGTGGAACTGCTCGGCCAGGCGCTTGTCCACCAACACGCTGTTCACGTCGTCGGGCGCAAGGTAACGCCCGGCGGTGATGCGCAGCGCATTGACGGCGGGTTGTTGCGCGTCCACTTGCCGCAAGCTTACCAGCACTTGGTCCTCGCCGAGTTCTGCGCGCGCGATCTGGCTGAATTGCAAGCCAGTGCTGGCGGCCACGCCCGGCAGTTCTTGTATGCGGGTCACGTCAGTGCGGCTGGTCACAGCCCGGTCAAAATACAGCCACAGGTGCGCGCCGTTCAAATCCTCAAAACTGCGCTCGAAGGAAGCCGACATGGTGTTGAGCGTGGTCGCGGTCAGCGTGAGGAGAGCCGACGACGCAAGGATGGTCAGCGTCACCAGGAACGTCGCCAGGCGGCGGTTGAGCAGGTCGGCTTTGATTTTGCAAAGAATAGCGGACATGGGGCGTCAAACGTCAAACGTCAAATGTGAGGCGGTCCGCGATATGCGATGAGCAATTGCGGCTGCGTCCAGGCCGGTTTCGTCTCCGACGAGCTGTCCGTCGTGGAGAAACACGATGCGCGCGGCGTGCGCGGCGGCGGCGGGGTCGTGCGTCACCAGCACAATCGTCTGGCCCTGCGCGTTCAGTTCCTTGAACAGCCGCAGCACTTGCACTCCGCTGGCCGAGTCGAGGTTGCCGGTCGGCTCGTCGGCCAGCAGGATGTCGGGCCGGTTGACGAGCGCGCGCGCAATCGCCACGCGCTGGCGCTGCCCGCCCGAAAGTTGCGCGGGGAGCTTGGCCGCTTGTGTGGCAATGCTCAGCGTCTCCATGAGCGCGTCGGCGCGGCGAGAAATTTCGGAGCCGCGAGTGCGCCCGTTCAGCAGCGCGGGCAATTCGATATTGTCGCGCACGGTCAGGTTGGCGATGAGGTTAAAGAATTGAAACACAAAGCCCACGTGCGCGCGTCGAAAGAGCGCCAGTTGTGTTTCGTTCATCGCGTGCAGGGGCTGGCCGGCCACCCTCACCTGGCCCGAAGCAGGCCGATCCAGTCCGCCCAGCAGGTGCAGCAATGTGGACTTGCCGGAGCCGGACGGCCCCATGATGGCGACAAACTCACCCGGCTGGATGCTCAGGCTCACGCCGCGCAGCGCCACGAAAGGCTCATCACCCGTGGCGTAGGTCTTGTGGACGTCGTGAACTTCTATCATTCGACGATGTAGTAAGTGCGCGTAAAGACGCGCTGGCAGCCGCCGATGCGTAACATGCGTTCCAGCTTGGGCAGGACAGTCTGAAAGACCGCCGTGTTGCTGCCTTCTTTTTTCCAATCCTGGTAGGCGTGCGCCGTGAGTGCAAACGCGACACCGGCGTTGCGTACGCCGGGCAATACGCCGGCTGATCCCAACGCGCTATGCCCCAGGTAAGTGAATAGGCTGATGCAGCCGACCGGTTTGCCTTCCAGGTAGGCCACATAGTTGTGAATGCCGGGCAGGTCATTGATGTAGCCAAAGGCGTGTTCCAAAACGGGAAGGGCATCCTCCGGCATTTTGTAGGCTTTTGCCATGACCTGGCAAAAAGCGGGCACCTCGTCTTGGCCGATTTGACGCACGGTCACGTTGCTGGGGCCGTGGAGCATCTCGGCGTACCATGGATTTTTAAGCGTCAGCCAGTATTCGACATCGCCATACTGGGTAAAGCCGTGCGCTTGCAGTCGCTCGGGCAAATCGTCCGGCGCGCAGCTCGGTGAGATCACCACGCAGGGTTTTTGTCCGGCGTCCCGATAGTGCTGGATGATGCGCTCGATAAGCGCATCGGCGCGGTCGGGCGTGGCCCGCAGCAACGCCGCGTGATTGCCGTCCGTCATCGGTACGGTCGGGTCGGTGATGAGGATGACCTCGTTAGAGATGCGGACTTCCAGGCCTGGCACGACTGTGGCAAAATAAGCTGTGCGAGCATAGTTTGACCATTCGAGTTCATTGGCGATCTGGCGCAGAGAATCCATGGCTGACCTC
>CAYHAR010000334.1:0-4050 GCA_964354595.1 uncultured Anaerolineae bacterium | reverse complement strand
TCAGGTCTGCCTCTTGCGCCAACGCGCGATGACCATGCGCCGGAGGACACGCACCTTCGCGCCCGCACCGGCAGTTGCCGTCAACCGCCGCGCCTCCACCCACACGCTTTCTGGCAGCTTACCGGTCGCCCATCGCTCGTCAATGTAAGCCTTCATTTCGTCCGGCGTGTCCCACTCGTAGGCCAACTCGAACGCCCCTTGGCGCTCGCGGGTGAACCATCCCGCGCGCTCGACGCGCGTCATCGCTTCGTTGGCCGCCACGTCGTCTGGATCGCCCGGCGGCTCGTCCAGGCGGCCGGCCTGCATCACTCGCTCGCCCGCGACGACCTCGACCGGCGAATTCACCGAGAGCGGGCGCAAGTCGAGCAAAACCCCACCCGGCGCGAGCACGCGCCGGATTTCCTCCAGGGCATGCACCATGCCCGCGCGCTCGATTCATCACAGCGACCAGGCCAGCACGGCCACGTCAAACGTCTCACGAGGAAAAGGCAGCGCCTCGGCTTGCGCCCGCGTCAGAATTACGGTGGAACGTAACTGCGCCGGGCATTCGCGGAAAGCGATGGACAATTCCTCCGCGTCAGGGTCAATGCCCGCTACGCGCCGGGCCGCTTCGGCGTAACGCCAGGTCAGGCGGCCATCGCCGCAGCCGACCTCCAGCACGCGCGCTCCGGTCAAAGGCGCGAAATCGCGCAAGTGGGCAGTCTCGATTCCTTCGGGGTCCTTACGCAAAGTCATGTCAGCAAACAAAATCCAGCAACAAGCGATCAAATTCTTCCGGTCGCTCGTCCACCGGCTGATGGCCCACGCCGTGGAACCTGACCAGTTGAGCATCGGGAATCCTTTCGGCAGCCAGCTCGCCTTCACGGGGCGGCACGGTCGTATCACGGGTGCCGACGACCACCAGCGTCGGTGCGCAAATCCGGTCGAGGCGGTCCGTAAAGTCGAAATCTATCACAGCCCGCAAAGTGCCGATGGCGGCCTGCGGTGTGGTGCGCGCCAGGTCCTCGGCGTCGCGGCGCAGCGCCGCGCTGGGGATGTGCGCTAGCCAGGGCGCGGCGAACTTGGTCCGCCCGCCCAGGCGAGCCAGCGCGCCGTGATGCTGGGAAAGCTGGAGCAGCCATCGCCCGAACGGCGAGCCGAGCAGCGCGTGCAGCGAAAGCCCCAACCGTCCGCTGACGACTGGGGAGACGAGTACCAGCGCGCGGGTGGAGTAGGAATGGCGGTCGGTCATCTCGAGCGAGATCGCTCCGCCCATCGAGTGGCCGACGAGCACCACGCTTCCTATGCCCACACGCTCAGTGAACGCCTCGACGGCGTCGGCCAGGTGCGCGATAGTGTACCAGCCATTCGACGCATTCAATGCGTCACTCTTGCCGCTGCCGGGCAAATCAATCGCCCAGGCGCGCAAGCCCGCCGAGGCCAGGCGATTCAATGGGCGTTCCCACATCCGCCACGAACTGGCCCAGCCGTGAATCATCAGCACGTCCGGGCCGGCCCCTTCCACGTGGTAGTGAATTGTTTGTTGGTTGAGTTGTAGGGTTGGCATTTTTAGTGATCAGTGATCAGTCAATCGGTCCACTTGCGCGTGTCACCGTGTCTCCTCTTCCACTAGTGCGCGCCGCAATACTTTGCCGACGAACGTCTTGGGCAAGTCACGACGGAATTCGATTTCGGCGGGCACTTCCCATTCGGCCAGCCGCGCGCGGCAGAGCGCGATCAGTTCTTCGGGCGTGGCCTGCTCGCCCTGGCGCAGGACGACGTAGGCTTTGACTTTTTGCCCCGGCTGCGCGGACGGGATGCCGACGACCGCGACCTCTCTCACTTTAGGATGCTCGTACAGGATTTCTTCCACGTCGCGCGGATAGACGTTGTAATCGCCGGCCAAAATCATCTCTTGGCGGCGGCTGATGATGCGAAAGTATCCGTCCTCGTCCATCGTCGCCACGTCGCCCGTGTGCAGCCAGCCGTCCTTGATGACCTTGTCGGTCTCGTCGCCCATGCCCCAATAGCCCACCATCATCTGCGGCCCGCGCACGGCCAGTTCCCCTACCGCGCCCGGCGGCAAATCCTCACCAGTGGCAAGGTGGACGATTTTGGCGTCGGTGTTGGGCAGCGGGATGCCGATGCTGCCGACTTTGCGCAGCCCGTTGAGCGGGTTGGCGTGCGTCACCGGCGCACACTCGGTCAGCCCGTAACCTTCCACCAAACGCCCGCGCGTGAGTTTTTCGAATGCCTCTTGCACTTCGACCGGCAGCGGCGCGGCTCCGCTGATGCAGGCGCGGATGGACTGGATGCCATAGCGCCGCACGCCCGGCACGTTGTTGATCGCCACGTACATCGTCGGCACGCCGGGAAAGATGGTCGGGTGGTGACGCTGGACGGCCTTTAAAACCTGCTCGACGCGGAACGTGGGCAAAAGCGCCATCGCCGCCGCGAGCAACACCGGCACGTTCATCGCCGTCGTCAGCCCATAGATGTGGCTGAACGGCAGCACACTCAAAAACACTTCGCGCCCGTCGCGCAGGTCGGGAATCCAGTGCCGCGTTTGAATGGCGTTGGCGACGAGCGCCGCGTGCGTGAGCATCACGCCTTTGGGCGTGGCGGTTGTGCCGCCCGTGTATTGAATCACGGCCAGGTCGTCCGCGCTCACACTCACGTCCGGCGGGCGGGCGGTCACGTCGCGCAGCGCGCGAGTCCACGTGAACATCTCGTCTTCCAGCGGGCCGAGCGGCGGCTCGCCTCGCCCCCGCGTCAGGCGAAAAGCCAGCCCCATGTGCGGAGGCAAGTAATCCGTCACGTGAGTCAGAACGACCCGGCGCAGCGGCGTGGCCTGGCGCACGGCGCGCGCCAGCGACTCGAACTGCGTCAGCGTCACGAGCGTCGTCGCGCGGCTGTCGCTCACCTGCCGAATCAGCTCGGCTTCGTCAGAGACGGGATTGGCAAACACCACCGTCGCCCCCGCGCGCAAAATCCCGTAGAACGCAATCACCGCCTGGGGGATGTTGGGCAACAGCAGAATCACGCGATCGCCTCTGAGCACGCCGAGCGAGATGAGCGCGTTGGCGAATCGGTTCACCTCGCGGTCGAAATACCAGTACTGGATGGTGTGCCCCTCGAACAAAATCGCCGGGCGGAAAGGATAACGCTGCGCGGCGCTGGCTAGAAAGCGCGGCAGCGGTTGATGAGGAATGGCGACGGTTTCCGGCACGCCCTCGTCATAGTGCTTGACCCAGGGCCGCTCGTGCGCAATCGGGCGAGCCACCGCCGCAGTGCGCCAGGTGGCGGGCGTCTCTTCCAGGAAACGCTGAATCGCCCGGTTGACCGCGTCGGCGCGCTCGATCATTACCAAATGCGAGCTGACCGGCACGTCCACGTGCTGCGCGCCGACGATGCGGCGGGGAACCTCTTCGAATGACTTGTGAGCAAAAACCCGGTCGCGGTGACCGGTGATGACGAGCGTCGGCGTTTGAATGTCGCGGAACAGGCTCCAGCCACTCCACTTGCGCATCGCATTTTGCCACATCAGCTTGAGACAGATCGGCGGCGCGCCCAACCACCGGCGCGTGAATAGCTCGGCCAATTTCTGCAGAGGCAGAGGCAGATTCAGCCCCAGTCGGTACAGCGGGTTGAGCATAAATTCGCCGGGCGTGGCGGTCAGCACGAGCTTCTCGACTCGCTCCGGGTGCTGCACCGCGTACTGCGCGGCCATCGCCCCGCCGAACGAATGGCCCAGCAGCACAAACCGCTCGGGTGCCTTGAGCGCGGAAAACACGCTGTCCAGGTCGCCCATCAGCTCGTCCATCGAGTAGGCCGAGTCGGGCTTGTCCGAAAGGCCGTGGCCGCGCAAGTCGGGCGCGATGCAGCGGTTGGCTCCGGCAAAAAAGCGCAACTGCCTGCGCCACTGCATGGCCCAGCCGCCAAAGCCGTGCAAAAAGACGAGCGTGCGCTGCGGTCGCTCCGGCTGCACGTCAATCACGCTCAGCCGGATGCTGTTCTCCTCCGGTCCTGTCCAGACATCTTCTCGGTAGAGTTCGAGGTCAATTTTCATCT
>CAYHAR010000333.1:0-4053 GCA_964354595.1 uncultured Anaerolineae bacterium | reverse complement strand
TCAGGCTTGACGGGAGATAAATCGCCGCCGACGGCCGTGAGCATGGCAAGCATGAGGAGAGCTACCAGCGCCAGCAACATCCCGCAACCGCAGCCCGCGCCGCTCAGCACAATCGGCGCGCGGTCAGTCGAGCGCGGCGCATTTGAAAATCTTGGCGGCATTGTCACCCTCGATCTATTCCGTATTTCGTATTGCGTGGGCCAAACGAAACACGCAACACGCAATACGCATCAAGGCTTGGCCGTCGGAACACCGGTCGGAACGCCCGTCGGCATACCGCCCGCCGCCATCGTCGCCGCAATCGTCGGAATCATCTCGGGCGATATTTCCTTCGGCAGGAACGGGATCAACTGCTTCTCGTCAATCACTCGCGGCGGACCGGCCAGGCTGCCATCGGGGTTGAACTCTTGCGCCCAGGCGTACCCGGCGTAGCGGAACACCGAGCCGCGCACCCATTCCTTTTCGCTCATAATGCCGAACCAGGTCCACATGATCGTCTGCCCCTTGGCGATGGGCGGCGGGCCTTTGCCTTCGCCATAGTCCTTTAACTCGGCCTGGCGCATATTGCCTTTGGGATCCGAAAGGATAAAGTACGGCGTATAGGGCGGCTTGATTTCCGGCAGCCCTATGTTTTGAATCGTCAGGTCGCTGCTCATCCGCTTCCCCTCGGCCCAGCCTTCGTAACGGCCCGGGCTCCACTTGACGGTGAACGGCGATTGTGGGGACGGCGTGCCCGGTTGACCCGGCGAGCCGCCGCCGCTCGCCGCCGGAGAAACAGCAACGGTGGGAGCTTCGGTCTTGGGAGTAAAGGTCACGAACGGCTGCACCAACGGCGTGGTCGGCGCGTCGCTGGAAGGAACGCCTGGGGTGGGCGTGGGGTCGCCCTGGCCGGCGACGGTCGTGGCTTGTGCGGCCACCGGCGTGCTCACTCCACCGCCCTTCGTCGCAGCGCCGCCCTTGGGCAAGACCAGAAACGCGACGACTGCGGCGATCAACAGAACCGCGACCGCCGCGATGCCGCCCAAGATCAAGCCCAGCTTGGGCCCGCCGCCGGACGCTTCGCGAGCAGGAGGCAGCTCGGCCAACCCAACCTCCGGCGCGACTGCCGCGGCCGGCGCAGTCGCCAGCGTCACACCTTCCTGAAGCCAGAACCGCGACGCGCCAATACGAATTTCGTCGCCAGGGCGCAGCGTCTGCGCTCCCTGGATGCGCGCGCCGTTGACAAACGTGCCATTCCTGCTGCCGAGATCGGTGATAGACACCTCCCGGCCGGAAAAGCGAATCTCGGCGTGGCGACGTGAGGCTTCTTGATCTTCCAGCATCACGTCGCCGCCCACACCGCGCCCCAAGACGATGACGGGCTTGTCTATCGGCAACTCTTGGCCGACGAGCGGCCCGCTTTGTGTGACGAGTTTCATCTGCTTCTCCTGTCTGCCGAGGCTTGGCATCTTTCGATTGTGGACACAGGCTCAGCCCGTGCTGTACGAGCTGAGCCTGCTAGGCGCGAAAATGGGAGTGGGCCTGGCGCGAACAGATTCACTCCAACGAGATGCGCTTAAAGATATACTCGGCCTCTCCGAACCGCACTATCATTCCATCTTGAAGAACCATCGGATCGCGCAAGCGCTGGTCGTTGACGAACGTGCCGTTGGCGCTGCCCAGGTCGTAGAGGCGAAACTCTTCGCCCTCCAGCTTGATCGTCGCATGCTGGCGCGAGATGGTAGGGTGATCCACGATCAAGTCATTGCCCGGCGCGCGGCCAATCGTCACCGCCTGCTTGTTAATGTCAAACCGCTTGGACGATTGCTTCTTGTCTACCAACATTCCCAAGAGTTTCATCTTGGGGCCGCGCTGGATGATCACCGTCCCGCCCGACGTGGGCGGCGTGACCGGCGCTTCAGCCGGCTTGGGCGTTGCTGGCGCAGCCGGGAACGCGGGCGGCGCAGATGGCTGGAAAGCCGTCGGCACAACCGGCGGCGGCGTCGCGGACGCTAACTGCGTCCCGGCGCTGATCGAAACGCCGCCCGGCGAGGTCGGGCCGGCCGGAGCCACCGTGGGCATCGAAGATATGCCACCGCTGACCGGCCCCGCCGCAGGAGATGCCGCGCCCGGAAAAGTCGCGCCCTCAAAAGATTGTGGCGGGTACGCGCCGGCCTCATACTCTGGCTGGGCCGCGCCTTTGCGCCGCATGACTAGTACGATGGCGATGACGAGCATCAACAGCAGCAACAACCCGGCGGCGGCAATCGCAATCACCAAGATCATGTTCTCATTGATAAACTGCATGATCAACTGCATCATATCCGTTCCTCCTGGGGTGGGTATCGGCGCGGCGGTCGGCGCGGGAGTGGCGCCGGGGGCGGGCGTCGCGCTGATTGCGCTGGGCGTAGGCGCGGCCGGCTGGCCGAGGATAAAAGTCAGCTTGCTGGAATTTTGCCCGCGCGAGGTGGTCACCTGCGCCGTCAGCGTGTGAGATTGTCCATCCTTCGGCGCGCGCGAGGTATACGTCAGCACGTACTGCTCTTTGAGCTGAGCCAGCACGTTCTGGAACAATTGCGTCAGTTCATCCGGCGCTGGCGCGGATTGATATTGCCCGCCGGTGCGCACGGCCACACGCTGAAGATAGTTCGCGTCGAGCCGCCCGGTGCTCAAGCCAATCGGAAAAATGGGAATGCGCTGCCGGTTGGCTTCGTCAATCGGATCGCTGGCGGTGAGCATGCTGCCCTGGTCTTTGCCGTCCGTCATCAAAAGAATGACGCGGCGGCCGGGCTGCTGCGCGGTGATCTTGACCGCGCGGAAAATCGCGTCATACAATGGCGTGCCGCCCGTGCCGGTGTCCACGTCCACAAAGTTGATGACGTTGAGCAGCTTGCCCATGTCATTGGTAAAGCCCACCTCGCGCGCCTCGTCGGTGATGGCCGTCTCTGTCACCTTGACCTTTTGCGTGAACCCGATGAACGCCGCACGGTCGGGGTCGTTCGGCTCGTTGAGCAAAGCTTCCAGGAATTTGGCTACGGCTTCTTTGGCGGCCTGGAGCGGCTTGCCGCGCATCGTGCCGCTCAAGTCCACCACGATCATCACCGACACAGCCGCCTTTTGATTGGCGACAACCTCCACCTTGTCCGGCGCGAACGTGCCGCGCCCGTCGTCGTTCAGCTCAAAGGCTTTGGCGTCCAGGCCGCGCACCGGGATGCCATTCTCGTCGGTGACGGTCACGAGCGCGCGCATCGTCGGGTACGCGCTGGTATCTACCGCGTCGAGATTGGTGATGAGGATGCCCTGCGCCCAGGCCGAGCTCCCCACCGCCAGCCACACTGCCAGGGCCACCCACATGCTTCGGCTAATCCATGGAACGAGTCTGCGCTGCCTCATCTGTGCCTCCTAAGCTTGCAGGAACACCAGTGTCGTTTCGCCGACCAAAATATAATCGCCATTGCGCAACTCGCGGCGATAGACCCGGCTGCTTTCTTCGTGATAATTTTCGCGCGTGCCCACATACGTGCCGTTGGCCGACGCCAAGTCGTACAGCATAAACACGTGCTCGTCTTCCGCCCCACCCTCTTTGATCTCCAGGCGCACTTTGGCGTGTTGAGACGAAATCGCCTTGTCGCCGCTGAGGAGCGCCTCACCGGCGGCTCGCCCAACGACCGTTTCCGCGCCCAAGACAAACGTGGTCCCACGCTTGGCCCCCGGGCCGGAGACGATGCCCAGCCACGCCAACGGAATCTGCGGCGCAGGCGCCGACATCAACATGGTCTTTCCGCCAACGGCCGCCGGGCCAGGCGTGGGCTGGAAGGGAGAGGGAGAAGGCGGGGGAGGTGGCGGCGTCCAGGCCGGAGGGACGCTGGGCTGGGGCGGCAGCTTGCGCGGCGTCACGCTCTGGCCGGTAGCGCCCGCCATGACTGTCTTGGCTTGCTCAGGATTATCGGGGTGGAACCCACTGCTGTTCATGTCCACCGTGGGACGATTCTCACTCACGTTGCCTCCTTTGGTCTATCACCAGGATGCGCATGATTATACATCACTCGCAAGATTTTGTTCGACCTCACGCTT
>CAYHAR010000332.1:0-4061 GCA_964354595.1 uncultured Anaerolineae bacterium | reverse complement strand
GTAGAGGCGAGTTGCCGGCTCGCCTCTAAGAGTGTCATTTGGAATGGCGGCCCATGACATTTGACACTGACAGGCAAGATTCGACTTCACTTACAATACCCAACAGGCACATCCCTCTTGTAATTCTGTAGCTCCCGACCGAACGACACACAATAGGAGGAGTCATCCATGAGCGAAGAAAAAGCGATCGTCTATCCCTACATCCCCAACTCTGCGCCGGCGGTTCAAGCCGAGATGCTGCAAGCTGTCGGGGCGCAGAGCGTGGACGAGTTTTATCAAGACATCCCCGACTCGCTCCGACTCAAGCGGAGCATGAATCTCCCCGAGCCTTTCTTATCCGAGTATGCCTTGCGGCGGCACGTCGAGCAGATCCTCGCCAAGAACAAGAGCTGCCAAGACTATCTCAGCTTCTTGGGCGCGGGCTGTTCGCAACATTACGTGCCGGCCGTCTGCGACGAGGTCAACAGCCGTACCGAATTTCTGACCGCTTACGCCGGCGAGCCTTACGAAGACCACGGGCGATTCCAGGCGCTCTTTGAATATACCAGCATGATGGGCGAGCTGCTCGACATGGACGCGGTCAACGTGCCGACGTATGATGGCTTTCAGGCGACGGCCACAGCGATTCGCATGGCCGCCCGGATGACGGGCCGACATCAGGCGCTCGTGCCCGCGACGATCAGCGCCGACAAGCTTTCCAAAATCAGAGACTATTGCGAGCCCGATATCGAAATCGCGCCGGTAGATTACGACCGGCAGACCGGGCAGATGAGCCTGAACGCCTTGCGGGCCAAGATTTCGCCCAAGACGGCGGCGGTCTTGTTCGAGAACCCATCCTACCTGGGTTTCATCGAGACGCGCGGCGACGAAATCAGCAAGCTGGCGCACGAGCACGGCGCAGAGTGCATCGTCGGCGCGGATCCAATCTCGCTGGGAGTTCTTGCTCCGCCGGCTCACTATGGCGCGGATATTGTGTGCGGCGACATCCAGCCGCTGGGAATGCACATGCAGTTTGGCGGCGGTCACGCCGGTCTCATCGCCACGCGCGACGAAGAGAGATACGTGATGCAGTATCCTTCGCGGCTGTTCGGCATTGCCCCCACCGCCGTCGAAGGCGAGTATGGCTTTGGCGACGTGGCTTACGAGCGCACCTCGTTCGCCGTGCGCGAAGAAGGCAAAGAGTGGGTCGGGACGGCTGCCGCGTTGTGGGGCATTACGGCGGGCGTCTATCTGGCGCTGATGGGGCCGCAGGGCATGGCCGAAATCGGCCAGGGCATCATGCAGCGGTCGCGCTATGCCGCGATGCAGATCGGCAAAATCAAAGGTGTCCAGTGCCCGCTGTTCCAGTCTGTTCACTTTAAGGAATTTGTCGTGAGCTTTGCGCCACGGCGGCCCGTCGCCGAGATCAACCAGGCGCTGTTGGCGCGGGGCATCTTGGGCGGAAAGGATTTGACTCACGAATTTCCGCAGTTGGGCAATAGTGCGCTGTATTGCGTCACCGAAGTTCACACGAAGCAAGATATTGACCGGCTGGTCAATGCGCTGGAGGAGGCAGTCAGATGAAAGACATCAGCCTGGCACGCTACACGGATGGCAAACCGAATCTGAGACGTTTCCACCAGGCGCGGTGGGACGAGCCGATTATCTTTGAGCTGAGCCAGCCGGGCCAGCGCGGCATCCTCGTGCCGCAAGTCGAGGATGAAATCAAGCAAGTCGTTGGAGATGTGCTTTCGACTCTGCCGGATGGGATGCGCCGCAAGCAACCGCCCGCGCTGCCAGAAATTGCGCAGCCCCAAGTGGTGAGACACTATGTGCGGCTTTCGCAAGAGAACCTGGGAGTTGACTTGAACGTGGACATCGGCCAGGGCACCTGCACGATGAAGTACAGCCCCAAGGTCAACGAACAGTTGGCGCGAATGCCCCAGATGGCCGATCTGCATCCCTTGCAGGAAAAAGAGACGGTGCAGGGCATTCTAGAGATCATGTACCGCTTTGAGCAGATTCTCAAAGAGATTTCGGGGCTGGACGCTTTTTCGTTTCAGCCGGGGGCCGGCTCGCAAGCGATTTACGCCAACGCCTCGATCATCCGCGCCTATCACAAGTCGCGCGGCCAGGCCGGGCAGCGCGATGAGATTATCACGACCATCTTTTCACACCCTTCCGATGCGGCCTGTCCCAAGACGATTGGCTTCAAGATCATTACGCTCTATCCCGACGCAGACGGCTATCCTGATCTTGGCGCGCTCAAGGCAGCGATTTCAGAACGAACGGCTGGGTTAATGATCACCAACCCAGAAGACACTGGCATTTTCAACCCCAAGATCGCCGAGTTCGTTGACGTGGTTCACCAAGCGGGTGGACTGTGCGCTTATGACCAGGCCAACGCCAACGGCATCCTGGGCATCACGCGCGCGGGTGACGCGGGCTTTGACCTGTGCCACTTTAATCTGCACAAGACATTTTCGACGCCGCATGGCAGCGGCGGGCCGGGCGCGGGCGTGATCGGCGTCACCAAAGAACTGATCAAGTTCTTGCCCGTTCCGGTGGTCGAGTTCGATGGCGCCAAATACTATTTGAACTATGACCGCCCCGAAAGCATCGGCAAAATCAAACAGTTCTATGGCAACGCGCCCGCAGTTCTGAGAGCCTATGCTTGGGTTATGAGCCTGGGCGCAGATGGCTTGCGCAAAGTCGCCGAGACAGCGGTGCTGAACAACAACTATGTGTTGACCAAGATGCTCCAGATTCGCGGCGTGAGCGCGCCGTATGCCCAAGGCAAGCGGCGCGTCGAGCAGGTTCGGTATAGCTGGGAAGAGTTGTACCGAGATACGGGTGTGACCTCGGGCGATATTGGCTTGCGGGCGGTTGACTATGGCGCGCACTATTGGACCAGCCATCACCCCTATGTCGTTCCAGAGCCGTTGACCATCGAGCCGAGCGAGTCTTACTCAAAGGACGATCTCGACGAATACCTTGCCATCATGCGCCAGATTTCGCAAGAAGCGTACTCAAATCCCGAGCTGGTCAAGACCGCGCCTCACAACAGCACCGTCCACCGGGCCGAGCAAGACCCATTTGACGATCCATCCGAATGGGCCGTGACCTGGCGCGCTTACAAGCGCAAAGTCCAAGAAAAAAAGAACGCGCCGGCTGACGGCGCTCGGCGCAAGCCAATCGTGCGGCACCGGTAGCGCAGCAGGAGCATCCATGCGTGGCTTGAAAGATAAACGAGTTCTCATCACAGGCGGGGCGGGCAGCATCGGCGCGGCGACGGCCAGGCGTTTCCTCGAAGAAGGCTCGCGCGTCGTCGTGCTGGATCGAGACGATGCCGCTTGCCTTTGTATTCAACGCGATCTACCCGGCTTGCACGGCATCATCAGAGCCGATGTCTCGGATGCTCAGGCCGTCCAACTCGTGTTTGATGAGCTGGACGCGCTGATGGGCGGGCTGGATGTGTTGATCAACAACGCCGGCATCAGCATCCGCCATCCGTTCGTGGACATCACTCCTCAAGAATGGCGTCAGGTGATGGACGTGAACCTCAACGGCGTGTTTTACGTGGCGCAGCAAGCCGCGCGGCGAATGCTGGCAGGCGGAGGCGGCGTGATCGTCAACATGGGCTCCACCAACGGCCTGATGGGCTATCACTATTACGCCGACTATAACGCCTCCAAAGCGGGCGTGATCGAATTGACGCGCTCGATGGCGCTCGAGTTGGCGCCGACCATCCGCGTCAACGCGGTGTGCCCTGGCTTTATCATGACGCCGATGCAGGAAGCAGAATACACACCCGAAATGCGACGCGCGTTTGAGAACAAAGTGCCGCTGCGTCGGCTGGGCAAGCCCGAGGATGTGGCGGCGCTGTTTGCTTTTCTCGCCTCCGACGACGCGTCGTTCATCACCGGCCAGCATTTTGTGATTGACGGCGGGGAAATCGCGGGCGGATTGGCTAGCCAACCGTGAGGATAGTGGACACAGATGAACACAGATTGACGCTGATTTTTTATATCTGTGACATCTGTGTCCTACCAGATAAGAGTGCCGGCGGCGAGACATCGGTA
>CAYHAR010000331.1:0-4126 GCA_964354595.1 uncultured Anaerolineae bacterium | reverse complement strand
GGAGCTGGACGCGGACGATCGAGCCGAGGAACGTAATGTTTTCGACCATGCACTGGATCACGTTGGCCTTTTTGCCGTCGGCGGAAAAGCTGAGCCGCTCGGGCCGCAGCGAGATCATGAGCGTATCGCCCGCGCGCACGCCTTCCAGCTTTTGGGCGGCCCGGATGGTCTGACCTTGCACCACCAACTGGCTGCTGGCCACGTCGCGCACCTCTGCGCTCATGGCGTTCAGCGTTCCGACAAAGTGGGCCACAAATTCCGTCTTGGGAAAGTTGTAAATCTCAAAGGGCGTGCCGACTTGCTCCATGCGCCCCTCGTTCATCACCACCACGCGGTCGGAAATGGACAAGGCTTCTTCCTGGTCGTGGGTGACATAGATGGCCGTGATGCCGAGCTGGCGCTGAATCGCGCGGATCTCGGCCCGCAGCGACACGCGGATTTTCGCGTCGAGCGCCGAGAGCGGCTCGTCGAGCAGCAGCACCGCCGGGCGAATCGCCAACGCGCGCGCCAGCGCCACGCGCTGCTGCTGGCCGCCGGAAAGCTGGAACGGGTAACGGTTGCCCAGTCCCGGCATGTGGATCAGACTGAGCATTTCGTCCACGCGCTGCTTGATCTCCTCGGCCGGCTTTTTGGCCAGCTTTAGTCCAAAGCCGATATTGCCCCCCACGGTCATATTGGGGAACAGCGCGTAGGCTTGAAACACCATGCCGACGTTGCGCTTGTTGGGTGGCTTGTCGGTAATGTCTTGGCCGTTGATCGAGACGTGGCCGGTGGAGGGAATCTCGAACCCGGCCACCATCCGCAGCGTGGTGGTCTTGCCGCAGCCGCTCGGGCCGAGGAACGAGACCAGCTCCCCTTTTTCGATGTGGAGATTGAATTCTTTGACGGCGGCCGTGCCCTGGCTGAAACTCTTGGTGACATTATTGATTTCTAGAAAAGCCATAGTGTCCTCGCCTTGTTAGCGTGTGCCCGCAACTTGGGTTTCGCCGCCCCTGCCGCGGCCGATGCGCTGAATGATCATGGTCGAGCCCCACGTCAGCGTAAAGCTGATGAGAGCCAGCGCCGCCGGCTCGTAGGCCCGGGAGGCGCCCATGTACTCCATATACGGCCCGAAGGCCGGCCAGCTCAGCAGCGAAGCGAACGTAAACTCGCCGATCACGATGGCGAACGTCAAAAAGACGCCGCTCAGAATCGCCACGCGCAGGTTGGGAAAGATGACCTGGAACAGGACGGTGCCCCAGCCGGCCCCCAGGCTCTGCGCGGCTTCTGTCAGGGTCCGCACGTCAATCGCCCGCAGCCCGGTGTCCACTGCGCGAAACATGTAGGGAAAAGACAGTACCATGTAGCCCGCAATCAGGAGGAGCGGGCTAGAGATAAGCGGGAGTGGATCGCAGCAATAGAGCCGGATCAGGCCGAACGTGAGGACGACGGCGGGCACGACAAAGGGCATCAGCGTGACAAACTCGACCGCGGGTCTCCAGTTTGGCAGGCGGTAATGCACCCAGTAGGTCGTCGGCACGATGAGCAGAGTGCTGAAAATGATCGTCAGCACCGACCACCCCAGCGAAGAGCCAAAGTTCTGGTAAAACTCGGGGTCGCTGAAAACCGTGCGGAACGCCTCGAAACTCGGATACACGTCCTTTTCGGCGCGCAACGAAAAGTCCAGTGTCGCCACCAGCGGCACGAAAAAGTAAAGAATCCCCACGATCAAAATGATCCAGGCCCAAATGTTTGTCTTTCTCATCGCGACCACCTCGCCGCTCTTCTTTGCAGCCAGGAGTACCCTGCCATGCACAGCCCCATGATGACGACCATGCCGAGCGCCAGCGCGTTGCCCAGGCCTGGGTTGAACAGCACGTCGCCTTGGATCTGCCCGCCGATCACGATCGTCACCAGGTTGATGAAACTGCCTGAAAAGGCATAAGCTGTGGCATAAGCGCCGAACGCGTTTCCGAACAGCAGAATCGTCGTGCCCAGCAGGGACGGCAAAAGGATGGGCAGCGCCACGTAGCGCCAGTATTGCCAGTTCGTCGCGCCCAGGTTCTCGCACGCTTCCTTCCACTCGCGCCTGAGGCCATCCAGCGCCGGGGCCATGATGAGGACCATCAAGGGGAACTGGAAATACATGTACACGATGGACAATCCCCAGACATTATAGATGGTGAATCCTGCCTGGTGAATGTCCACACCGGAAATGCCTTCAATCGCACGGGTGATCAGCCCGGTGTTGCCAATGGTGGCGATAAAGGCGAACGCCAGCGGAACGCCGGAAAAATTGGAGGCCACCCCGGAAAAAGTTAGCATGTATGAACGCAGTCGCCTGGGCAGGCCGCCCAGCGTCACAGCATACGCCAGCAGAAAGCCGAACAGCCCTCCGCCGATGGCCGTGATGGCGCTGATGCTGAGGCTGGCCTCGTAAGCCGAGCGGAGGTCTTTGCGGGCAATCACGTCCACGATGTTCTGAAAGGTGAACCCACCCTCCGGGCTTTTGAAACTGTTGATGACGATCGAGGCCGAGGGCAGCAGCAAAAAGGCGATGGCGAACAGAAAAAAGGGCGCCAGGCCCAGCCAGTCCCAGGAGAATTTTCGGGAGGGGGGACGCGCCAGCGGCGCGTCCCCTTTCCCAAGCTTGACGCTTGGTGTTTGAGACATGCGAACGTCTCCTATTCGCCGAGAACGACCTTGCGCCAATTCTCGGTGATGTATTTCTTGGACGCCGTGAGCGCGTCCAGCGTCGGGAAGATGGCCGCTTTATAGGATTCCGCAGGTGGCAGCTTGGCGGCGAGGTCAGCCGGGATCTTGCTCTTGGCTGCCAGATCGTTGTAGCGGATCGGGTGGGCATAGCCCTTGAGGTACATGAGCTGGCCTGCGTCGGAAAAGACGTGCTCCCACCACAGCCGCGCCGCGAACGGGTGCGGAGCATAGGCGCTGATGGCGCCCGCATAGGGGCCGGCCAACAGGCCTGTCTTGGGCACGACCACCGCCACCTCGGGATTGCCCTTGAGCGTGTCGCGGTCGGCCAGCGCCAAATAGTCCCAGCGTAGGATGATGGGCGTCTCGCCCCTGGCCATGGTGGCCGCGGCGGCGATGACGGGGATAAAGTTGCCGCTCTTTTTCAGCTCGGCAAAGAATTTGAGGCCCTCTTCGGCGGCAGCCTGGTCGGCCTTGCCGGTCTTGGAGATGCCGGCGGCCCAAACCGCCATGACCGATTCATTTGACTTCAAAACGTCGCCGGCCAGTGCAACCATGTTCTTGTATTCGGGCTTGAGCAGATCAGCCCAGTCCACCGGGATGTTTTTGATCTGCGCCTTGCTGACCTGGAAGCCCAGCACGCCATAGTACTCGGCGAACCAAAAGCCTTCGGGGTCCTTGAGCGTGATCGTGTCCCACGTCGCCACTTTGTACGCGGCGAACAGGCCTTCCTTCTTGCTGGCCTCGGTATAGCCGATGCCAATGTCCACCACGTCCGGCGCTTGGGGGCCCTTGCTGCCCTTGTTGGCGCGGATGGCTTCCAGCTCGTCGGACGACCCGCCGTCCGGGTTCAGCCCGTTGATCTTGATGCCATATTTCGTCTTAAAGCTCTCGATGATCTCGCCATAGTTGGCCCAGTCGGGGGGCAGCGCGATGGTCGTCAGGTTGCCTTCCTTCTTGGCCTCGGCGATCAACGTGTCCATGGGGATGGTGTTGGCGCTCTTGAGCAGCTCTTCGGCCTTGGGCGCGGGCGTTGCCGCAGGGGCGCACGACGCCAGGAACGCGCCTGCGCCGGCGGCGGCGCTCAACTTGAGCATTTGGCGGCGGGTCATCTTGCCCGTCAACATAGAGTCTGACATTTTCTCCTCCAGAGAGAAAGTTTGGATAAGCGGATAAGTCGAAAGCGTGGTGCAACTGCAAGTTTAATAGTCTCTGCTCACCTCCTTGTGTGAATTCTGGAAAAGGTTCGAAAAAGCACCCTCACAGGCTCGGAATGCGCAACACGGGTGCCGATTGAAGGTTTGGGCGCTCGCGTTCGGACGAACGAGAAGGGGAGGGGGTTTGGCTTTTCAGCCGATTGACCTCGTCTGGCGGGTGTTGGTTCCCCTTTTGCGCCTCGCGGTTTTTCAAACGCTTGCACGGCTAACGCGAAATC
>CAYHAR010000330.1:0-4133 GCA_964354595.1 uncultured Anaerolineae bacterium | reverse complement strand
ACGAGGCGGAAGCGCGCGGGCTGCTGGCGCGGATCGAGGCGAGCGGCGGGCGGATCGTGAGCGACACTTGTTTGGTCGTCGCGCCGGTCGAAGCGTTGGGCTTTACCAGCATGGCGACCAATTCCGGCAAGGGCGCGTTCTACGGGCCGAGCCACGCGCACGTCGCCACGCATTTTGGGACGCTTGAGCAATGCCTGGAGGCGGCGGTCAGGGGAGAGTGGCAATGAATAGCCAGTTCGATTCCGACACCATACCGGACGACGAACAAAACTTGTGCGCAACAACCACGTCAGAGATTCATTACGCCGAAACCGCCCAATCCGCTCTGACTGTGCTGCACGACAGAGGTAAATCAATGCCAACACCCGACGCCGCCTACGCCAAAGTCGAGCGTATCGTCAAAAAGTTCAAGGCGCTGCCCGCCGCCGAGCGCCGCGCTTACAACGAAGCCGCCACACGCCAGGCGTTCATCCTGCCGCTTTTTGAGGCGCTCGGCTGGAACACCGACGACCCCGCCGAGGTCAGCCCCGAAGAAAAAGTCTCGCGTGGCTGGGTGGATTTTTCCTTCCGACTCTCCGGCATCCCGCGCTTTTTCCTCGAAACGAAAAGGTTGGATCAAGACTTGGACGACCCGCGATGGGTGCGCCAGGCGATTGACTATGCCTGGACCAAGAGCGTGCCGTGGGCGCTGCTCTCGAATTTCGAAGGGCTGCGCGCGTTCAATGCCGAGTGGAAAGAAAACGACCCGCGCCGCGCCCAGTTCCTCGAATTTAGCCTGGATACCTACCTCTCAGATTTCGAAAGGCTGTGGTGGTTATCGCGCCCAGAGATCGCCGCAGGACGACTCGACTGCGAGGCTGAAAAGGTCGGCAAGAAAACGCGCAAAGAACCGGTGAGTCAGCACTTGTTCGATGATCTCCGCACCTGGCGACACGAGTTGTTCCGCCACCTGCGTGCTTACAATGGACACTACTCACTCGATCAACTGGACGAGGCCGTGCTGCGGATTCTGAATCGGCTGATCTTTATCCGCACCGCCGAAGACCGCGAGGTCGAGCCGCCGCGCCTGCTGCCGCTCGTGCGCGACCTGGAGAAGCGAGGTCGCATCGGACAACTCCCCGCCGAGTTAGCCCATCTCTTTCGCGAGTTGGATGCAACCTACGACTCGGACTTGTTTGCCGAGCACTTTTCTGAAAAGTTGGAGTGCGAGCCAACACCCTTTGTGACCATCATCGAGGGGTTGTATGAAAAACGCGGCGGATATGTGCGGTACAACTTTAACGCGATTGACGCCGATGTGCTCGGCACGGCTTACGAGCAATACCTCGGCCACGTCATCGCCGACCCCAAGGCGGCTAAAGTCATAGAGAAACGACAAAAGCGCAAATCGCAGGGCATCTATTACACGCCGACCTTTGTCGTCAAGTACATCGTCCAGCAAACGTTGGGCCGCCATCTCGAAGAGCAGGGCTACAACCCCGCGCAGCCGGTGCGCGTGCTGGACGTGGCGTGCGGCAGCGGCTCGTTTCTCATCGAAGCGTTTGACGTGTTGGATCGCTTTCTCGCGCAGCAACGCCAGCAGACGCGCGGCAGACGCGAGGACGTAGTGGATTATGCTCGCCGAATGGAGATTCTCTCGCAAAACATCTACGGCGTGGACAAGGACGAGCAGGTGGTGGCCGTCGCCAAGCTGAACCTCAGCCTCAAGGCGCTGCACGCGCGCGACAAATTGCCGATGCTGGACAACATCCGCGCGGGTGACAGCCTGATCTCGGGCACGCCTGATGAGCTCAAGGCAGCGTTTGGCAAGAACTGGCAAGAACTCGAGCCGTTTAATTGGGAGACCGAGTTTTCCAAAGCGATGAAAGCGGGCGGGTTTGACGTGATCGTGGGCAATCCGCCGTATGTGCGGGCAGAGAATATGCCGCGCGCGCAGCGTGACTATTACATGGAAAGCGGGCACTTTGAGGTTGCCTGGGGGCGATTCGATATACACATTCTCTTTGTAGAGCAGGCCTTGAAGCTTCTCAAGCCCGGAGGGTATTTGGGCTTCATCGTGCCGTATTCTGTTCTGTATCAGAACTATGGGGAAAAGCTAAGACGGCTCATCTTGGAGGAGTGTGTCGTTACATCTATCGTTGATTTTTCCAACTATCGCGTCTTTAAGGCGGCGACGGTTGACACGTGCATTTTGACTCTCCGCAAAGAGACTGACGCCAGAATCAGGCGCAACCACAAGATTCCGGTCATAGCACAGCCCGACTATAACGACGGGATTGACGCCAAGTTTTTGCTGGTTCCTCAATCCGCCTTCCAAACAACGCCGAACAACATGTTTCGGCTCGAGTTACGTGGAGAGGCCCTGTCTTTGGTGAAACAGGTTGATTCACAGAGCCTAAAGCTGGGCGAGCTTTGTTACTGCGTAATCGGAGCAGTGCCACACGAAAGCGAGACAGGTCGCTCCAAAGACGCTCTGATATTTGATCGCCCCAAGCGAAAGACTTGCAAGCCGTATATAGAAGGCAAAGAACTGGGCCGTTATCGCCTGGGATGGCAGGGACGCTACCTTGCCTATGAGCCAAAAAAGATGCACCGCCCCAAGTTCCCTGAACTCTTTGCAAGCCCCAAGATTATCGTGCGGAACATTTCTGGCGCTGAAGGATTGATGGCAACCTACGATGCAGAAGGGTTTTATGCGAACGACACGGTCAGCCTTTGCGTCAAGTGGGAACTACTCGGTAAAGTCAAAGCAAGTCTCAACGTGAAACGACCAGAGCCTCCCGTTTACGCAACGAAATATGATCCTCGCTATCTATTGGGGCTGATTAACTCCAGGCTGGCTAATCGCTATTTCTGGATTTCTCTTGGTGGAGGGTTGCACGTCTATCCCGACTTGATTCGCAACCTTCCCATCCGCCGCATTGACTTTGACGACCCGAAAGAAAAGCAACAGCACGATGCCATCGTCGTGTTGGTGGACGAGATGCTACAACTGCAAAAGGACTATGCCGAAGCCGAGGGAGCGAAAGAGGATCGGCGGCACGCGCTCAAGCGGCGCATGGAAGAGGTGGATGCTGCGATTGACCAGGCGGTGTACCAGTTGTACGGGCTGACGGAGAAAGAGATCAAGTTGGCCGAGAGTACGAGGTGAATAGTTCCCACGAGCAAGTTCCTATAAAGCGGAGGAACCTTTTTTGGGCATAATTCACATTAGATTAACACTTTCGCCGGACAAAGATTTACAACATTTGGCGGGGCGTTTCTTTGGCTGGTCTCGCCCGAGACCGACTTTCGCCGCCGGCTGTGGGCTGGTGGGAACGCTTTATTTTGCCCTCTTTGGTCGTGACCTGGCCTGGGTTTCGCGCCCGTAGGACAAGAGCCATCTTGTGTCCTATGACCTGTCCATAAAGTTGTCAAAGTCGAAACCTCTGGTATAATCCCCGCTCGTTGCGCTTCTGGGGGCTGGTCTTTGCCCCGAATCTTTATAGGAGAACCCGCTGTGCGAACGAACCTCAAAACTACCCTGGTTGTTAGCGTGTGCGCGATGCTGCTGCTGCCGGCTTTTGTCTCGGCCGGGCCGGAAGCGGCGCCGCCCCATCAAGGCGGCGAGCTTCTCAAGAACCCCGGCATGGAAGGCCCGATGTGGTTCAAGTCGCAGATCGGCGAGGATGGCTTGCCGATCAACGAAGTCCAGATGGCAGATGGCTGGATGGCGTGGTGGGCGCCGACGCCGCCGCCGTATGTCGAAATGCCCAATAACTGCGAGCATCGCGGGCTGTGGGGTTGTTACTGGATGCGGCCCGAGTTTGTGGACACGGCCCGCACTCTGCAGCCCAATCGCATCCACAGCGGCAACAACTCGCAAAAGTATTTCTCCTTTGGCCGGATGCACGAAGCGGGATTGTATCAGCGCGTGACGGGCATCCAGCCCGGGGCGCGGTTGCGTTTCACGGTGTTCATGCACGCCTGGCTGTGTCTGGACCCGGCCGACTGCAAGGCGGGCTATCGGTCCGACAAGCCGGCCCCGATGCACATGCGCGTGGGGATTGACCCTTATGGCGGGACGAATGCCTACAGTCCCGACGTCGTCTGGGCGGGCGAGATGGACTCGTTTGACCAGTGGGCGCAATACG
>CAYHAR010000329.1:0-4141 GCA_964354595.1 uncultured Anaerolineae bacterium | reverse complement strand
AACACAATCGCCGAACCGGCCAACCCGGCCGCGATGTCGTTGTTGACCGCGCCGGAAAGATACAGGAATTGCGGGTTGAACGCGACGATGGCCGCCGCGCCAATCGCGAGCGCCTCTTGGTCAAAGATGCGGCGGGCGATGAGATACGTCACGGCCACCATCAGCGCGCCGAGCACGACGTTGACTCCACGTGCGACGCGGGCCGCCAGCGGCGTGCCGGATAAAGACCACTCGTCTGGGCCGTGCAGATAGTAATTCTTGTTGTCCGCGCCAACTTCCCAGGCGTGAAATCCCCGGTGCGGATTCCAGGCCGGCTCATAGCTCCAGAGAGTATCCGGCTTGATCCAAAACGTGGCCGCTGCGCCGAGAAGGTAGTAAAGTGGCGGATGATGCGCCTGGATGCGCGGCTGGTCTGGATCGAGCACGGGCAGCCTGCCCGTCGCCAAGAGGTAACGTACGTAGCGATAGTTGTGCAGCTCGTCGGTGGATTCGTACAGCGGGTTGACGAGGCTGAACGCGACGGACAGCGCCACGTTGAGCGCCAAGAGGATGACAAACGGCCACCGAACTTTCATGGTTGTCGCCACACCCGCAAAGGTCGCAGGAATAATCGGTCGGCTACCGGCCGCGCGCCATCATAGACCGGCAAGCGGGTTCCGGTATCTTGCGAGTAGACACCTACCGACAGATCATACCAACCGCGCTCGAGGCCATCCGGCACGTTCAAAATGTGGATTTGCATGAACACGTCGCCGGGCTGCAAGCTGTGTGACGTGATCGCCAGATGGTCAGTCTGAGCCAGGACGTTCGCGCCGGTAATGAGATGCGTGAACAGGGTCAAACGCGACTCGAGCGGAGCGACGACGCGCCAGTACGTCGTCACCGTGATCGCCGTGCCGGGCGCGGCGCGGCCCTCTACGTTATACGCGGTCAGTTGCAGCGCGTGGCCCACATCAACGGGGAGCGCCGCCGGCTGGTCTCGCCCGGCTTCCGGCGGCCACTCGACGGGCGAATCAGCCGCCAGTCGCGCGACCTCGGCCTCCCACGTGCGCATCGGATCGGCGCGCAAGACAAGGCTTTGCCCCACCTTGGTTTCCTGGCTCGCCGATTGCATCCATCGCGCGACCGGCAAGCCATCCAACTGCGCCAGCGAGTTCACATCGGGAAAGGCAAAGCGCGGCGCGGTTCCTGCCGGGAGGACGACCGCCTCGGCGCAATCGTACCAGCGCACATCGGCTTCGGTCCGCGGTGAAAGATAATGGTAAATCCACCACGCTGGTCGCCACCACTCGACGTACTCGTCAATCAACCGTGAGGAAGTGCAAGCCGCCACGGGATTGCGCTCCGCGCTGGACTCGAGCGCCTGCGCTATTTCTTTCAGCCCGGTCTGCATCCACCAGCGCGTGTCGGGCTGCATCGGCCAGACAGAAAAAAAGTCGCGCGCAGTCCAGGCGGCGTTGCCGAGCAACAGCGCGCCGAGCGCCACTGCGCCGATGCGGCGCGCGATGTCCCCCCATCGTTCTGTCGCCCATCGCCACACCACGTCCGCGCCGATGCCCGGCACGGCAAAGGCAAACGCCATCGCGCCGACGGTGCGCGCATAGTTCGGCGCGGGCTGGCTGAGCATCCCCGGCAACAGCGTGACGAGCAGCCCGATCAACACAAACCCGTAACGCGGGTCGCGCCATCGCCACAGGAGCGCAACTACGCCAATCAGAAACAAGGCCGCGCCAACCGGCTCCAACAAAGGCCGCCCCGGGATATTATAGTACGCCAGCGGGTCTCCGGCGAACCCAAACATCCCCAGTGTTTGCAGCGTCGTCTCGACGACCAGTTGCGGCTTTCCACTCAGCAAATCCGTCACGGGCTGATCTACGTCGAACTGAGAATAGCCGAGTTGCTTGGCCGCAGGGTGCTCGACCAGATACAAGGCCAGCGGCGCGGCAAGGACAAGCGCCACGACGGCGAGCGCCAACAGCCCGCGCCAGTGCGGGCGGATCACGTCGCGCCGGACAAGAGCCAGATAGGCGACGAGCGCAACGACCAAGAGCGGTGTCACGCGCGCCGCCGTGTAGGAATTGAAAGCGAGCGCAAAGAAACACCCGGACAATGCCAAGTGGAGAGTGGAGAGTGGAGAGTGGAGTGAACTCACTGCTACTTTTTCTCCACTCTCCACTCTCGACACTCTACACATTCCGCGCCAGAAAAAGTACACGGCCAACGCCAGCATCGGCGCGACCGGCGCGACGTGCAGCGTGATGCGGTTCAGCAGCACGCCCCACCACGAGACGCCCAGCGCACCCAGGGCGACTCCCGCCGGGAGAGGCCCCAGCAACCGCCGCGTGAACGCCCACACGGCGCATAGCGCCATCATCCCCAGGAACGCGGAAGGCAATCGGAGCGCGAAAACGGTGTGTCCCAGCGCGGCGCTGAACAGCGCCGACCAATACATGTAAAGCGGCTCGCTGCCGGTGTCTTCGGGAAAAAAGATGGCGCGCCGCCCGGCGATGACCGTTTCGATAATGTGCGCGTCGGTGACCTCGTCGTTGTGGTAGCCGGCAGGGTAATCTTGCAGGCGATAGAGACGCAGCGCCGCCGCCAGCAGCAGCAGGCCGATCACGCAGATCAATTCAACCAGCCACACGCGCCGCGCGGAGGTCACGCTCTCGCTTCCATGCCAAAACCCCCGGCGCACAGCCGGGGGTCGGACACTACATCCCTCAAATCTTGCACTGGTCTAGCGGGTCGCCGGCGACAATCGAAAGTTATCGAACACGTAGGCGTAAAAAGCTGCACCAGCATCTCCGCGCCACTCAAAGTTGCCGTGATGGACGCCCACTCGGGCGTGATTGCTGTCCATGTAGGCGTCGTCAACAATAGTCGCCTGGCGCGCCAACGCGCCGCCCGACTTGCCCATGTACACTTCGAACAATGCCCCACGACGCCGTACCGCGATGTGATTCCAGGCATAGTCCGCGCCGTCGCACTCATTGCAAGTGCTATACAGCCACATGACCGGAGGCGGCTGGTCATCGGACGAACCTTGAAAGTTCGGCCAGCGGTAGATCGCAAACTCGGGCGGCTCCTGACCCTGAAAGATGCGGACAATGTACATTTGGCGCAGATCCTCGCTGGCGTTGAAAAAGACACCATACGACGAGTACCACAGGTCTCCTTGGTTCGAGCGCAAGTCAACCTCCAGCGTAAAGTTGGCCGTGTCGGCGATACGCACAGGTGACGGGTAGACCATGCCGTTCCACGCACAGCCAGTGTTTACACCATAGGTGCCTCCGGTCATGTAGCCTGCCCTCCACGATCCTGGCGGGCTGCACTCAATGTTGCCTGTCCAACTGCCGATAGGCCAGCCGCTCGCCGGATTGGAAAAGTCATCCAAGTAGTTAAAAGCCACGGGCGTCGTGACGGGCAAGCCAAACATCGTCATCGGGTTGGGTGGAACAGAAATAGCATAGTCTTTGTTCACCACCTTGAACCCCGCTGGGGCATCGCCAGGGACTGCGACCGTCAGATGTCGAACGACGCTGCTCTGGGCGAGCACCGTCAGGCCGGACCAACTTACCACTCTACTTGCGGCGTTAAAAGTCCCGCCGCCATCGGCGCTCACAAAAACCGTACCGGTTGGCACTGTGTCAGTGAGCAACACACCGCTGGCTACCGAGATGTCATTGTTGTAGACAGTGAGCGAATAAACCAAAGATTGTCCAGTCCAAGCCACGTTGGAAGATGCCGACTTGGAAAGATTCAACATCCACTTACTTACAAGCGGAAGCAACGCCCGATAATTGGCTCGCACATGAACGTCGTCCACAAACGGCCCATCCGCCACGTTACCGCCATCGGGCGTCTGGTAACGGAAGGCCACGTAGACCTTTTGGCCGGCGTAGGACGAGAGGTCGCGTGTGAAATTCGTCCTCCAGCCAGCAGTCGGAGCCGACATCATCTCACTGAATGTCCCTGTCCGGCTGATCGGGTCATAGTCCGTGGAAACACCCACCGTGAAAGCGCCAGACGCGGTCGGCGTGAAATAATAAGCGAAATCAAGCTGCGCCTGCCACACGCGGGCCAGGCTCACCGGGCCATACACCATCCACGAATCCACCGCCGCTGCATAGTCGGCGGTGGG
>CAYHAR010000328.1:0-4172 GCA_964354595.1 uncultured Anaerolineae bacterium | reverse complement strand
CTGCGAGAAAAAGCGCAAGCCCTGCAGGAGATTCGCTTTGCGAATTGAAGACTATCTCCGTACGTATCCTCATCACAAGCACGCAGGCGGCGAAGAAAACGTCGTCGAGTCAACTGCCCCCGAGCTTGCCGCCGTTCTCCGAGAAATCGAGACGCTCGTCCAGTTGCCTTGAGGTTGCTCTTGGGACGAGCCTGAGGAATTGTCCCATCCTCAATTCGTTGTTGCGCCCGCCCTCCGCTCCGCCCGCAGTTCAACTGCGGGTGAACGATAGGCCCGCCTGCTGCCGCGCCTCTTTTAACGCCGCGCGGTCGCTCTCCAAATCTGGACGCTCGACAGACAATTCTACTCTCGCTGTCGCCAAACCGCAAAAGACCTGACAGGTCTGCCAGACCTGTCAGGTCTTGCGTGGACGCATCGCCCGGCGAATCCCCCGCATGGCTGCCTCCACTCGCCGCGCGAGCGCCTCCGGCCCGGGATGCGGCAACAGCGGCCACGGCTCGCGGCCCACGTCGCGCAGCACGGCGTTGGCCGCCTTGATGCCGGTGATGCACGCGCGCTCCAAGAACATGGCCGGGTTGCGGTCGCGCACCCAATCGCCGCAGCAATACAGATGCGGCCAGGGCGTCTCTACGGCGAGGTGCTCTTGCGGCGAACCGACGCGCAACAGCGTGTGCGTCGCCTCGTTGCGCGTGAGCGACGAGTGGATGAGGCGTCCTTTTAGCTCCGGCCAGGCGCGGCCCACGTCCGTGATGGCGCGAGCGAGCAGCGTCGCATCCGGCTCGGCCAGCAATGCGTCCGGGCCGTAGACGTGCGCCTCAATCGCGCTGCCGCCTGTGGCGCGATTCCACCGAATGTACTCGTCATAGATGCGATGCAGCCAGAAAAAGTTGTCGAGCGCAAAATCGCCCGTGAAAATGCCCGCCTCGGCGCGCAGATTCGCGGGCGCGCGGTCGAACCACAGTCGAACGACGGCGGTGGCGCGTCCGAGGGGCAGGCGCAATCGTTCCGCTTGCTCCGCCGTGTCCGGGCTGGCGCGCAAAAGCGTCTCGGTTGCGGGCGCATCCGTCGCCAGGATGACGTGCGCGGCTTGCGCCTCGTTCTGCGCCCAGGCGACGCGCCACGCACCGGACGGCCGGGCGAGCTGCGTCACGCGCGCACCAGTGATGACCTCGCCGCCCAACGCGCGCAACGTGGAGAGCATCGGCTCGACGATGGCCTCTCCGCCGTTCGTGGGCAGATAGGAAAACGCCCAGGCGTCGCGCCGCAGCAGCGTGTAAAAGCGCAAAAAGGCCACATAGCCTGATGCGGGAATTTCTTGCGGACTGGCGGACAAGGCGTTGCGCGTCAGCCCGGTGAAAAAGTCTATCAGCGTGGGCGACCAGCCCCGGCAAAAATCGGCCATCGTCATGCCGGGCAGCGGCTGGTCTTCCATCAGCGGGTCAATCGCCAGCGCGGCCAGCAGGCCGGACAAGAGAGGAAACATGGAGAAAACGTCGAGCAGGTTGAGCATGGCCCAAAAGCGCGGACGCGCGAACAGGCCGAGGTAATGAAACGGCGCGGGTATCCAGCTTTCGCGGATCGCGCTGCCCACCGGCGCGTGACGCACCCATCGCCCCAGGCCCAGCACCCATTCTTCTTCTTGCGCCGGGACCAGCACCGGGCGGATGTGATGCCGGGCCAGCATCGCCTGCAGATTGCGGTAGGGCGACCAGATGCCGTGGACGCCGTGCTCTGCGCCAAAGCGCCACGTCTGCCCGGCGTGCTCGAACTCGACGGGCGGGTTGCTTTTCAAGCGACCGCCTGCGCGCTCGTCTGCTTCCAACACGAGCGGACGCAGGCCGCGCTCGGCCAGGTGCAGCGCCGCCGTCAATCCGGCCACGCCCGCGCCGATGACGATGATGGGCGAATCTCTATCCGGGGGCATAGGTGTGGATACTCGCCTGGCGAGAAGGCGGGAAGGCAATGACTTCGCGCAACAAGGCCAGCGGTTGCGCCTGCATGAGCGACGGCTCGACGTAGCACTGCTGGTAACAACTGCCGCACGTCAGCGGCGGAGCGCCATAGAGTTCCACGCCGCGGCGAATCGCCTCGCGCCAACTGCCCGCGTCGAGCAGGCTGACTCGCCCGCCGCGCGCGTGGCCGCTGCGCTCGATGGGCCGGCAAGGGAAAGCCAGCGAGCCATCCGGCATCACGCGCGGCGCGAGCAGCGGATAGCAGGGATACGATTCGAAATTTGCCATCAACTGCAAATAAGGCAGGCTGCCCAAAATCGGCGCGCCGCTCTTTTTCAACGCGACGAGGCGCGCGATGAACGCGCGATACTCGTCCGAGACGAGCAGCTCGTAACGCGGCCAGTTGTCCACCGATTGCGGCGAGCAGGAAAACAAGATGCCGTGCGCGACGCAAAAATCGAGCACGGCCTGCGCCTGCGGCAGCGTCTCGGGCGTGATGACGCAGTGGACGATCACGCGCGTTTCGGTCGCCGGCTCGCGCGCGACAGACGCAATCGTGCCGATGATGGTCTGCGCCATGCCCGGCGCGGCGCGAATCGTCGCATCCCACACCTGCGGGTCAACCGCGTCGAGGCTGATGACCAACCGGTCGAGGCGGCGCGCCACGTCCACGTGCTCCGGCAAAAGCGTGGCGTTCGTCAACAGCGTCAGGCTGCGAAAGCGCATCTGATTCCGCGCAAAAGCGACGAGCGCTGCGAGGTCGGGGTAGAGCAGCGGCTCGCCGCCGGTAAAGATGAGGCGGTCCGTCGCTTGGCGGACGATTGCCAGCAGGCGCTCAGCATCCGGCAGAGCGAGCGGCTTGAGCTGGGCAGCGGCGTTGCGGCGCGCGCCAAAATCTTCGCAATAGCAGCAATCGAGGTTGCACGCCGCCGTGACGCAATACGAAACGACCAGCGGCGCAAGCGCGCGGTCGCCGGCCAGCAAGCGCAAGAGATTGGTCAGATAGTTGAAGCGCATGTTGCTCATCTGCCTGGCTATTATACATCACCCCCGGCCAAAGTCTGGTATACTCTAGTTCTGGGAGGAGTCGAAACCATGTCGCACAAGATGGAATTGAGAACGCGAGCCGTCGGCGAGTGGCAGATGAATGCCCACGTGCTCGTTTGCCCGGTCACGCGAGAGAGCGTGTTGATTGACCCCGGCGCGGAGCCGGACGCGCTGCAAGAGATGCTGGCCGATACTCACCCGGTCGCCATCCTCATCACGCACACGCACCCTGACCACATCGGCGCGCTGGACGAAATGCGAGCCAGGCTGAACGTCCCGGTGATGGCTCACCCCGGGCAGCACTATGAGGGAATGACCTTGAGCGCTGACCGCTGGCTCGATCACGGCGACGAGGTTCGCGTGGGAGAGCATCGCCTCCGGGTGTATCACACGCCCGGCCACATTGGCGACATGCTCTGTTTTGCCATTGTCGGCGACGAGCGCATTATCGTGGGCGACACGATTTTCGAGGGCGGCCCTGGCAAAACTGAATCCGCCGAGGATTTTCAGACGACGCTGCGCACGCTGCGCGACATCATCCTGGCGTGGCCCGACGAAACCGCGTGCTACCCCGGTCACGGCCCGCGCTTTCGATTAGTCGACCAGCACGTGACCATCGAGGCATTCCTGGCGCACGACCACGGAGAGTTTTTCGGGGATGCCACGTGGGACATGTAGCAGGCCACGCTTGCGCCCGGCGGACACACCCCTGCCCCCAGGGTACCCTTAATGGGTAAAGGGTGTCCTGCGCGCAAGCGCGGGCAAGCGCGACCTGCCTAGAATAACTGCTCCACATCATGCGCGCCGCTTTCCCGCACGCCGCCCGGCGTCTGCGGCGGATGAACTCGGCGTTTTGCTGCAACTCGGCGATGCACGTCGCGCCGGCATAGCTCAGACCGGAGCGCAGCCCGCCGACGAGCTGGTGCAAGATGTCGGCAACAGCGCCACGGTAGGGCACGACCACTTCCACGCCCTCTGGCGCACTTGCTCCCACTCGAGCAGCTCAACCGCCGAGTCATTGCCTCTGACAATCGCGGAACGCTGAGGGACGAGCAACACGTCGTCAAACGCAAAGCCTCCACTGTCATGAATTTTCACAGTCACCTCTGCTCAGAAGTACTCTGGGCGGCGATGAGCCGCGCGCGGCCTGGCGCATCGCCGACGTAACCGCGC
>CAYHAR010000327.1:0-4178 GCA_964354595.1 uncultured Anaerolineae bacterium | reverse complement strand
CAATTCAAAGGAGGTGATCACTTTCGAGATCAGAACACTGCATTTTCTCACATAGAGCAGAAACCCTATCTAGATTTTTCTGAGGAGAGAAAGAAATGAACGCTCGTCGAATGTCTTATCTGTTGGTGGCGGTGCTGGTCATCGCCACCGTGTTGCTCAGCGCGTGCGGCCCGGCCGCAACGCCCGTGCCGCCCACCAAGGCCCCCGAGCCGACCAAGCCACCTGCGCCTGCAGCGACTCTACCGCCGGCGCCCGCAGCAACCAAGACGCCGTTGCCGGCTCTGGCCCCGGCCAAGTGCGACAAGCTGCCTAGCGCACTCACGGTTGCCGCCGGGCAATTGGGCGCGCCCGACAAACCTATCGTGATCGAGTTCGTGCCTTCGGTTGACGTCGGTCTAATCACCCGGGGCGGCCAGGCCATGGCGGACTGCCTCGGCAAAATGACCGGACTGACCTACAAGGTCGAGGCTGGGACAAGCGAAGCCGCCTCGATTGAAGCGATGGGTGGCGGCAAAGCCCACATGGGCTTTCTCAACACCTTCTCGGCGCTGTTGGCAAAGCAAAAGTACGACGTTGACGTTGTCCTGGTGGCGCAGCGCAAGTACGGCTTCCAGAAAGCGGATGGCACGTACGCAGCGTTCGACTTTGATCCCGACAAGGATCTGGCGGGCAAACTGGCTTCGTTCTACAAACCCGAATACTATACCAAAGCGGGGTCGGGCATCAAGACCCTCCAAGACGTCAAGGGCAAGTCCTTCTGCTTTACCTCGGCGGGTTCCACTTCGGGTGGGATCATCCCTCGCGCGACGTTCAAAGCAATGGGGATTGACCCCGACAAGGACATGAAGAGCACCTACGCGGGCGGACATGACAAAGCTGCCATCGCCGTCTACAATGGCGACTGCGACGCGGGCGTTGCCTTCATGGACATCCTGACTGACAAGCCGACCAACCTCGCTGCCAAGTTCCCGGACATTGCCCAAAAGGTCCAGGTGTTTGCCTTGGGCGATCGCATCCCGAACGATGGTCTCCAATACATCAAAGACCTTGACCCCAAGATCAAGGCTATCACGACCGAAGCACTCCTCGCCATGATGGCAGAGCCGGGCGGGAATGCCGTCGTGAAAAGCATCTACAACTATGACGCCTTCGAGAAAGCCGACTACAACACGTACTATGCACCCTTCTCCGATATGTTGAAGAAAGCCGGCATTGATGTAGCCACGTTGGTCAAGCAGTAAAACGATTCCTGACACGTCAGCAGGGGCGAAGCATGCTTCGCCCCTGCTGCCATCGAGGAAAACCATGTTACGGGTCGAGCACCTCAACAAAGTCTACCCCAATGGGACGGTCGCGCTAAAAGACGTGAGTTTCCAGGTCGAGGATGGCGAATTCCTTGCCGTGATCGGCTTGAGCGGATCGGGCAAGTCTACCTTGCTCCGCTGCATCAATCGCCTGATCGAGCCGACGTCAGGCAAAGTCATCTGGAATGACACCGATGTGACCGCGCTGCCCTCCTCCGAAATGCGTCAAGTGCGCCGCCAGATTGGGATGGTCTTTCAGCAGTTCAATCTCGTCAAGCGTTCGTCCGTGTTGACGAATGTGCTGTCGGGGCGGCTTGGCTACGTCAACCCTTATCAAAGTCTGTTCAACTATTTCTCTCCCGCGGATCATCAGCGCGCGATGGAGAATCTGGAACAACTCGGCTTGGCGGACAAGGCGAACGTGCGCGCAGATTCGCTATCCGGCGGACAGCAACAGCGCGTGGGCATTGCGCGCGCGTTGATGCAGGAACCGAAATTGGTCTTGGCGGATGAACCCGTTGCGTCGCTTGACCCGGTGCTGGCCCATTCGATCCTAAAGTACCTCGAGCAGATGAACAAGGAACTCAACATCACGGTCCTGTGCAGTCTCCACTTTCTGGATTTGGTGCATCGCTATGCTACCAGCGCGATCGCGCTCAAAGATGGTGAGCTGGTCTTTCAGGGTCTGCCGAAGGAAATTGACGATGCGCAGTTCAAGGCGATCTACGGTCAAGAAGCCGAGCGTGTGAGTATCGTTTAATTCTCGATTGTCGGCGCCTGCACTCCTGCCGAGGCATCTTGCCTTGCACCACCGCAGGGGCAAGTGTTTTAGATTTCAGATCAATGCTTCTCGATCAAAAGGTCTTGTCACGAAATCACAAATCGTGAATCGAAAGCCACTATGAACTCTTCCACAAACTCTCCATCTCGTTCATCCAATGCCACTAGGATGGCAATCCTTTCGCTCATCGTCCCCGGCGCTGGACAGTTCTACCTGAAGGATCGCGGGCGCAGCGTCGCGATCCTGCTGGCTGCGCTCGTGCAGGGGTATCTGATCTATTGGGGACTGGACAATTTCAAGATTGCCCAAGTGATCATCGGCAGCTTTCAGACCAGTTGGCTGTTGATTCTTTTCGCCCTGTTCTGGGGGTGGAATATTTACGATGCGTACCGCCTCGCGCAAGGCAAGCGCGGTTCCAATCTGATCGGCATTCTCATACCCTTGATCGTCGTTTACATTATCGCCTGGCAGGTGACTGACGTTCGGTTGGATCGCCTGGTCACGCGCTTTGGAAACGCGCTCAAGATTGGGAACGACATCCTCCACCCCGATCTTGTCACCCGGAACGACTCGGGCGCATGGGTGCCGAGTGAGAACTTTTATTATATCTTTGGCAATATTGTATCAAAGCCCGCGCCAGAGTGGCTCGTGCGCCTAGGGCTGGTACAGGCCGGGGCAACGATTCCGACGTTTGAAGCGGGCAAAATCATCGAGACGATTGCGCTCGGCCTGATATCCACGATTCTTTCGACCCTCCTCGCCATTCCCTTCAGTTTCCTCGCCGCGCGCAACATCATGTCACGCGTCCCCGGCGGGACAGTGATTTACTATGTGACGCGCACGTTCCTCAACGTCGTGCGCGCGATTGACACGCTCATCTGGGGTCTAGTCGTCGTCTTGTGGGTCGGCTTGGGTTCGTTTGCCGGAGTGATTGCACTCACGATTCACTCCGTTGCTGCGTTGGCCAAGTTGTTATCCGAGGAGGTGGAACATATTGACCCAGGTCCGATTGAAGCCACCACGGCGACAGGGGCGAATCTGATCCAGACCATCCGCTACGCCGTCGTTCCTCAGATTGTGCCGTCTTTTCTGGCGTATACGCTTTTGCGTTGGGACATTAACATGCGCTCGGCGACCATCGTCGGGTTTGTGGCGGGGGGCGGCATCGGATTCTTTGTCGTGGAGACGATCCGCAAGAGCGGCTATACGCAATACGCCGCTGCGCTGTGGGCGGTTGCGATCATTATTATGATCGTGGATTATGTGAGCGCGAAATGGCGAGAACGCATCTTGGCCGGAACGACGCATGTGACCGCGGAGCCGCCGCGGCCATTCTACAAATCGCTCCGTTCTTGGCTCTACATCGTCGTCGGCGCCTCTGTATTTGCCTACTCCTGGCAATTGTGCCAAATTAATCTGAAAGAATTGCTCAATCCAGCGCCCACTTTGGCGCCGTTCGTTGTCAATTTCATTTCACTCAATCTTGGCCCAGAAGTTATCAACACTGTGGTCAGGGAAATGATCGCCACGCTTTTCCAGGCGTTGCTGGCCACGACGCTAGGCGCCATTGTAGCCATTCCCTTTAGTTTCTTGGCCGCGCGCAACCTGACCGGGCGGAGCCGCCTTTCGATCTGGATCTATTATCTCACGCGCGGCATGTTCAACTTGCTGCGTTCCATCGAAGCGCTGATGTACGTGGCGATCTTTTTCTATTGGGTCAGCTTTGGGAGTTTTGCGGGGATGCTGGCGCTTTCGGTCACGAGTTTTGGGTTGATTGGCAAATTGTTCTCCGAGGCCATCGAGAACATTGATGCCGGCCCATTGGAAGCGATCATGGCAACCGGCGCGACGCGTCTACAGGCGATTGCGTATGGGATTCTGCCGCAAATCATTCCGCCCTTTGTATCCTATTCGATTTACCAGTGGGATATCAACGTGCGGATGGCGACCATTGTCGGATTTGCCGGCGGCGGCGGCATCGGTTCGCTCCTCTACAATGACTATTTTCCTTTCAGCAAATATCGCTCCGCCGGCACCGCCGTCGCAGCGATCGTCATCGTCGTCGCGTTGATGGACTTTGTCAGCGCCAAGGT
>CAYHAR010000326.1:0-4190 GCA_964354595.1 uncultured Anaerolineae bacterium | reverse complement strand
GGTGGGGTGGGTTGACACAGCGGCATAACACGGGTAGACTTGCCACATGCCAACTCGAATCCTCATTGTCGAAGACGAGACCACGCTGCGTGAGACGCTGGCGTATAATCTCACCAACGAGGGCTACCAGGTCCAGAAATCGGGCGACGGGGCCGAGGCGCTCGAGATGGCTCGCGCCGAAAAATTCGACCTGATTGTGCTGGACATCCTGTTGCCCAACCTGGATGGCCTCACGTTTTGTCGCCTCTTGCGCAAGGAGCAGTCCACGCCCACACCTGCACTTGCGTCGGCGCGCAGCGCAGGTGCAAGTGTCATCATGCTGACTGCGCGCGGCGGCGAAGTGGATCGCATCATGGGGCTGGAAAGCGGCGCGGACGATTACATCGTCAAGCCGTTCAGCCTGGGCGAGTTCCTGGCGCGCGTGCGAGCCGTGTTGCGCCGAGCGCCGTCCGAGATGGCGCGCACCGACCGGCTCGAGTCGGGCGACCTGGCGCTCGACCTGGCGGCGCGGCGTGTGACCGTGGGCGGACGCGAGGTCAAGCTGAGCCACAAAGAGTTTGATTTGCTGGCGACGCTGGTCCGCAACAAGGGCGTGGTCCTTTCCCGCGGCCTGCTGCTGGAGCAGGTCTGGGGCTATGATCACATCAGCGACGACCGCACGGTGGATGTCCACGTGCGCTGGCTGCGCGAAAAGATCGAAGCGGATCCGTCCGAGCCGCAGCGCATTGTCACCGTGCGCGGCGTGGGTTACCGGTTCGAGGGTTGACGTGGCGGGTTGGGTGATTGCGGGCATTGCGCTGGTTATTCTGGCAGCCGTCATCTGGCGCTTGTGGCTGATGCGGCGAGAAGCGCAGCGACTGAGTCAGCAATGGGTCGCGGCGCAACGGAACCTGGAGCAGACTCGAGAAGAAGATCGCACTCTGCGCGATTGGCAAGTCTCGGTCGGTCGGGCTATTGAGGATGCGCTGCTCACACTGGACGCCGGGCAGCGGGTGACGTGGGCGAGCGAAAAAGCCAAGGAATTGTTTGGCGCTCCGACGGGCAAGCCGTTGATCGAAGCGACGCGCTCGTTCGATCTGGAAACGCTGGTTGCCGAGGCGATGCTTTCAGCCGAGCCGCTCGACCGGCACGTGACGCTGAACGGTCAGGCGTATGCCGCGCGGACGGCGCCGCTCTCGACGGGCGGTATCTTGCTGGCGTTGGAGGACGTGAGCGAGGTCCAACGCCTGGGGCGCGCGCGGCGCGACTTTGTGGCCAACATTAGCCACGAGCTGCGCACGCCGTTGGCTTCGATTCGTCTGCTGGTGGATACACTGCAAGCTGGCGCGTTGGGAAATCCGACCCTTGCCGCCGACATGCTGTCCAAGATCAACGGTGAAGTGGACGCGCTTTCGCAACTGGCGCGCGAGCTGCTCGACCTGGCGATGATCGAGTCCGGCCAGATGCCGCTCCGCCTGGCTTCCACGCAGTTGCTCGACTTGGCGCAGGAACAAGTCGGGCGGTTCTCTCCGCAGGCGCTGCAAAAGCGGTTGGCGATCACGGTGGACATTCCGCCCGATCTGTGCGCGCTGGCCGATGGAGAAATGCTCGCGCGCGTGCTGGCCAATCTCTTGCACAACGCGCTCAAATTCACTCCGCCCGGCGGACGGATTGACGTAGACGCGCGCAAGGAAGGCGAGAACGTAATCGTCTCGGTTGCCGATACTGGCCCCGGCATCCCGCGAGAAGAGTTGGCCCGTATCTTTGAGCGGTTCTACAAGGTAGATCGAGCGCGAGGGCAATCCGGCACGGGATTGGGATTGGCGATTGCGCGTCACATTGTCGAAGGTCACGGCGGGCGCATCTGGGCCGAAAGCGAGCCGGGTCACGGCGCGACGCTGCGTTTTACGCTGCCGACCTGTTAATCCTTGACGCCGCAGGGAGCGGGATGGTGAGCTAATGGACGAGACACTCTTCCGCCTTGAGCAAAAGACGGCGCAATTGCGCGCCGTCGGCGAGATCGGCGCCGCGCTCGCGGCGGCGTGGAAACTCGAGGACACGCTGGACGTGATCACGCGCATCACTTCTCAGGTGATGAGTGTGGACTCGTGTTCTATTTATCTCCAGGAGGAGGGCAGCGACCGCCTGATCCTCAAGGCGACTACGGGACTGGCGAGGGAATCCATCGGTCGCGCTGCGTTGGGCATCGGCGAAGGTCTCACGGGTTGGACCGTCACGCACGGTCAGCCTGTGGCGGTGGGCGATGCGCTCAACGACCCTCGCTTCAAGCTCTTGCCCGAAACGCGCGAGGAAGGCTTGCGATCGCTCATGGCGGTTCCGCTCAGCGTGCAGGGGCGCATCATCGGCGCCATGAACGTGCAGACCGCCCGGGTGCGCGATTTTACCGACGACGAAGTAGAGCTATTGTCGCTCATTGCGAATCTGGCTGCCGGGGCGCTCGAAAAAGCCGCGTTATACGACCGTATGCAGCAACAGATTCAGGAGCTCTCTACCCTGGCCAAAGTCAGCCAGACCGTGACCTCACCGCTGTACCTCGACGAGATGCTGGGCGTTGTGACCGAGATGGCCGCGCGAGTGATGAGCGCCAGAGCCACGTCGCTCCGCCTGCTGGACGAAGCGACCGGTCAACTGGTGCTGCGCGCGACGCACAACATTAGCGCGACGGAGCATCCGTTCGATTCCATTGCCGTTGGCCAAAGCATCGCCGGCCAAGTGGCGGCGAGCGGACAGCCCGTCATTGTGCCCAACGTGCAAACAGACGAGCGATATTTAAAGCGCGCTCTCGCAGAGCACGAAGGCTGGGTATCGCTCCTGAGCGTGCCGCTGATCGTGCGAGATCGAATTGTGGGCGTCTTTTCTTGCTACACGGGCGCTTATCACGAGTTCACTTCCCAAGAGGTGGAGCTGTTCCAGACGCTCGCCAACCAAACGGCGCTCGCTATTGAAAACGCGCGCCTGGTCATCAACGCCGCTGTCGTGCGCGAGATGCACCATCGCGTCAAGAATAACCTGCAAACCATTGCCATGCTGCTCCGCTTGCAGATGAGCGCCGCCCACGAACTGAGCGCTCAAGACGTTCTGGCTGAGACGATCAATCGCATCCTGAGTATCGCGGCGGTCCACGAGAATTTGAGCGAGCAAGGTCTGCGCGTGGTGGATGTCAAGAATGTGCTCGAGCGCGTAACCCGCTCGATTGGGGAGACGATGCTAACCACTGGACGCGGCATCGAGATTGCCGTGACCGGCGACCGCCTTGTGCTTCCGTCGCGGGAAGCCACGTCGCTATCGCTGGCGACCAGCGAGCTGGTTCAAAACGCGGTCGAGCACGCTTTTGCCGGACGCGCAAGCGGACGGATTCTGGTGCAACTTGAAGTCGGGCCGAGCGAAAGCGCGGTGATTGTCCAAGACGATGGCGTGGGCAATACTCGGGCGCAAGCGCCCACCAAGGGCCTCGGCCTGCAAATCGTGGAAACGTTGGTGTGCGATGATTTAAAAGGGCGTTTCGAGCTGACTACTTTACCGACTGGTACTCGGGCCGCCATCCGGTTTCCCGCGCAGCGTCTTGCCGGCCCAGGAGTCAAACCGTGAAAAGATTAAATATCTTGATTGCCGACGACGAGTCTATCATCCGGCTGGGACTCAAGCGGATTCTGGAAGAAGCCGGTCACACGGTCTATGCCGCAGAGAATGGAGTCGCCGCGATCAGATTGGCCGAAGGCCGCACACCTGACCTGGCGATCCTCGACATTAAAATGCCAGAGATGGATGGCCTCGAGGCCGCTCGTTTGCTCCTGGATCGGACGCAAATGCCGATCATTTTCTTGACGGCCTATGGCGAGCAGGAACTGGTCGAGCGCGCGGCTCGGTTGTCCGTGATGGGCTATCTGGTCAAGCCGATCAAAGAAGCAGAGCTGTTGGCAATGATACAAGTGGCAGCCCATCGTTTCGAGGAACATGCCCGGACAGCGCAAGCTGCCGCCGAGATGAACGGCGAGCTGGCTTCGCGTCGCACCATTGATCGCGCCAAGGGCCTGCTGATGCAACGAGAAGGCATCAGCGAACTCGAAGCTTACAATCGTTTGCAGCAGCGCGCTCACGCCGAACGGCGGACATTGTTAGAAGCCGCAAAAGAGATCATCCAAGAGACAAACACAAACAACGCAGCGTGATAGGCTTTGCGTCGCAAACAA
>CAYHAR010000325.1:0-4217 GCA_964354595.1 uncultured Anaerolineae bacterium | reverse complement strand
TTCTGTCAACGCTATTTCATTTCCGCGCAACTTGGCTAACCGCTGCGCCCGTTCTTCGTCGGGCAGGAAAGGCGTCATTACCCTTTTGACTTCCGTGCCGCGCACCAGGATAGCCTGTCCAGGCGGCGTCAGTTCCTCTGCCCCGTTCTGGTCAACGCGCAGCGTCACGCGGCTATCGGCCATTGTCGCCATTGCCAGCCCCACACGCGCCGGTAGGTTGGCTTTCAGGCTGCCAGGGTAGACGTCCACGCTTGGCCGCTGCGTGGCCAGGATGATGTGTATGCCAGCCGAGCGGCCTAGTTGCGCAAGACGCTCCAAACGGACAATCGAAGGACAATGGTTCGATTCCGAGTCGCACCGCTATCGAGATGTCGCCCCATGCTCACCCAAGGCCACTGCGTGATATAATGGGTAAGCCGTTCATCCAATAACCTTCACGTGGAGGATTTCCTATGCGCCGAGTTGGATTCTTGCTCAAGGTGCGCCCAGACAAGATCGAGGAATACAAAGCGCACCATAAAACCGTCTGGCCGGAAATGCTGGATGCTCTGCGCCGAACGGGTTGGCACAATTATTCTCTCTTTATGCGCGACGATGGGTTGTTGTTTGGTTACTTGCAGACGCCAGAGAATTTTCAAGCGGCTCTGGCAGGAATGAGCAAGCAAGAGATCAACGTCAAGTGGCAAGCGTTCATGGCCCCCTTTTTTGAGAACCTGATGGGCGCACATGCCGATCAAAGCATGCTAGAGTTGGAAGAGGTCTTTCATCTCGATTGAGGGAGTGTGCGATCATGGCCCAGCCTCGCACCTATTTGGCCATTGACCTCGGCGCAGAAAGCGGGCGCGCGATCCTCGGTACGCTGGATGGCGGTCGCCTGTCTCTGTCAGAGGCCCATCGTTTTGGCAACGGGCCGGTATGTTTGCCGGATGGCTTGCATTGGGATGTCTTGCGTCTTTGGGATGAGATCAAGACCGGGATCGCTCTCGCGGTTCGCAAGCAAGGGAGAGCGTTAGAAAGCGTCGGCATTGACACGTGGGGCGTAGATTTTGGGCTGCTCGATCGGCAAGGGACATTGCTCTCGAATCCCTATCACTACCGAGACAGCCGGACCGACGGCATGCTGGATAAAGCCTTTCGCCGCATGTCGCGCCAGCAGATCTTTCAGTTGACCGGCATCCAATTCATGCAAATCAACTCGCTATACCAATTGCTCTCGATGGTCGAGAGTCAGTCACCGGTTCTCGACGTGGCCGAAACTTTTCTGACGATGCCGGACCTGTTCAACTTTTGGCTGACGGGTCAGAGTGCCTGTGAGTTCAGCAATGCGACCACCACCCAATGCTTTGACCCACGCCGGCGCAATTGGGCCGAGCCATTGCTCACGGCGATGGACATTCCACGTCGCATCTTTCCTAAAGTGATCCCGCCGGGCACGGTGTTGGGGACAATGTGTCAGGCAGTGGCTAAAGAAACTGGCGCGGGTCAGATTCCGGTGATCGCCCCAGCCTGCCACGATACGGGATCGGCCGTCGCAGCCGCCCCTGCCAAGAAAGCAGACTTTTGCTGGATCAGCTCTGGCACATGGTCCATCATGGGCGCCGAGCTGCATGAGCCGGTCATTAGTCAGGATAGCCTGGCCTTTAACTTTACGAACGAAGGCGGCGTGAACGACACGTTTCGTTTTTGCAAAAACATCGCGGGATTGTGGCTGGTGCAAGAATGCCGTCGTACCTGGGCGCGCCAGGGTCAGGACCACTCGTATGCCGAATTGATCGGCATGGCAGCCCAAGCCCCGGCGCTTTTATCCGTGATTGACCCTGACGACGGCGAGTTTCTCAAGCCAGGCGATGTGCCGGAGCGCGTTCGCACTTTTTGTCAAAGGACGGGTCAGGTCGCGCCAGAATCGAAAGGCGCGGTGGTGCGTTGCGCACTGGAAAGTCTCGCGCTCAAGTATCGCTGGGTGTTGGAAAAGCTCGAACACTGCACCGGTCGTCGGCTGGAGCCTATTCACATCGTCGGCGGCGGGACGCAAAACCAGTTGCTCAACCAGTTCACTGCTGACGCAACGGGCCGGGTGGTTGTGACGGGCCCGGTGGAGGCGACGGCCATCGGCAACATCTTGATGCAGGCAGTCGCGCTCGACCACATTGGTTCGCTGTCTGAGGCGCGCGAAATGGTGAGCCGATCATTTGCCACGCGACTGTATGAACCGGGAGATCGTGCCGGGTGGGACAGCGCTTACGATCATTTGCTTCGTCTCATAGAGCAATCGAGTCAGAAGGAGACAGAGTGATGAGCAACCAACCGACTGAAAAGCAAATCCAAGCTGCTTATGGGCTGGCTCAAGAGCGATATGCCCAGTTTGGCGTGGATACCGAGAAAGCGGTGGAAACACTCGCGGGGGTTTCGATCAGCCTGCACTGCTGGCAGGGCGACGATGTGACCGGCTTTGAAAACGCAGGTGAGGCCTTGGGCGGTGGAATCGCCGCGACCGGCAACTATATCGGCAAAGCGCGCAACGCGGACGAATTGCGCCGCGACCTCGATAGAGCCTACCGCCTCATCCCCGGCACTCACCGGCTGAATCTGCACGCCATGTACGCCGAGCCTCACGGCGCGCGTACGCGGATCGAGCGCAACCAATTGCGCCCCGAACATTTTGCGGCCTGGCTGGATTGGGCCAAAGCGGGCAAGCACGGCCTGGACTTTAATCCCTCGCTCTTTTCGCATCCACAAGCTGCCAGCGGCTTGACGCTGGCGAGCTACGACGTGGGCGTCCGCCAGTTCTGGATCGAGCACTGCATTGCCTGCCGAAAAATCGGCGAGCATTTCGGGCGCGAACTCGGCACGCCGTGCTGTACCAACATCTGGATTCCCGATGGCCTCAAGGACACACCGGCGGATCGCAAGACGCCGCGCCTGCTGCTCAAGGAATCGCTTGATGCAATCCTGGCAGAAAAGATGGATCCCCAGTACAATCTCGATGCGATTGAAGGCAAGTTGTTCGGCCTTGGCTCGGAAAGCTACGTCGTCGGCTCGCACGAGTTTTACCTGGGCTATGCTGTCGCGAACAACGTCATGCTGACGTTGGACATGGGACACTCTCCTCCGACCGAGGTGATCTCGGACAAGCTCTCGGCGGTGCTCACGTTCCTTGACCAGGTGCTGTTACATGTCAGTCGTGGCGTGCGATGGGATAGCGATCACGTTGTCACGCTTTCAGATGAGCTGGAGGCCATCGCGCAAGAAATCGTGCGCGGCGGCTATTTGAACCGTGTGCACATCGGGTTGGACTATTTTGACGCGAGCATCAACCGCATCGCCGCGTGGGTGATCGGCAGTCGCAATATGCTGCGCGCGTTGCTGCTCGCGCTGCTCGAGCCGACTGAACGGCTCCGGCAGATGGAGGTCGCTGGCGACTATACGGGGCGGCTGGCGCTGATGGAAGAACTCAAGGGAATGCCGCTTGGCGCGGTGTGGGATTATGCTTGTCTGCGACAGGGTGTCCCCGTCGGCATGGCGTTCATGGACGACATTCGCGACTATGAAAAGCGGGAATTGGCCAAGAGGATCTAGACCCTGACGACGAGTCCAAGTGCGATGCCACAAGTCAAGCTGTTTGGCATTTTGCGGCGATACGCCGGCGCATCGCAGATCGAGGCGAACGGCGCAACCGTCCGCGCCGCCCTCGAATTTCTGTGCACGGACAACCCGGCTTTGCGCGCAGCCATCTGGGAGGGAAACGCACTGCGCCGATACGTGCGCGCAATGGTCAACGGTCACGACATTGAACTGGCGCAGGGACTCGATACGCCAATTGCCCCAGACGACGAAATCGCAGTTTTTCCGCCTATCGCGGGCGGTTAGTTTGACCGCAGATTCCACGGATTTCCACAAATTCTGTTTCCTATTCGTGTCCATTCGTGCAATTTGTGGGAGAGATCAAAGATGAATCAATTGAGTGGTTGGATGGGTAAAATATTAGATATGAACCTGACGACGGGCGAGACGTCCGAGCGCCCGCTCGATATGGACATGGCGCGCCAATTCCTTGGTGGCCGTGGGCTGGGTGCGCGGATGCTCTGGGACGAGGTCGGCCCTGAGGTTGACCCACTTTCGCCCGAAAACGTCTTGATCTTTGCCTGCGGTCCGCTCACCGGCACTGGCTATCAGACGAGCAACCGCTTTTCGGTGAGCACCAAGAGTCCGCTCACCGG
>CAYHAR010000324.1:0-4223 GCA_964354595.1 uncultured Anaerolineae bacterium | reverse complement strand
CTGATTTGGATTGGCAACTGATTCCAACGTTGGTGAGCCCGCCGGGCCAGGCCACGCTCATCATTGCCCGGCGAGTGGTACGTCGTGCCCATCACGGCCACCGGCGGCATCGTTCGGACAACCAGTGTCCGTCTCCTCGTCGGCGGCGCGCGGATTTATCTGCCGGTGGTATTGAAGGGCAATTGATCGCCCGCCGCTGTATCCGACCAAAAGCAAACCGGGGCTGTCTCTGGTGAGAGACAGCCCCGGTTTACAAGAACCGCTAACTCAGAACGCCCACCGCTGCGACCCACGCCAGCGCCTGGACGACGAGCGCGCCGCCCCATAGCAGGTACGCGCCCACGCGGTCGCGCAAGTACAATGGCAGGCCGATGACGACGTTCGCGCCCAAAGACATCAGACCGATGACGGGCAACAGGAACACTTGGGCGCGCGGCCCAAAGCGATCGGGGAGGCCCGCCGCGTCAAAGTGCAACGCCACGCGCGGCGCCAGGTCTGGAAAACGCAGGCAGGTATAGCCGAACAGCAGCAAGCAAGCAACCACCGTCGCACTCACCAACCCTATCGCCAACCGATCCGACCACAGCGACCAATCGAAAATCTCGGGCCGGACCGAAACCTGGGTCACCTCTTGCGTCGGCCCCATCTTTTGGCGCTGCTCGAACGCTTCGACGAAACCGGTCACATCCATCGGCGTGATGGCATACGCCAGCCCCGGCGTGACGATGACGAGTTGCTGGTCCAGTCCGCCAGCAGCGTAGAAAAGCGTCGTCCCCAACTCGTCCACTTGCGCCTGGCCCACCCAGTGACCCGGCCAGCGTCCGCCTCGGAAGCGGCGCACCTTTCCGGCGATTTCCGAGCCGTGCAGCACCTGGCGTATGGACGCCATCGGAATCACTTGCTGCACTGCGCCCCAGCGAATTATCAGCAAGTTGCGGTCAAGCCCATACACCGAGCGGTTCAGCCCGATGAGCCAATAAGCCAGCAGCGCGATGACCGGCAGCGTGACCATTACGAGCACTGCCAGAACGAACGTAAAGACCGACACCGGGAGCTGAGTGGCGACCCACACCATCAGCGCGTCCAACACCACCAGCCAAGCGATGATGCCGCCCGCCACACCATTTCCCAGTCGGGGCTGGTTATGCCATTCCATTCAGAGATTTTCCTGAGACGCAGGTCACGCTTGAAGCGGGACCTGCTAGACCGTGATCACTACGGCGCGCTGGTATACACTGGCGTGCACCAATGGAGGTACTTGGTCACCTTGCCGCGCACGATGTCAAAGTACAGATCCCGGATCGTCTTGACGATAGGGCCGATTTGTCCGGCGCCCACCGGGCGGCGGTCAATGTGCGCGATGGCGACGACCTGCACGCCCGTCCCACAAAAGAACGCCTCATCGGCCACGTACAACTCGGTTCGGTCAATGGGGCGTTCCACCACCTCCAGGCCCAACTCCTCGCGGGCTAGTTGTATGATAACCTTGCGTGTGATGCCCTCGAGGATGTTCTCGGTGACCGACGGGGTAATCAACGCCCCGTCGCGAATGATAAAGAGGTTCTCTGCGCTGCCCTCGGAGACGTGGCCGTCGCAGGTCAAGACGATGGCCTCGTCAAAGCCGTTCAGCACGGCCTCAGTCTTGGCGAGCGCCGAGTTGATGTAAGCGCCGGTGATCTTGGCGCGGGCCGGCACGGCGTTGTCGTCTATCCGCCGCCACGAGGACACTGCCGCGGACGCGCCCTCTTCGCGTTCGATGTAACGCCCGAACGGCGTGGCAAAGATGGCGACTTCGTCGCGCAGGTTGTGCAACCGCACGCCGACGACTTCGTCGGCCTTGTAAGCCAGCGGACGGATATAAGTGTCTTCGCGGTAGCCTTCTTTGCGAACCAGCTCGAGCGTAATGTCCGCCAGTTGCCCGGCGGTAAAGGGCAGGTCCATGAGCAAAATACGACTGGAACGGAGGAAACGCTCGAAATGGTCGAGCAGCTTGAAGACAAAAAGTTGTTCTTCCTCCCCGTTCCAGTAGGCCCGGATGCCCTCAAAGCATCCCGTGCCATAGTTGAATCCATGCGTCATGATGCTGATTTTGGCATCTTGGATGGAGACAAAGCCCCCCTTAAAATACGCAAACTTGGGCACACTGACCTCCTTTTGGATTTCGGATTTGCGATTGCGGATTGCTCAAGAGGTGTTGCAGGTTGCGTCACACGCCTGCTCATCACTCATTATACTTATCCCTTTCTGAAGACGCAAGCCACGCAAGTCGGAGGCGCGGTTGCCCGGCGGCCAGGCAACGCAGGTAGGCGGCCTTTGGCTCTGGAGATACGGTTGGAACGATTCGTTGCGTCTCGACGCCCGGCAGAACGGTGGTTCACGGTGTCGAACGCCAAAGGGTGCGACGCGCATTACCCGTCGTTGCCGCGCCCAAAGCCGCGATAGATAAAGCCCAGCGCCTTGACCTGCGCCGGTTCGTAAATGTTGCGTGCGTCAATGATGACGGGCTGCTTCATCGTCTGTTTGAGCTGCGCCAGGTCGAGCTGTTTGAACTCGTTCCATTCGGTGACGACGATGACGGCGTCTGCGCCAGAGGCGCACTCGTAGGGGGTCTGGGCCAGCTGGACGGCCGGCGATAATACGCGGGCTGCAACTTGCATCGCCACCGGGTCATAGCCTTTGACGCGCGCGCCTTTGGAAAGGAGCATGTTGGCAATGTCCACCGAAGGCGCGTCGCGCATGTCGTCGGTGTTGGGCTTGAAGGCCAGGCCCAGCAACGCAATCGTCTTGTCGTGCAAATCGCCCAGCACGCCTTTGAGCTTGGCGATCACGTCGCGGCGCTGGTCGGCGTTAATGTCCATCACGGCGCGCAAGAGCTGCGGGTGACGGCCTTTTTCGTGCGCCATGTGCGCCAAAGCTTTGACATCTTTGGGGAAACAACTGCCTCCCCAGCCCAACCCGGCGTCGAGCATGTGACGGCCAATGCGCTTGTCATAGCCCATGCCCGCCGCCACTTCTTTCACGTCCGCGCCGAGCGCTTCGCAAATGTTGGCGATCTCGTTGATAAAGCTGATCTTGGTCGCCAGGAAAGCGTTGCTGGCGTACTTGATCATCTCGGCGGTGCGCAGGTCGGTGACGACGAGCGTGGTGCGCAGCGGCAGGTGAAGCTCGGCTACGCGATTGGCGGCTTCTCGATCCACGCTGCCCAGCACGATGCGGTCGGGGTTCATAAAGTCGCTGATAGCCGAGCCTTCGCGCAAAAACTCGGGGCACGAGACCACACTGAACGGCACAGGCGTCTTTTGCCGCGCCTTGACGATGTCGGCTACCCAGTCGCCCGTCCCCACCGGCACCGTGGACTTGTTGACGATGATCAGCGGGTGATCCATCACGTCGGCAACGGATTCGGCGGCAGCCCGCACGTACTGCAAATCGGCCTCGCCATCCACATCGGACGGCGTGCCGACACAAATAAACACAAAATCGGCGTCCTTCACGCCGGCCGTATACGACGTGGTGAACGACAGTCGCCCGGCTTTGACGTTGCGCGCGACCATCTCCTCAAGTCCAGGCTCATAGATCGGCAGGATGCCTTTTTGGAGGTTGGCAATGCGCTCTTCCTGGATGTCCAGGCAGACGATACGGTTGCCTAGGTCGGCAAAGCACGTGCCGGTCACAAGGCCAACATAGCCCACACCAATCACGGTGATGTTTCGCATGGTTCACTCCTTTGCTTACCGCATGTCGCTTATCGCGTATCGCGCCACTCGGCGGCCCAGTTCGACAGCATAGTTAGTGCCGCGATCCCAGGGATAGACCTGGCTCATGGAAGCGAGATAGAGGCCTGGGATGGGCGTGCGCACGTCGGGGATGTTGCGCGAGTGATTCAGCGGCGGCACAGGCTGGGCATAGGCTTCGCGGAACAGCCACGATTGCTTGACCCACGACGGATCGAATTTCGGATTAAAGCGCGTGAGCGCGGGCAAGAATCGCGCGAGCAATTCATCCTGCGAAAGGGAAAAGTATTCGTGGTCAGGCGGCAAATAGTCGCCGCAGTAAATGATATGATCGCCGTGAAAGTGTTCGGGCGAGACAAAATTGGTGTGCTCGCACATTGCCAGGAACGGAAAGCCTTCGCCTTTAGGCAAGTTGTGCCAGTAAATGCCGCTCTCGCTCAATTGATGCTTGAGCGACAGAATCAACACGACCGCGCCCATAGATTTGAG
>CAYHAR010000323.1:0-4242 GCA_964354595.1 uncultured Anaerolineae bacterium | reverse complement strand
GGCATCGGCGTATGTTACGCGCTGGTGGCGTTCCTGGGAGGGCATTTGCACTTGCCACACGTGGCGGGCCACGATGGCGGCGTTGGCCACGTCGGCGACGTAGGTCACGTTGGAGACGTTGGGCACGTGGGCGACGTGGGCCACGTCGGTCATGTTGGGCATGTGGGCGATGTGGGGCATGTCGGCCACGTGGGCGACGCGGGACACGTGGGAGACGCCGGGCACGCCGTCGGTCACGACGCGGGACACGGCCACGCGCACGCCGACGAGACCGAATCTGTGTCGTTCCTCTCGCCCATTACTGTGTCCACGTTCCTCACCGGCTTTGGCGCGGCGGGCATGGTGACGAGCATGGGGCTGAGCCTGCCGGATGTGATCAATGTTCCCGTCTCGTTCGCCACGGCGACGGGCATTGCCTACGCGGGGTTCAAGCTGTTCGTCCGGTACTTTGTCGCGGCGCAGTCCAGCTCCGAATCCATCGTGGCGGAGCTGGTGGGAGTGTCGGCCGAGGTGAGCGTGGCGATTACGCCGGGCAACATTGGCGCGATCACCTACATTGACGTGGGCCGCCGCTATTCGATGCCCGCGCGCGCAGGGGACGGCCAATCATTCGCAAAAGGCGCGCAGGTGTTCATCTTGCGCGTCGAAGGCGGCGTGGCCGAGGTGTGGCAAGGTCAACCGTAGCCGATTAGTCCGGTAGTCTTTGTGTTTGACTACAAGATTATCCGACCACGCGACTAGACGACTCAAAAGGAGGTCAAAATGTCTATCAACCTGCTTCCCATCATTCTGGGCGTTTTCGGTCTGGTTCTCTTTTTCTTCTTGATGGTGGCCGTTCTGGGCAGCCTGTACCAGAAAGCCGGCCCCAACGAAGTGCTGATCGTCTCTGGACGCAAGCATAGCTTCCTTGACGCGACGGGCAAACGCGCCTCGCGCGGCTTCAAGATCGTCGTGGGCGGCGGAACGATCGTCGTGCCGATATTTGAAAAAGTCAACCGGATGTCGCTGGAAAACATTACGCTCGACATCGTGACGCCCGAGTTTTACACCCGGCTGGGCGTGCCGATCATGGTCGAGGGCGTGGCGCAGATCAAGGTCAAGTCCGACGACGTGTCCATCGCCACCGCCGCCGAGCAGTTCCTCACCAAGACGCTCGACGAGATCAAGTCCATCGCCTACCAGACCGTGTCGGGCCACCTGCGCGCCATCATGGGCACGATGACGGTCGAGGAGGTGATGACCGGGCACGAGGCGTTCGCGCAGCGCGTGCAAGAAGTCTCGGCGGGCGACCTGGCGAACATGGGCCTGACGGTCGTCAGCTTTACGATCCGCAACATTAGCGATAGCCACAACTATCTGGAGGCGCTGGGCAAACCGCAGATCGCGCAGGTGCGCAAGAATGCCACCATCGGCGAGGCCGAGGCGACTCGCGACGCGACGATCAAGAGCGCCGAGGCGAACCGCATCGGGCAGATCGCCAAGCTGGCCGCCGATACCGTGGTGGCCGAAGCCGACCGCGATTACAAGATGAAGCTGGCCGAGTACAACGCCTCTGTCCAGCAAAGAAAGGCCGAGTCCGACCTCTCTTACGACCTGCAAAAGTTCAAGACGCAGCAGTCGGTGACGGCAGAGGAAATTCAGGTCGAAGTCATCCGCAAGCAGCGCGAGATTGACGTGGCGACGCAGGAAGCCGTGCGCAAGGAAAAGGAGCTCATCGCCACCGTCACGCGCCCGGCCGAGGCGGAGCGCGACCGGCAGACGGTGCTGGCCGATGCCGAAGGCATCAAGCTAAAGACCGTGGCGCAAGGCCAGGCCGAAGCCGTCCGCGAAGTGGGCACGGGCGAGGCGGATGCGGCGCGCGCCAAAGGTCTGGCGCAGGCCGAGGTCATCAAGGCGCAAGGCCTGGCCCAAGCTGAAGTGCAGCGAGCGCAAGGTCTGGCGCAGGCCGAGGTCATCAAAGCGCAAGCGATGGCCGAGGCGGACGGCATGCGGTCGCGCGCCGAGGCCTGGAAGCAATACAACGAGGCGGCCATCGCGCAAATGTTCATTGACAAGCTGCCGGATATTGTGTCCGCGCTGGCCGCGCCGCTGGCCAAGGTGGATCGCATCGTGCTGGTCAACACGGGCGGCGGCGATGGCACGGGGCTGACCAAGCTCACCGGCGACATGACGCAGATTATCGCCCAGGTGCCGCCTGTGCTGGAAGCGCTCACGGGGATAAAGTTTGACGAGCTGGTCAAGCGCGTGCCGGGCATGAGCGGAGCAGCGCCAACCCCGCCCGCTTCGGAGCAAGTTGTAGACGCTGAAAAGTGACCCCCACTCCTAGCCCCTCTCCCATTACACGGGGGAGGGGCAGGGGAGGAGGCAAGAAGGTGCAGTTATGGACATTGCGCAGACGCTTTGGCAATTGCTGATCAATCCGAACGTGGCGTACTTGCTGCTGATCATCGGATTGTGGTCGGCGATTACGGCGTTCATCATGCCGGGCACGGGCTTGCCGGAAGCGATTGCGGCTGTTTCCCTGGTGCTGGCGATCACCGGCCTGGCGCAGCTGCAAGTCAATCTGATCGGCGCGGTCATGATCGCGCTGGCGTTCGTGCTGTTCGTGCTGGAATTCAAAGTGATGAGTCACGGCGCGCTGACGACGGGCGGCGTCGTGTCGTTCGCGCTCGGCTCGATCTTTCTCGTCCGGCCCACCGAGACGCAGCCGGGCTTGAGTCTGTGGGTGGTCGGACTGGCGACACTGGCAACGCTGGGCTTTTTCGGAGTGGCGATGCGAGCGGCGATACGCACGTACAGGCAGCCCATCTTTTCCAGCCCGCAGCGGCGATTGATCGGCGCGCGCGGCGTCGTCAAGCAATCGCTCTCGCCGGTCGGCTCGGTGCAGGTCAAGAGCGAGCTGTGGAGCGCCGTGGCCGACGAGCCGCTGGCGGCCGGCGAGCACGTCGTCGTCACGGCCATCGAGGGATTAAAGTTGCGCGTGGCGCGTGTCAAGTGATCTTGCGTTTTGTCATTCCGAGCGCCAAGCGCGAGGAATCTCTTGCGCCAAGAGACCCTTCGCTTAGGATGACATGGGTTAGCAGCGCGCGGAACGCATTTCCGCAGACAACACAAGGAGGAAAAAATGAATGGTGTTTTCACGACCGGTGTTTGCGTTTTTCTGTTGGCTATTGGGCTGGTCGCCGTGATTGCGTTCTCGGCGATCCGCATCGTGCCCGAGTATCAACGCCTGGTGGTCTTGCGACTGGGCCGGTACGTTGGCAAGGAGCGCGGGCCTGGGCTGGTGTTGGTCATCCCGATGGTGGACACGCCCATCACGGTTGACCTGCGCGAGACGGTGCAGGAAATCCCGCACCAGCAATCCATCACCAAAGACAACGCCGGCATCAGCATTGACTTTCTGATCTATTGGAAAGTCGTAGACCCGGTGCAGAGCGTCGTCCAGGTGCGCAACTTTGTCCAGGCCTCGCAGGGCATCGCCACGACCACGCTGCGCGCGGTCATCGGCGACATCCCGTTGGACAACGTGCTGGCCGAGCGCGAGCGGATCAACCTGGAGCTGCGCACCAAGCTGGACGAGGTAACCGAGCGCTGGGGCGTCAAGGTCACCGCCGTCGAAATCCGCGAGATCATCCCGCCCAAGGACGTGATGGACGCGATGACGCGCCAGATGTCGGCCGAGCGCACGCGCCGCGCCGTGGTCACCGAGTCGGAAGGCAAGCGCCAGGCGACGGTGACGGTGGCGCAAGGCGATAAGGACGCGGCTATCCTGCGCGCCGAAGGCGAAAAGCAGTCCAACATCCTCAAGGCCGAAGGCGAGCGCGCGGCCCAGGCGTTGCGCGCGGAAGGCTTTGCCGTGGCGCTCAAGACGATCTTTGAGACGGCCGAGCACGTGGACGCCAAGACGATGACGCTGCAATACTTTGAAACGCTCAAGCGGCTCGGCGATGGTCCGGCGACCAAGTTCATCTTCCCGATGGAGTTTACCAACCTGCTCAAGCCCATCATCGGCCAGATGGAAGAATCGGTCAAGTAAAACGTAGAGAGTGGAGCGTGGAGGGTAGAGAGCCAGGCTCTCCACTCTCTACACTCTACTCTCGACAAGAAGGTCAGCATGTCTGAGCAAAAGACCAAGATACCCTGGTTTGTGTGGCCTTTCTGGGCCATCTGGCGGCTGGTCGCGCTTATCATCGAGCTGACCGGGCGGCTCGTCGCCGCCGTCTTGGGCCTGGTGTTGATGAT
>CAYHAR010000322.1:0-4250 GCA_964354595.1 uncultured Anaerolineae bacterium | reverse complement strand
GAAAACTCGCCCAGCAGGCAAAAGCACTTGTTCTGCATCTGACCGGCTACGCTGTCGAGCAGGTCAATATCGGCGCGCGCGCCGCGCCCCTGAATCAGCCGCTCGTAAATGCGCAGCATCCAGAACGTGCCCTCGCGGCACGGCGTGCACTTGCCGCACGATTCGTGCTTGAAAAAGCGGACAGCTTTGTAGATCGCCCAGACAATGTCCGTGGTCGAATCCAACACGATGACCGACGCGCTGCCCAGCATCGAGCCTGCCGAAGCGACGGACTCGTAATCCAGCGGCGTATCGAGCTTGTCCGCGCCCAAGAGCACCGACGACGCGCCCGATGGCAGAATGGCTTTGACCGTCGCGCCTTCGTGCAGCAAACCCCGGCCGTAATCCGCGCCAAAGATCAGATCGCGGAACGTGACCTTGCCCAGCTCGAACTCGTAATTGCCGGGGCGCTTGACGTGGCCCGATAGGCAAACGATTTTCGTGCCGGGCGATTTCTCCGTCCCGAATTTCCGGTAAGCGTCCGCGCCGTTGGCGACGATGAACGGAACATTCGCCAGCGTCTCGACGTTGTTGACGACCGTCGGCTTGCCGTACAGTCCCGCCGTGGCCGGAAAGGGCGGACGGAGGCGCGGCTGGCCGATCTTGCCTTCCAGCGAATCTAGCAGCGCCGTCTCTTCGCCGCAGATATATGCGCCCGCGCCGAGGTGAACCACGATGTCAATGTTGACGCCGCTGCCAAAAATGTTCTGGCCCAGGTATCCGGTTTTGTACGCTTCGTCCACCGCCGCTTGCAACGTGCGCGCGGGCTGAGCAAACTCGCCGCGACAATAGATGTACGCCTTGTCCGCGCGGACGGCATACGCCGCAATCGCCGCGCCTTCGACAAGCTGATGCGGATTCTTTTCAATGATCTGCCGATCTTTGAACGTGCCCGGCTCGGACTCGTCCGCGTTAACGGTGACATAGCGCGGGAAAATGCCCTTGGGGATAAAGCTCCACTTGATGCCGGTGGGAAAGCCCGCGCCGCCGCGCCCGCGCAAGCCGGAGGCTTTCACAACGTCAATCACTTCTTCCGGCTTCATCGCCGTGAGCGCCCGGCGCAGCGCCGTATAGCCGCCGTGCTTGACGTATACATCGAGCCTGCCGATGTCGGGAATATCCTGGTCACGCAAAAGAATGCGTTGTGTCACACTTTCTCGCCATCTCGCTTGCTGACATAGAAAATGTCGTGCGTCTTGTACCCGTTGCGCTGGAACAGGCTCAACGAAGCTGAATTGTCACTTTCGATGAGCGCGGCCAAGACGTGGAATCCTCTGGCTCTCAAATCGTTCTCCGCCTCAGCCATGAGCCGCGCTGCCAAGCCTTGCCGACGGTAATCCGGGTCAACCGCCAACCGGTTGATCCAGCCCTTGCGCGTGTCGTCGGTGATGACGACGCACGCCACGAGCTTGCCTTCGTCTTCCAATCCCAGCACGACCTGCCCACGTGCCAACTGATCTGCAAACGCCTCGCGGCTGTCGCGCCCCTGCGGGCGGAGGCTATGCAGCCCGGCGCGCTGCCACAGCGTGATGACGGCGTTGTAATCCTCAACAGTCAGGCGGCGAGGCGTGATCAATGTCCGTTCCTCAAGCGCGCAATGATCTCGTCAAATTTTTGCTCGTCCAGATTTTCAAAGTAATCCAGATCAATCTGAGCCAGCGGCGCGCGACGGCATCCGGCGACGCACGGAACGGTCTCGACGGTAAACTGCCCATCCTCCGTCGTCTGCCCACCGTGGCGAACGCGCTCCGGGTCGAGGCTCAGCTTTTGGCAGACATGATCCACAAACTGATCTGCGCCGCGCAGCGCGCACGGCAAGTCATCGCAAATCTGGATGACGTGCTGGCCGACCGGGTGATCGTAGAACAGCGTGTAGAACCCCACCACCGACCGCACGTGCGTCGGCTCGACGCCGACCAACTCGGCCACCTCACGAATAGCTTCATCGGTGCAGTAGCCGTATTCTTTCTGCGCAAGATAGAGCAACGGCAGAATCGCCGAACGCTTGTCGGGATACTTGGTCAGTATCGCCTCGACCTGTTGATGATGCTTGTCTGCCAGCAAGTCTCACTCCGATTGAAGGAAACAAGAAATGCTGCCGTGTTTCCTCGTCTACCGATCTATATCGCCCAACACAATATCAATGCTGCCGACAATCGCCACCAGGTCGGCGACGAACGCGCCCTGGATCATCTGCGGCAACGCCGAAAGCGTGGCAAACGACGGCGCGCGAAAGTGGACGCGGCGCGGCTTGGGCGAGCCGTCGCTGCTGATGTAGCAGCCAAACTCGCCGCGCGGCGATTCGATTGAAACATACACTTCACCCTCTGGCGGCCTGAATCCCTCGGTCCACAGCTTAAAGTGGTGGATGAGCGACTCCATCGAGTAGGCCAGTTCTTCTTTCGGCGGCGGCGCGACTTTGCGATCCGTCGTCATGAACGGGCCGCCGGGCAATTTGTCCAACGCCTGCTGGATGATCTTCAAGCTCTCGCGCATCTCTTGGACGCGACACAGAAAGCGATCGTACACATCGCCTTTCGAGCCGAGTGGCACATCGAACTCGAAATGGTCGTAGCACGAATACGGCATCGCCTTGCGAATGTCCCAATTCACGCCGCTCCCGCGCAGGCTCGGCCCGCTCACGCCCCACGCGATGGCATCCTGCGGACTGACGGTGCCAATGTTCTGGGTGCGCTCCAGCCAGATGGGATTCTTGCGCAGCAGCGCTTCGTACTCGTCAATTCGTCCGGGCATCAGCTTGAGGAAATCGCGGACGGCCTCTTCAAAGCCGGGAGGAAGATCGCGCCACAGCCCGCCGGGGCGAAAGTAGCTCGCCATCATCCGCTGGCCGGACACCATCTCAAAAATATCCATCACCACTTCGCGCTCGCGGAAGCAATACAGGAACATGCTCATCGCGCCAATGTCGAGCGCGTGCGTGCCCAGCCAGACCAGGTGACTGGTGATACGCGTCAGCTCGCACAAGATGACGCGGACGTATTGCGCGCGGATGGGCGCCTCGACGCCCATCAGTTTTTCGACCGCCATCACGTAACCCAGGTTGTTCGAGAGCGACGCCATGTAATCCATGCGGTCGGTCAGCGGCACGACCTTGATGTAGGTCTTGCTCTCGCACGTCTTTTCGATGCCGGTGTGCAAATAGCCCACGTCCGGCACGCACGACACCAGCGTCTCGCCGTCCAGTTCGAGCAAGAGCCGCAGCACGCCATGCGTGCTGGGATGCTGCGGCCCCATGTTCAGCAACATGGTCTCGCCGCTGAGTGCCCGCTCGGAAACTAGCGACTTGAGTTGATCCAGCGTAACTTCGACACTCGATTCGGACAGCGACATTTCGTCCTTCGTCAAACACTCTGACATCTACCATCACCGGCGCGCATACGGCTTGGCCTGGTCAATCTCATCAAAGTTGTGCGTGAACTGGACTTGTTCCTGGACGAGCGGCGCGTCACGGCGCAGTGGATGGCCGTGAAAATCCTGCGGCAACAGGATGCGACGCAAATCGGGATGTCCGTCGAACGTCACACCGAACAAATCGAACGTCTCGCGCTCAAACCAGTTCGCGCCCGGCCAGACCGACGTGACCGACGGCACGCGCGGCTCGGGGCCGGTCACGCACACCTTGAGCCGCAACTGTTGCCTGAATCGGGTCGAGGTTAGGTGATAGTTGACGCTAAAGCGCGGCTCTTCCGGCCAATAATCCACACCGCAGACATCCGAAAGAAAATCGAACGCGCAGTCGGGATCGTCGCGCAGGAACGCGCACATCTCTACGAGCGCCTCCGGCTTGAGGCGCACCGTGAACTCGCCGCGGAACTCGCGCGCGTCCTCGATGGCGTCAGGGAATCTCGTCTTGAGCTTCTCGATGATCTGAGACAGTGCAGCCATGCCATTATCCTGATACAGGCGACGCATGCGTCGCCCCTACGCCCACGTGGTCAACTTTTCCTGCTTGACCTTTTCGTGCAGCTTGAGGATGCCGTCAATCAGCGCCTCGGGGCGGGGCGGGCAGCCGGCCACGTACACGTCCACCGGCACGATCTCGTCCACGCCCTGGACAATGGCATAGTTGTTGAACACGCCGCCGCAGGAGGCGCAGTCGCCCATCGCAATCACCCACTTGGGATCCGGCATCTGATCGTACAGGCGGCGCAACACCGGGGCCATCTTGCGCGACACGCGCCCGGCCACGA
>CAYHAR010000321.1:0-4270 GCA_964354595.1 uncultured Anaerolineae bacterium | reverse complement strand
AGAAACGCTTCGGCAAACTGAGGCGCGGCGCTCTGCGAAGCGTCGGCCAGGTGCGTGAACGAGTGCAGCACCACGTTCCGCAGTCCGCGCTTGCCCGCGATCCACTTGACGTTCTTGACGAATTTGGTCTCTAGCCCCGCCGGGTCGGCTTCGTCCTGCGGCTCGGCGTGGACAAAGACGATGGCCGCGTCGGTCACGCGCGTCTCACCGCCGCCATCGCCCGCTTCGGGCAGCGTTTTTTCGAACGGGCGAAACGTGAATTGTTTGGCAAGGAACATCAAGAGTTTCATCGTTTCCTATCGCATCAGTCGTCAAAGCGGCGGCGACTGATGTGCTCCATGAATTCGGCGCGGGTTTTCGAGTTTTCTTGAAAGATGCCGAGCATCGCGCTGGTGACCATGGAGGCGTTGGCCTTTTTGATTCCGCGCATCGCGCTGCACATGTGCGCGCCTTCGACGACGACGGCCACTCCCTGCGGATGCAGCACCTCTTGAAGAAAATTGGCGATTTGCGTGGTCATTCGCTCCTGCACCTGCAAGCGGCGGGCGTACATTTCGACCACGCGCGGGATTTTGCTCAGGCCGATCACCCGTCCGGCGGGGATGTAGGCCACGTGCGCGCGCCCAAAAAAAGGCAGCAGGTGATGTTCGCACAAGCTATAGTAATCAATATCCTTGACGACGACCATCTCTTCATAGTCCACGTCAAACAGCGCGTCGTTGACGAGCTTGATCGGATCAATGTGATAACCCGCCGTCAGCTCTTCGTACATGCGCGCCACGCGGTCAGGCGTGCGCAGCAGCCCCTCGCGGTTCACGTCTTCGCCTATGGCGAGGAGGATGGCTTGCACCGCGCAAGCAATGTCGTTGGTGCATTCCTGTACGGGCCTATCCTCCAGGTCATTGCGAAAGACGTCAAAGTCAGAGGGCTTGATTTGCATAGGGGGCATTCTAGTATTCCTTTCAGATTGAGCTAGTCGGGCCAAAGGGCAACATGCGAGCGGCGCAAGTCGCCGCCCAGTCCTTGAGCGATTGCTTGCAGAGTCTGTCCGGTCTCTGGGTGACGCAGCTGCGGCGCCAGGTCGGCCAGAGGCCGCGCAATGTGCGGATGTCTCAGAATGTCTGGATCGGGGATGCGCCGCGATCCTACCTCCAACACCTGGTCGTTAAAGAGCGAAATGTCCAGGTCAATCGTGCGCGGAGCGTTCTTGTCGTCGGTGCGCACCCGACCCAATTCCTGCTCAATCGCTTGGAGGGCTTGCTTTAGCTCGGCGGCATCCAGGTCGGTCTCGACGAGCGCCGCCGCGTTCATAAAGTCGGGCTGGTCGGTCTTGCCCACCGGCGTCGTCTCATAGACCGGCGAGACGGCCCGCAGGCGAAAGCGCGACGCCAATCGCTGCACGGCCGCTTTCAGGTTGTGCTCGGGATTGATGTTGGAGCCGAGCGACACCAGCACGCGGTTCGTCCGCTTTTCCAAATCGGCGCGGGTGCGCTGGATTTCCACGCCGACCGAGCGGGCAAAGCGCAGCGCGCCGGGCTTTTCCACGCGCACGTCGGCCCGCTCGACGCGCGGATCATCCAGGCACAGCGCCGCAATTTCGGCGGCCAGCTTTTCGACCAGGTAGAATTGGGAATTTTCCACCAGCGCGATGATGCGCTTGGTCAGCGTGCGATAGTTGACTGCATCGGCCATGTCGTCGGAACGCCCCGCGGCGCGCGTATCGGCGTGCAGCGTGATGTTGATCAGCACGTCTTGCCGGTTGCGGCGTTCCTCGTCGTTGATGCCGATGATGGCGCGCAGGAGCAGGTCTTGGATTTGAATTTTGTCTGTCATATTGAATTCGTAGCCGGCGCACGCTTCGCGCAATGCGTCGGCGGGTTAGAGATGCTCGCCTCCGGTGACGGGAATGACGTCGCCCGTGACGAAATCGGAATCCAGCAAAAAGAGCAGCGCCTTGGCCACTTCGGCCGGCGAGCCGATTCGACGCGCGGGGATTTTTTCCGCCATCCGGTCGAGGTCAGCTTGATCCTTGCCTGGCGGGGGCAGGATCAGGCCCGGCGCAATCGCGTTCACTTGAATGTTGGGGGCGAGCGCCTGCGCCAGGCTTTGGGTCATGGTGATCAAAGCAGCTTTGGTCAACGTGTAAGCAATGTAATGCGCATTGGGGCGAGCGGCTCGCCAGTCGGCAATGTTGATGATGTGCGCGCGCCGCTCACGGCCCACGTGCGCGGCCAGGGCCTGGCTCAAAAAGAAGGGCGCTTTGAGATTGATGGTGATATGCTCGTCCCAGTCGGCTTCAGTCGTGTCGCTCCAATCGCCCGGCTTGAAAATCGCCGCGCTGTTGACCAAAATATCAAGCTGACCAAAATGCTCTGCAGCGCGCGCGACGAGCGATTGCGCCTCAGTCGTCTGACGCAGATCAGCTTGAATCGCCACGGCGTCGCCGCCCATCGCTTGGATTTGCGCGACGGTCTCTTGCGCCGCGCCGGCTGAAGAGCCGTAATGAATCACCAGCCGCGCGCCGCGCTCGGCCAACGCCAGCGCCAACGCTTGGCCCAGGCGCACTGCGCCACCCGTGACAATTGCAACTTTGCCTTTGATTTCCATATCCCTATCCGATGGCCGCGCGCACCTGCCCGGCCAATTCGCCAAACAACCGGCCATATTGTACCGCAATGTCGCGCGGGCGGGGCAGGGGGATGTCGAACGTCGCGCGGACGCGGCCCGGGCGCGGCGTGATTACCAGCACACGGTCGGCCAGAAACACGGCCTCTTGGATGTTGTGCGTCACCATCACCACCGTTTTTTGGCTGGCTTGCCAGATGCGCAGCAGCTCGAGGCTCATCCGCTCGCGCGTCATCGCGTCGAGCGCGCCGAACGGTTCGTCGAGCAGCAGAATCTCGGGATCGTGGATCAGCGCGCGGGCGATGGCGACGCGCTGCTCCATCCCGCCGGAGAGATTGCGCGGAAGCGCGCGCTCAAAGCCGGCCAGCCCCACCAGCTTGATCAGCGCGTCGGCGCGTTGGATGGCTGGGTCGCGCGGAACGCCCTCCAGTTCCAGCGGCAGCAAAACATTGTCGCGCACCGAGCGCCACGGCATGAGGTTGGCGCGTTGGAACACGATGCCGATTTGGCGATGCGGCCCGGTGAGCGTTTGACCATCGAGGCAGACCTGGCCTTGTGTGGGTCGCAGCAGCCCGGCCATCAGCCGCAGCAGCGTGGACTTGCCGCAGCCCGAAGGTCCCACCAGGCACACAAATTCTTGTGGCGCGACCTCGAACGAAACATCCGCCAACGCCTTGGTCTCTCCTTGCGGGCTGGCATACACGTGGCTCACGCGCTCGACGGCCATCACCGGCGCGCTGTTGATTGGCTGACCTGACTGGACGACGGGGTCGGTTGACATGCCTGCGCTTTTGGGCGACCACAAGGGTCGCCCCTACTTGACTTGGTCCACAAACCGATTCGTGTACAACTTGTCCGCTGGCATATCGGCCGTCAGCAGCTTCATCTGCTTGAGCACGTCCACCGTCGTCTGCCACGCGGCGGGGTCGCAGGCGCCGAGCTTGGGCGCTTTCCACAACTCGATGGAGGCTGCCAACACTTGTCTTTGCGCCGCGTCGGTCTCGGCATCTTTGCCCAGGCCCTCGATAAATTTCTTGGAAATCGTAAAGGCCTCGTCGGGGTTGCTGATCGCATCGCGCAGGCCGCGCAAGAATGCACGCACCATGCCACGAACAAGCTCCGGCTTTTTGGCGAGGGTGTCTTCGTTGGCGACGATTCCGTTGGAGACGAGGTTGGTATAGTCGCTGACGGCGATGACGTTGATGGACTGGCCCATGCGGCGGAGCTGCACCGGCTCGTTGTTGGCGTAGCACACCGCCGCATCCACTTTGTCTTGCGTAAGCGCGGCCACCTGCGTATAGCCAATGTCGCTCACTTTCATCGTGGATTCATCCAGGCCGGCCTTCCACACCAATCCCTTCCAGCCGATGTAGCTTGCGCCGCCAAAGATGGGCACGCCGATTCGGCGGCCAGCCAGGTCGGCCGGCTTGACAATATTCTTTTCCGCCAGCGAGACGACGACGACGGGGAACCTTTGCCACCACTGTGCGACGTAAACCACCGGCAATCCTTGTGCGCGAGCGAGCGGCACTTGCTCGCCGCTGGCCAGCGTAAAGGGCAACTGGCCCGCGCCGACGAGCTTCATGCCGTCCGTCTCATAGCTATAGTCGAACTGCAGCTCGATGCCTTCGGCGGCGAAATAGCC
>CAYHAR010000320.1:0-4272 GCA_964354595.1 uncultured Anaerolineae bacterium | reverse complement strand
TTCCCACTCCCTCGCCTTCCGGCTTTCGCACGTTCACCGACGCCCAGCTCGACGAGATTCACCTGGCGTCGCTCGAGATTTTGCGCCGCACCGGCGTCCGCGTGCGCGAAGCCGAATCGCTGACGTTGCTCAAGGACGCCGGTTGCATCGTCAGCGACGGCAACCTGGTGCGCTTTCCGCCTGCCGTCGTCGAGAACGCGCTGCTGTATGCGCCTTCCCGGATCGTGTTGTGCCATCGAACCGGCGAGCCGCGCGTTTTCTTGGAAGGCCACCGGTCGTATTTCGGCACCGGCTCTGACTTGCCCCACACGCTCGACCTGGAGACAGGCGAGCGCCGGCCCTCGCGGCTGGCGGACGTCGGCAACGTCGCGCGACTGGTGGACGCTCTGCCCAACCTCGACTTTGTAATGTCCATGGCGCTGCCCTCCGACGTGCCCGTGGCGACTTCGGATCGGCGCTCGTTCCTGGCGATGATGGAGAACACGACCAAGCCCATCGTCTTTACCGCGTGGGACGAGGCTGGCCTGGCTGATATTATCGCGATGGCGGAAACGGTTGCAGGCGGTTCGGATGAGTTGACGCTCAAGCCGTTTTTGTTGGCGTATCTTGAGCCGACCTCGCCGCTGCAACATTCAGAGTCGGCGTTGCGCAAAGTATTGATGATGGCCGACCGGGGCTTGCCGTTCGTCTATGCGCCGGGGCCGATTGAGGGCGCGTCCGCGCCGGTGACGTCGGCGGGCAGCCTGGCGATGGCGAACGCCGAAGTGTTGAGCGGCCTGGCGATCGCTCAACTGCGGCGCAAGGGGACGCCGTTCGTGTGGGGCTCGGGCAGCGGGCCGCTGGACATGCGCACGATGGCCAGCACTTACGCCTCGCCCGAGTTCATGCTGCACTGCATGGGCATGGCCGAGCTGGCGCACTATTATTATCACGTGCCGGTCTGGGGCTTTGCGGGCTGCTCGGATTCCAAGCTGCCGGATATTCAAGCCGGCATCGAAAGCGCGCTGTGGATTTTGTGGACGGCGCTCAGCGGCGCGAACCTCGTCCACGACGTCGGCTACGTCGAATCGGGCCTGACGTGCTCTTACGAGATGATGGTTGTGTGCGACGAGATCATTAGCTTTGTGCGGCGGCTCTTGCGCGGGATCGAGATCACACCCGAGACATTGGCGCTGGATGCTATACACCAAGTCGGGCCGGGCGGAAGTTATCTCAGCGCGCCGCACACCAAGCGACATTACCGCGACGTGTGGACTCCGCGCATCCTGGATCGGCAGCTGTATCACGCCTGGGCGCAGGCCGGTCAACGGACGGCGACGCAGACGGCGCGCGAGTTTGCGCGCCAGGTCATTGCCACTCACAAGCCGATCCCGCTGCCGGTCGAAACGCTGGACGCGCTCAAGGCGATGGTGGCTGAGGCCGATGCCCGCGCGGGTCTGGCCGAAAAGCAAAGGAGGAATGAATGAACTGCCACGAACGGACGATTGCCGCGCTCAACTTGCAGCGACCGGACCGGACGCCGGTGTTTTCTTGCACCGAGGAGCAGAATCAGATTTACGAGATTCTGGGTGAAACAGGCCAGGCGATGCCGCTCAGTCTGCTCCAGCAGGGCGTCACGGGCGCGTTAGTCAAATGGGCCGCCCCGCTGGCCAACAGTTCCGGCTGGTTCCGGCGCGAGTTTGAGAAATTCATGGCCAAAAAGATCGAGGCCGATATCGCGATGGGCTATGACTGTTCCTGGGTGATGTACTCGGCCATCTTTGAGCTGCGCGATAACCGGCAGGCCACCGACATCTTTGGCAAGCTGTACGACCTGGTGGCCGATCCCGACGGCAATGTGGACACGCCCATGTATCGGGAGGGGCTGTTGACCTCGCCGGACAAGTGGGAGGCCTGGCCTCGCACTGATCCTGACAAGTTGCACAAGACTATCCAGCGGGTGTATGCCGACCTGCAACACCGGTATGGCGACCGCATCTATTTGATGGGCAGCTTGTTTTCGGGCCTGTGGGAAAGCGCCACGCAAGTGATGGGTCTGCCGGCTTTTGCGGTGGCGCTGCGCCGCAATCCGGACCACGTGCGGCGCATGGTCAAGCACTACGAGTCCATCTACCTGGCCGCTCTCCACGCGACCGCCGACGCCGGGATGCCCGGCTTTGTCTACTCGGACGACATGGGTTTCAAGAGCGGCCCCCAAACCTCGCCGCGCGTCCTGGACGAGTTTTTTGGCCCGAGCCTGCGGCGCATCACCGAGGCGGCCCACCAGCGCGGCCTCAAGATCATCATTCACTCTTGCGGCAACGTCAACCAGTTGCTCGACCTGTTTGTGGACTGGGGCTTTGACGGCGTGCACTCGCTAGAGCCAACTGCCGGCCTAGATTTGGCCGAGGTCAAAAAGCGCGTGGGCAACCGGATGTGCATCTTTGGCAACCTGGACATTGCCCACGTGATGAGCGACGGTACGCGCCAAGAGGTCGAGGAGGCTGTCAAGACGGCGCTGCGGGCGGCGGCGCAGGATGGCGGGTTCATCATGGCCATGACCAACTCGCATAACGCCGTCAAGGTCGAAAATACCCGTTGGATGATCGAGTTCACCCATCGCTACGGAACCTATCCGCTGGCGCTCGACTAACTGGTTCACGACACCCGGAGGCATACGATGAATAACCAAGAGGCGATTGGACGCGTATTGGACGCGGTGACGAGTCTGGACATTGACGCTGTGGCGGCGCGGGTGCGCGATGCGCTCCAGGCCGGAGCCGAGCCGCGAACCGTGCTCAACGACGGACTCTGCGCCGGGCTGCGGAGGGTGGGTGAGCGTTTCGAGGCCGGTGAGTATTACCTGACCGACCTCGTGCTGGCGAGCGAGTTGATGAAAGAGGGTCTCGCGCCGCTGGAACCCTTGCTCAAGATGAGCGACGTACGGGGCAAGGGCGTCGTCGTGCTGGCGACCGTGAAGGGAGACATTCACGACCTGGGCAAGAACCTGGTGCGCGCGATGGTAGAGGCAGCCGGGTTCGAGGTCATTGACCTGGGAGTGGATGTCCCCGCTGCCCGTATCGTCGAGGCGGTGCGCCAGCGCCGGGCCGATGTGGTGGCGCTCTCGGCGCTGCTCACGCCGATGGTGGGCCAACTGCGGACGGTCGTCGAGGCGATCACCGAAGCCGGATTGCGACAGCAGGTCAAAATCATCATCGGAGGAGCGTGCACCACTCCGCGCCTGGCGAAGGAAATGGGCTGCGATGCTCACGGCGCGGACGCGATAGCTGCGGTGCGCCTCTGCGAGCAATTCCAACCTCGTCCGCATTGACTTGAATGCGTCTCAAGTGGCAAACCGTAATCGTTCTAGTGCTCGCTGTCCTTGATGGGCTGGCGCGCTGCGCCGGTATCATGCCTGGCAGGCCGACCGTTGACTGATGGTTGCAAGCCCTTACTCAAGCAAAAGCCAGTTCCGCCGGGGCCGCTTCCGGCTCCATGTGAAACAAGTAATCCGGGGCAAAATCAGCCCCGTTCGGCCAGGTCACGGTACGCGAGTCGGGATCGAGATACGCCAGGGCAAAGTAAGCTGGATCGCGCAACGGCTTAAAGATTTCGCCATACAGCTCCTGGCGAAGATTGACGCGCTTGCGAATGCCATTGTCGAACGTCAGATCAAGCGAGCACGGCCCCACCACCTCAACTCGAGTCACATGAATAATCATTGGCGCGACTCCTTTCAGTCCAGCGGCGCAATCGGCAAAAGCGGCAGGCCGGCGCGAGCAAGTTCCCAGTTGGCGCGCAATTCGGCCTGGTGAATGGCCGCCCATTCAAACACTTTGGCGCGGGTCGCCCTGGACAGACTGCCCTCCAGGACTAGGATCGGGTCAATCCCGATTTCGGCGGCTTCGTCACCGCGCTCGGCGTGAAAGTGCGGGGGATAGTGCTCGCGATAGTACATCAGGATTTTGATGCCGTCAAAGATAGAGACAGTCGGCATAGAGACTCCCCTATGGTTTGTCGGACTCGGGGGCGGCGAGACGCGCTTCGGCACGGCATCGCGCAGCGTCGCTCGTTGATCGGCGACATCGGCCCGCGCCGGCGCAAGCAGCCCCTCGTGCTACACTCCAACCGTCAGCTTACCACGTCGAGTTACAGTATACCATACTCCTCTTCAAGTTGAGCGAGCTGCGTCTTGGGCCGGCGACCGTAAAACAGATCGTCCATCCGGAGCGCAAGCAGTCTCGCCAGGGTCGAGCGCCGAATCGTCCAGCGCACCAAACCGTGCAAGGCGTT
>CAYHAR010000319.1:0-4281 GCA_964354595.1 uncultured Anaerolineae bacterium | reverse complement strand
CAATCGTCCCCACGTTGACGTGCGGCTTGGTGCGCGCAAAATGTTCCTTCGCCATAGCTGATGTTCCTCCTCGCAGTCGTCGTCAGGAGCCCACAATGGGACTTGAACCCATGACCTTCCCCTTACCAAGGGGATGCTCTACCGACTGAGCTATGTGGGCGTTTCTGCCTAACGACAGGCAACAAATAATTGCCGCGACTCGCGTCCGGCGGACGCGAATAATAACATAGATTGGCTGGATTGGCAAATCTGATTTCCCGGGTGATTACTCTATTCGGCAATATTGGAAACCCCTGGCGAATTCGGATTCACTGCGCTCGTCCGGCAAGCGACACATGGCCTGCCGGGGAGTACCAAGCGCAAACGGGAATTCGCCAGCGGTATCAATATTGTAGAGTCACCCGATGGAGTAGATTACAGTTTGCCTGTTGTGGACCGTCCCTCCGAGCCTGCCGGGTTCTATCGTCAAAAGCATGCTGCGCTGCGAGCGCTCAAATAGGGTAATCACTCGTCGCCCTCAACTTGACGAATCCCCCTGCATCGGTTACAATCCACGCTTGCCCAAGCGAGGGGACACGACCGATGTTTGAGGGGCTGACCAGCAAGCTGCAAGCGGTTTTTGACAAGCTCTCCAAGCGCGGCGTGCTGAGCGAGGCGGACGTGGACGCGGCGCTGCGCGAGGTGCGCCTGGCGCTGCTGGAAGCCGACGTTCACTATTCCGTCGTCAAAGACTTTTTGGGCCGCGTGCGAGAGCGCGCGGTGGGAGTTGCAGTCCGCAAGGCGCTGACTCCCGCGCAACAGATCATTAAAATCGTTCACGAAGAGTTGATCACGACGCTCGGCAAGCCCGCGCCGCTCGACCTTTCGGGGCCGCCGCCGCAGGTGATCATGCTCGTCGGCTTGCAAGGCAGCGGCAAAACGACGGTGGCGGCCAAGCTAGGGCTGCGACTCAAAGGCTCCGGCCAGCGCCCCTTGCTCGTCGCGGCGGATACCTACCGCCCGGCGGCGATAACGCAACTGCAAGTGCTCGGCCAGCAGCTCGATATTCCCGTGCACGAAGAAGGCACCCAGGTTCCGCCGCCCGAAATCTGCCGCAACGCGCTGAGGCGCGCGCGCGAAGCGGCTTACGGCGTAGTCATCCTGGACACGGCCGGCCGTCTGCACATTGACGACGAGATGATGGCCGAGATTGAAAAGGTCAAGCAAATCACGTCGCCGCGCGAAATCTTGCTGGTGGCCGACGCGATGACGGGCCAGGACGCGGTGCGCGTGGCCGACGAGTTCCACAAGCGCGTGTCGCTCACCGGCTTGATTCTGACCAAAGTGGATGGCGACGCGCGCGGCGGCGCGGCCATCAGCATCCGCGCCGTGACCAGCGTGCCGATCAAGTTCCTGGGCGTGGGCGAAAAGCCCAACGCGCTCGAGCCTTTCCAGCCCGATAGATTGGCCTCGCGCATCTTGGGGATGGGCGACGTGCTGACGCTGATCGAAAAGGCCGAGGCGACGATGGACCAGGAGCAGGCTCAAAAGCTGGCCCAAAAGTTCATCGAAGCCAAATTCGACCTGGAAGATTTTCTCGGCCAGCTTCAGCAAGTCAAAAAGATGGGGCCGCTCAGCCAGGTGCTCGACATGATCCCCGGCATGTCAAAGGCCAAGCTGGACGTGGCACCCGAGCTGGCCGACGGCCAGATGCGACGCATCGAAGCGATCATTAACTCGATGACGCCCGAGGAGCGGCATCACCCCGAAATTTTGGGAGGCAGCCGCAAGCGGCGCGTGGCGCGCGGATCGGGCGCGACCGTGCAGGAAGTGAATCAACTGCTGACGCAATTCCGCCAGATGCAGCGGATGATGAAGCAGTTTTCCGGCCAAAAAGGCCGTGGGTTACTATCCATGTTTCGCTAACCGAGTTGCTGATTTGCAAATCAGCAAAAGCTTGGAAATTCTGAAGGAGCAAAGAACACAGTGGTACGCATTCGACTTCGCCGGATCGGCTCCAAAGGGCAGCCGAGTTATCGAATGGTGGTGGCCGACGTAGAGGCGCCGCGCGACGGGCGGTTCCTTGAAATAGTTGGCTTTTATAATCCGCGCACGCGCCCAGAGACCGTCCAGGTCAACGAGGAGCGTGTGCTGCATTGGCTGGGCGTCGGCGCTCAGCCTAGCGAGTCGGTGACTCGCCTGCTGACCAAGCGCGGGACGATGGGACGATTCGCCCGGCTCAAATCCGGCGAGGCGTTGGACGCGCTGTTGGCAGAAGCGGCTCAGGCCGAGCCGAGCATCAGCCCCAAGACCGGGTCGCCAGAAGCAGCCGGCACGCCCAGCAAGAAAGCCAAGCGAAAGGCGCAAGAAGCTGGGACGCCGGCCGAACAACCGGCGGCTTGAACACGAGCCTGGCTCCCTTTCAAGTATCCCATTCATTGATCGTTGCCAGGAAGGGAGACATCTAAAATGAAAGACCTCATCGAATACATCGCCACATCGCTGGTAGATGATCCTGCGCAAGTAAAGGTCAGCGAGGTGCAGGGGAGCAACTCGACCATCATCGAGTTGCGTGTCGCTTCCGGCGATATGGGACGAGTCATTGGTCGGGGAGGGCGCGTGGCGAATGCGATGCGCGCGCTCGTCCGCGTCTTGGCTGCCAAAGAAGGCAAGCGGGTCACGTTGGAAATCATGTGACCAATTGACCTGAACGCCCTGTCGTGGGAACAACATGGACATGCCTGACACGCGAGGCTCAGGGAGTCACCGTACCCCTGAGCCTCGCTATTTAGCTATCGCTCGCGTGGTCAAGCCCTTTGGCGTGCGCGGCGAATTGAAGCTCAAAGTGCTGACCGGCTTTCCGGAAAAGCTGGAGAGGCTCTTGCGCGTCTACGTGGGCAAAGAGGCCACGCCACACCAGGTGATGCGCTTTCACTGGCACGGCGACGAGCTATTGTTGCAGTTGGCCGACGTGCGCGACCGCGACGCGGCGGAAGAATTGCGCGGCCAGCTCGTGCAGATCGCGCACGAGGATGCTACGCCGCTCGAGCCGGGCCAGTATTACGAACATCAGATCATTGGCTTGAGCGTGGTCACGACCAACGGCGAGCCGCTGGGCCAAGTCGTAAAAGTGCTCTCCACCGGCGCGAACGACGTGTACGTCGTCCACGGGCCGCGCGGCGAGGTTCTGCTCCCCGCTCGCGTCGAGGTCGTGCGCGCGATTGACCTGGATGCCGGCACGATGACGGTGACATTACTGCCCGGCCTGCTACCTGACGAGGCTTGACCATTCCGCCCACTTAAAGTATAGTCGTGCTGCGTGTTGCGTATTCCGTCACGCAACACGTAATACGCAATACGCGACAGGGCAAGATGAGCGACATCCGTTATTGGGTGGGTTTCAACCGCGTGATGGGCATTGGCCCGGCCAAGCTCCGCGCATTGCTCGATCATTTCGGCGACCTGGAGACGGCCTGGCGCGCCACGTCTGCCGACTTGCGCGAAGCGGGCCTCGACCGGCGCGCGTTGGAATATCTGCTGGCTGCTCGCGCGGCCATGGACCTGGACGCTGAAGTGGACAGGGTCAAGCGGCTGGACGCGCGATGTGTCACATGGGACGACGCCGATTATCCTCCGCAGCTCAAATCCATCGCTGCGCCTCCCCCGCTGCTCTATATCAAGGGCGCGTTCGCTTTGGCCGATCAATGGGCGATGGCCGTCGTTGGCACGCGGCGCGCGACGGCTTACGGGCGCGAGGTGACCCGGTCGCTGGTGAGTGACTTGGCGCGCAGCGGCGTGACGATTGTGAGCGGCCTGGCGCGCGGGATTGACGCGGCAGCACATCAAGCAGCTATCGAAGCGGGCGGGCGCACCATCGCGGTGCTGGGACATGGGATTGACCACGTTTACCCGCCGGAGCATCGCAAGCTCGCCGGGCAAATTGTCGAGCACGGCGCGCTCGTGACGGATTACCCGGTGGGCACAGCGCCGGAGGGCAAGAACTTTCCGCCGCGCAATCGCATCATCAGCGGGCTATCGTTGGGCGTGCTGGTCGTGGAAGGCGCTGCACCATCTGGTGCGCGAATCACTGCCGAATTCGCCATGGAACAGGGACGTGATGTGTTTGCTGTACCAGGAAATATCTTGCAGCGAAGTAGCGAATTGCCCAATACGCTTATTCAGGAAGGGGCAATCCCTGTGCTTAAAGTGGATGACATCTTGGAACCATTGAATCTCACGATGGTTGCGCAGCACGCTGAAGCCCGCGAAGTTATCCCAGCGGATGAGACCGAAGCCAAGGTA
>CAYHAR010000318.1:0-4292 GCA_964354595.1 uncultured Anaerolineae bacterium | reverse complement strand
GATCACTTTAACTGAACAAACGCGCTTTTGCCCGCATAGACCGCCGATTCACCCAATTCTTCTTCGATCCGCAGCAGTTGGTTGTACTTGGCCACGCGGTCAGAGCGACACGGCGCGCCGGTCTTGATCTGCCCGGCGTTGACAGCCACGACCAGGTCGGCGATGGTGGCGTCTTCCGTTTCGCCGCTGCGGTGCGAGACGACCGCCGTCCACCCGGCGCGGTGCGCCATCCGCACGGCGGCCAGCGTCTCGGTCAGCGTGCCGATCTGGTTGAGCTTGATGAGCACCGAGTTGGCGGACTTTTCCTTCAGCCCGCGCGCGATGCGCGCGGTGTTGGTCACGAACAGGTCGTCGCCGACGATCTGGATTTTGCCGCCCAGCTTGTCCGTCATCATCGCCCACGACTTCCAGTCGTCTTCGGCCAGGCCGTCTTCGATGGAGAGGATGGGGTATTTGCTGACCCAGTCAGCGTAGAACTCGACCATCTCGCGTCCGCTCAAGCGGCGGCCTTCCTTTTTCAGGTTGTAGGTCACACCGTCTTCAAAGATCTCTGTTGACGCCGGATCGAGGCCGATATAGATTTGCTCGCCGGGCTTGTAGCCGGCCGCCTCGATCGCGGCCAAGATGACCTCGACTGCTTCGGCGTTGCTGCCCAGGCTCGGCGCAAAGCCGCCCTCGTCGCCGACGTTGGTGTTGTAGCCCTTTTTCTTGAGCACTTTTTTGAGCGACTGGTAGGTCTCGGCGCACCAGCGCAGCGCCTCGGCAAAGGTCGGCGCGCCGACCGGCAAGACCATAAACTCTTGCAGGTCGGTCGAGTTGTCGGCGTGCTTGCCGCCGTTGAGGATGTTCATCATCGGCACGGGCAGCGTGCGCGCTTCCACGCCGCCGATGTAGCGATACAGCGGCAATCCCGCCGAGTCCGCCGCGGCTTTGGCCACAGCCAGGCTGACGCCCAGGATGGCATTCGCGCCCAGGTTGGACTTGTCCCGCGTGCCGTCCAGTTGAATGAGCGTCTCGTCAATGCCCACCTGGTCGGCGGCCTCCCAGCCCAAAAGCTCATCGGCGATGGTCGTGTTGACGTGCTCGACCGCTTTGAGCACGCCCTTGCCGCCGTAGCGCGACTTGTCGCCGTCGCGCAGCTCGATCGCCTCGTGCGCGCCGGTGGAAGCGCCGGAGGGAACCGCCGCGCGTCCCAACGCGCCGTCGTCCAACGTCACTTCGGCTTCAACCGTCGGGTTGCCGCGCGAATCCAAAATCTCGCGGGCGGTGATCCATTCAATCGTTGCCATAGTTCCTCCTGATAAAGGGCCTCAGCCACGTTGCCAAGGACGCCAAGAATCCGAGATCTCTGGTATTTTGCTCGATTTATGGAACGGGCTGTCCCGGGGTCAGCCCCATTCGCTCGTAAAACCGCTCAAAGTCGAAATATCTTTCCATCAGCGCTTCGAGGCGCGTGAGGCTGGCGGCCTGCGTCAGACCGCTTTTGCCAAACAGCCGTTCGATGCGATCAATCGCGCGCAGCGTGTCGTGTGGAATCATCGCGACGGGGATGCCCAGGTTCACGGCCCGCTGCAAAAGATTTTGGTCCGGCTCTTGTTTGCCGGTGAGGAGAATGAGCTTGGCCCCGGTCTCGAGCGCTACGGAAATCATTTCTGTATAGTCGCTGGCGGTGATGACGGCTTTGTTCGGGACGCGCCCCAAACGAGTCCGTGCCTCGTCTGCGCTGACGACGTTGAGAGGCAGATTGTCCATCAAGCGAGTTCTGGTCTCTTCCACGCTCATCGCGCCGACCCGCAGGTTCTCTACCAGCTCGTCGCGCTTGTCGCGGCGACACAGGATTTGCCCCTCGGCGGCGTGGACGATTTCGCCGACCGTGGTTGCCACCAGATGCTCTTCTTGCCGCAACACGCCGAACACGCTGACCCGGCGACGTTCCAACGCGGGCGCAGCCACTTCGCAGGCAAAAGCTAATCGGGTCGGTGGAACGTGGTTGATCACCACGCCGATGAGCTGATCGCCCAGCCAGGCTTGCGCCGAGAGCGCGTCGTCCACAATGTGGAGGTCGCTATCGTACTTGATGACGGCCATCACGGGCACGCCGAGCATTCTGGCGACCTTGCCTGTCGCCAACCCGACGGCGTAACCTTCGCGCAGCGTCGCGCCGCCTTCGAGCACCAGCACATCCTTGTCCTGGCGCGCAATGTTGTACGCTTCGATGATGAGCGTCATCAAGTCTTGAGTAGAACCGGCGAGTTGCTCTTTGATGAGGTCAGGCGTCAAGCAGACCGGCGCGAGAACCTGAGGCGGCTCGGACAGATTGAGCACCTGGCTGGCGAACAAGGTGTCTTCGTCGTGGTAAAGCCGTGTGCCGACCTGGCGCAGCTCGGTGCCGAGTGGTTTGAAATAGCCGACCTTGAAGCCATCGGCTTGCATTCGTCGGCCCAGGCCCAGGCAGATGGCCGTTTTGCCGGAAAAGCTTTGAACCGAGGTCACGTACAATGATCGCATGAATCAGTCTCCAACGCCGCGTGTGCTCTAGACGTCGCGCCCGTTGACGTATGATAGCAAGTATACGCCACGCGCGTCAAATGTCAAAGTTGATGTATGACCGTCGGTCATTGATGCGCCACCATCGGGAAGTAGTAATTGTGCGGCCACGGCACGTCGAGGAACGCTGCGGAAACCGGCCCCCAGTTGTCCGCTGTGTCCTGCCCGCGCGCAAAAATCAGGTGACGCCCATAGCCGCTCACGCTAAGCGTGGCCGTGATGGTTTCAACGGAGCTATCGAATGCGCCATCAGCGGGAAAAGCGATGCTGGGCGCGCCGCCCGCCCAGGGCGGCGTGTTGGCGTAGATTTCAGCAGCCGAGATGACCTGGCTGGCTGTGGTGACAATAGTCGCCGTGAGTCGGGCCGTGCGAGTGATCGCTCCATCCAGTGTGATCGTCGGCGTGAGCGCATCCGGCCCGGCGCTGAGCTGATACGGCGCGCGCGCGACCCGAGCAGCGTAAAAGAGCGCGTCGAGATTCGGGCTGATGATTGCGTTGTAGCGAATGCACGACGGCAAGAATCCATCTGCCGCTGTTCCCATCTCGAAGGTGTAGGACGCGATGCCGAGCGCGCCATACGACCAATCGTCGGTCGTTCCAGAAGTGGGATAAAGCCCATACGCAGCCCGAGGAGTATAGCCGTTGTAGCTTGCCAGCTTGCGGCCAAGCTGCTCGAGCTGCAAATCATTTGGAGAGGGTGTGTACGTAAAGCCCCACGGCCACAGGACGAGATTGCTGTAACTATGCAGCGAGATGAGCACGCCAGTCGTCGTCATAGGCGCAGTGTCGGTGATGAGCGAGCCGCGTTGATCGGGGAACAGGCCGACAGTGTAATTCTGAATAGCCTGGGTCTCCCAATCGGACGCAGGCGACAGGCCGCGATATATCTCGCTGCAAGTGTCACTGCTCGACCCAACGCCTCCCCACTGAAAGTCGTGATTGCGATTCAAGTCTGTGCCGTAAGTGCTGGGGCATCCGTTCTGATGAGCGTTCTTGCGCCACCAGGTGTACGTCCCTTCGTTGCGCGCGTGCCCGTCCGGGTTGGCGCTGACCAGGACGTGAATCTCGTGCCAGTCGAGCAGCCACGTCGCGTCGGCGTCGTGGCCGTAGCCGTTCAACAGCAGTGCGACGAACTGCAGCGCCGCTTCCGGCGTGATGAATTCGCGGCCATGCACGTTGGCGATCAGGAAAAAGCGTGGTTTATCCGGGACAGCGTGATTCTTGTTCGTGAGCTGGATGACGCGCAACGGGCGGCCTTCGTAGCTCGCGCCGATGGTGATAATTTGCGTGAGCGCGGGGTAAGCCGAGGCGAATGCGTCTTGGTCGGCATAGTGCTGGTTAACCGTGCGATAGCACTCGTAATCGGCTGGCGAAAAGGCTCGCGGACTCGAGTTCACCGTCACCGGGTAACCTTGGCTCAAGAGCCAATCGTACTCTGCGGCGCTGACTCGCGCGACGACGAAATCAGCTTCGGGGTGAACCTCCCAGATGTCCAGTCGTGCGGCCAACTGTTCCAGGTCGGTTCGGTCATGGTAAGTGATGTAGACAATCTGCCAGCCCGGTTGTGCCTGCGCTTCGTCACCCGCCAGCCATCGAACAGTCAACGCTAACCCACACAATGCCAACGCGGCTATTATCACCGATACTCGCATGCGCCTCATCGCTCTACGCTCCATGCTCTTTGCTCTTCGCTTCACGCTGATTCACCAGCCACACGCCGATCAAGATGGTCGCCCCGCCGACGA
>CAYHAR010000317.1:0-4300 GCA_964354595.1 uncultured Anaerolineae bacterium | reverse complement strand
CAATGGTGCGGCCCAGTTGGTCGTGGAGTGCCTTCAGCAAGGTCAGATAATCTTCGAGCATGAGTAACATGTGCTCCTCCTGTGCATTTGGTATATCGCTCTATGCTCACCCTCCACGTTCTACAGACTGTGCGCCTCGCGGAGTGTGTTCGCATCGCCAGTACTGATCGCGTAACCGTTGGACTGGGGGCAAGAGAGAAGGACGCGCCTAGCATATCATAAAGGCGACAAGAGGGCAAAATGCAATCCTGACTACTGTCACCTGAGAATCAGGATTTCCGGCGATTGCCCCCCCTGTGCGATTGAATTATAATCCCATCGTCAACGGTGGGCTTGCCGCAAGTAGTCACACAACCACTCTTGCTCCCCACATTGAACATCCTTCCCTGGAGGTTTAGCGTGTCTCTACGATCCTTTTTGCAAGACCACCCAACCCCGTTGGTGTGGGCCTGGGAGATGACCGCGCGAGTCCTGGTGCTGATGCGGCCTATCTTTGAGCGCGTCGGCGTCGAGCGCTCGTCGCGCATCGTCAAGCCGCCTGAGGAATTCGGCAAGCATCTCTTGTTCAACTGCCAGAACTGCGCCCAGTGCGTGCTGCACTATACGGGCATGACCTGCCCGATGAACTGCCCCAAGAGTCTGCGCAACGGGCCGTGCGGCGGCGTGCGGTTGAACGGCAAGTGCGAAGTCAAGCCCGAGATGGATTGCGTGTGGGTCAAGGCGTATGAGCGCTCACAACGCACACGATACGCGCGCGAAATCCGTCGGCTGAACCCGCCGGTGGATTGGCGGCTGCAGGGCCTGGCGTCATGGGTGACTTTTTCCGTCGGTCGTGACCAGATCACAACAGGCACCGATACCAAGATGCGTTACGCAGACGAAGTGCTGGGGGGAAAATGAGCACGCCAACCGCTACAACACCTCCCCCTCCCGTCCACACCGGCCTTTCGGGCGCCGGCAGCAATCTAGCCAAAATCCTGCGCACCGGACATACCGGCGTCGCCGTCGAGATTTCGCCGCCCATCGGCCCCAACCCGGAAGCCGTGCAGAAACAAATCGCCACGCTCAAGGGCTACGCCGATGCCTATAACGTGACGGACAATCAATCCGCGATGGTGCACACGTCGAGCCTGGCCGTCAGCATCATGCTCAAGCAAGCCGGCCTTGACCCGGTCGTGCAATTCACCTGCCGCGACCGCAACCGGTTGGGCTTGCAAGGCGACCTGTTGGGCGCGGCGGTTTTTGGCATCGTCAACGTGCTGGCCCTCAGCGGCGACCATCCGATCTGGGGCGACCATCCGCAGACCAAGAGCGTGTATGACATTGACTCGATCAACTTGATCCGCATGATCCGCATGATGCGGGATCATCAGGTGTTTGAGAACGGCAAGCCCATCCCCAAGCGCGCGCCCGACTTTTTCATCGGCGCAGTCGAAAACCCGTTTGCGCCACCTTACGAGTTCCGGCCCATGCGATTGGCGAAAAAGATCGTGGCCGGCGCGCAATTCATCCAGACGCAACTGATCTACAACGTGGAACGCTTTCGCGAGTTTATGAAGCGCGTGGTGGACATGGGGTTGCACGAGAAAGTGTACATCATGGCCGGCGTCGGCCCGATTCGCTCGATCAAAGTCGCCGAGTACATGGCGAATCAGGTCGCGGGCATGGACGTTCCAGACAAGATTGTTGCGCGGCTGCGCGGGCTATCGAAAGAAGATCAAGCCAAAGCCGGCATTGACATTTGCTGCGAGATCGCCAACGAGGCTCGCCAGATCGAAGGCGTGCGCGGCCTGCACATCATGGCGGTCTCTTGGCACGAGGCGGTGCCAGAGGTAGCCAAGAACTTGGGCTTGTATCCACGCCCCACCGTCTGATCGTAGCTCTCACCAAGAGGCCATGCCACAAGCATGGCCTTTTCATTTGAGTCTACGATGAGCGCCTGAGCAGCCAAGCCTGGCCCTGCGCCCAATGCAATTCGGCCACCCGCTGATAATGAGTTGAAATATAATCCATGATCTCGGGGGCGTGACGTTCGACATCCCAGCGGCCAGGAAAATGGATGATCCATACGGGCGGGTCATCCTCAAGCGTCTGCAAAATGCGGCTCTTGATCGGGCCTGACATGTACCACGGATAGTGAAATATCCACGACCGGGGCGGCAAACACCGCATCAAATAGTATAGATTCGCGGTTGCCTCGTCGTCTGGAAAGACGTAAACGCAGTCTGTTGTCCCCACATGCCGCCTGATTTCTGCTGCCAGCGGCATCAGATCGGAATACTCCCATATTTTTCGAGGTGGGTCTACTTGAGTGATCCGCTGGTAGGTGGAGCCGGCCATGATCAGCCAATAGAAAGATAACGAAAGAGCGACGCCCGTTACAAAGACACGTGGGGAATCATTCGAGCGCAGAGCGCGGTCGAGCGTCAGCGACGACAGCCACGCAATCGCCGGCAGAGCCGGTTGCAGGTGAAAAAAGCCAAAGCGCGGATAGAGGGTGAGGCTGCTCGTCGCCAACAGCGTCAGTCCCCAGCCCAAGCTCAACCACAGCTTGTCGCCTCTGCGCCTGGACTCGATCAAGTACAAGAGCGCAACGGGCGCCAAGAGGCAACTGGAAACAATCACTCCAACTTGGGAGAGGCTCGGCGGCAGGGCCGCCAAGGATTTGTACTCACTCGTCAGGTTGTAGACCAATGTCCAGTACAAGAGACCCTGCAGCGTGCCTGCTCGCGCATATTGCCAGATGGCATACGCCAAGACAGGCACTACCGCCCCGCCGATCATCAGCCCGGTCTCTCGCAGAATGCGCGGCATCGAGCGATAGCAAGACCAGCTCGCAAGAGCGCTCCACACAACAAACGCAGCGAACACAATAGCAGCGTGCTGCTTGACGAGTATGGCGATCCCGCCGATCAATCCCACACAAAGGAAAAATGGGGCCTTGCGACGGGGAGCAGAGGCATCATACAGCAGCAGCAACAGCGCATAGAGCGGAGTGAGAAAACTTTCGTGCCAAAGCTTGCCAAAGCCGAACATGGGCGACCAGGCGACGAAAAACAGCGCCGCGCCGAGTCCGCCCAGCCAGCCGAGGCTGCGTTGCCCTGCCCAAAAGGTCAAAAGCGTTGTGCAACAGAGCAGCGCAACCAGAACCACTTTGGCTTGTTGCAGTCCATCGTAAAACACCAGAGGCAAAGCCGAGATGGACAGCGGCATCAAGGGACTGTGCAGGTCGGCCACGTTTTCGTACATCACGAATCCGCGCTGCAACAGCCAGGGCTGAAGAATCACACGCGGGCCTAACGACAGATCTAGTCTAAAGTAATAGGCCCAAGCCTGAAAGGTCACTAGACCCAGCAAGCCCGCCACGACGAGCACCGGCAGTCCGGCGCGCAGACGGTGCGTCAGTCCGCGCGTCACAAGTCAATGCCTTTTGCGACGCACCACGCCAACGAGCGCCGCATCCCTTCCTCGAGGCCCACCTTGGGGGCGTACCCCAACTCTTTTTGCGCCTTTTCCACCGAACAAGCGATCGTCTTGTTCATCTCAGAAAGAACGTGAATGTTCTGCTGATACAGACCCAGCGTCTGGATGAACGCATCCGCCAACCAGGCGATTTCGCCGGCCAGAGAGGGCAGCCGCAAACGCTTATGCGCCACGTCGAGACCGAACTCGATCTCCATCAGCCTTTCGACAGTGTCCACGATCTCGTTCATCGAGTAGGGCCGTTCATCGGACACCCAGTAGGTTTGACCATTGGCAGCCGACGAATGCTCACACAGCAGCATGGCCTGACAGAGATTGTCAATAAAAGCCATCGAGCGCAGATTCTCGCCATCGCCCACGATGGGCGACGTGCCACGTCTGATCATCCGAAAGAATCTCGTCTGGCGTTCCGGCTGGCCCGGGCCATAAAACCAGGCCGGGCGCAGGATGACAGTCTCGAGATTGCCCCGCGCCTGGTATTCATGCACGACCTGTTCCATCAGCATCTTGGAGCGCCCATAGCCCATGTAAGGGTTATAGGGCGAGTCTTCGTCGAACCGATGACCGCGATGGGGATTGACGCCTATCGGCGAATTGGACGACAAGACGATGGCCCGACGAACGCCTGCTCCTTCAGCGATCTGCAACAGATGACGAGCGCCCTCTACGTTGACCTCAAACAACTCGCGGACAAATCGAGATGGATGCACCACGCCCGCGCAATGATACAGTGTTGCGTCTCGAGCGCCCCGGCAAAAAGCCTGGACGGCCTCTGGATCACGCAGGTCGCCTCGAACGACTTGCACACCGTCCAAAG
>CAYHAR010000316.1:0-4315 GCA_964354595.1 uncultured Anaerolineae bacterium | reverse complement strand
TAGTATCCTACGCCACGAGGAAACGATGAATCGAGACGACGCCTGGAACCTCTTGTGTGAATTCACTCTGACCGATTCGCTCCGCAAGCACGCGCTGGCGGTCGAGTGCGCCATGCGCGCTTACGCTCGCCGCTATGGCGAAGACGAAGAGCTGTGGGGAGTCGTCGGCCTGGTGCACGATTTTGATTACGAGCAGAACCCGACGATGCCGGAGCACACTGCCATCGGCGCCAAGATCATGCGCGAGCGCAGCTGGCCGGAAGAGATCGTCCTGGCGATGCTTTCGCACGCGGACTATTCCGGCGTGCCTCGCACGACGAGGATGCAAAAGGCGCTGGCTGCGGTGGATGAACTCACGGGTCTCGTCGCCGCTGTGTCGCTCGTGCGTCCCAGCAAGAACATTGCCGACGTGACGATCAAGAGCGTCAAGAACAAGTGGAAGGACAAGGCATTCGCTGCGGGCGTGAACCGGAAAGAGATCGAGCAGTGCGCTGCCGACCTGGGTGTGCCGCTCGATGAGCACATTGGCGTGGTGCTAGCTGCGATGCAGGCGCGCGCTGCTGAATTAGGTTTAGACGGGATCAAGTCATAAAAGTGTATTGCGTGGTGCGTATTCCGTTTCTGCAATATACACTATGCAATAGCAATACGCCTCGATGGAAAATCGGCCTAGCCTTTCCGACACCCAACCACGCACCTGCCCCAATTGTGGGACGAGCGTCTCGTCGCGCGCCAGGACGTGCCTGGTCTGCGGCGCAGAACTGACGCAGCCGGTTGCGTCTACCACGCCAGCGGCAGAGGCCAAGCCTGCGCGCGCGTTCCCGTGGTCGCAGATTCCCAGCCGGGGAAGAATCGTCGTCATTGCCGCCGGAGGGATTGTGCTGCTGTTGGCGGTGGTCGGATTGCTGCTGCGACCACGCGCGATGACGCCACCGCCCACGCCCACGCTCACCTTCACGGTGACGCTGCCGCCGACCGAGACGCCCACGCCTCGCCCGCCCACCTCCACGCCGACGGTGACATCAACACCCAGGCCGACCTTGACGCCCATCCCGCCGACCAAGTACACCGTCCGCCCTGGCGACTCGCTAGGCTCCATCGCCACCAAGTTCAATACCACCATCGAGGCGCTTCAAGCGTTCAACGGTCTGGGACAATCGGACGTGATTCAGGTCGGCCAAGTGATTCAGATTCCGGCGGCGGGCGCCACACCGGCCCCCACGACGACGGCTCGTCCAACAGAGACTTTTGTGCCCGGCCCCACGCCCGGCACCGTGCTGCACGTCGTCCAATCCGGCGACACGTTGCTCGGCATCTCGCTCAAGTACGGCGTGCCGATGAACATTATTCAGAAAGCCAACAACATCCAAGATCCCGAATCCATCCGGGCCGGTCAACAGCTTGTGATCCCGATTGGCCCGACCGGCACTGCCACCACCGGGCCGCAGCCCACGCCGACCGGGCCTACCAAGTATGCCGCGCCGGTGCTTCTTTCGCCGCCCGAGGGTCAAGCGTTCGAGGGCAACGACGAGCCGATTCTTTTGCAGTGGGCTTCGGTTGGCATCTTGCGCGACAACGAATCCTACTCTGTCCGGCTTGAGCAAGTCGAAGGCGGCGCGCCGCCGACGACTTGGCGCACGCGCGCCACAGGCTGGCACATCCCGGTCGAGTTGTTCCCCAAGCCGACGGAATCGCGCCGCGTCTTTCAATGGCAGGTGCGCGTCGTGCGAGTGACCGGCACGCGCGCCGATAGCTCGCCGATTTATTCCGACGCCGGGCCGGCTAGCGCCACGCGATCATTTCGATGGCTCATCGCTCAACCCACGCCCACGCCGACGCCCGGCCCAACCTCGTGAGCATCCCCCTTCCCCGTTTCACGGAGGAGGGCCGGGGTGGGGGTGACGTGACATTTTTCCCCCTTTCCTTGTGACATCCGGGACTAAGGGACTTTACCCTCCCCGAGTATCATATAAAAGGCGCGTCATTGTCATCCCCGTTGTGAGCGCGTTCGCTGCGTTGTGTGCCGTCTGCGCCTCGAGCCAAGATTGGAGAACCCGAAGGAGACTGGTTGTGTACAAGATTCTGGAAAAGCAAATCTTGAGCGACGTCGTCAAGATGATGGTGGTGCAGGCTCCCCAAGTCGCTCGCAAAGCGCAGGCCGGACAGTTTGTCATCGTGCGGACGGACGAGCAGGGCGAGCGCATCCCGCTGACTATCGCCGATTATGATCGAGAAGCGCAGACCATCACACTCGTCATTCAAGAAGTCGGCAAGTCCACCATGCAGATGGGCAAGCTGGAGGTCGGCGACGAGTTTGCTACAGTCGCCGGCCCGCTGGGGCACGCCACCAAGATCGAAAACTATGGGACGATTGTCACGATAGGCGGCGGAGTCGGCATTGCGCCAATCTATCCGATCACCCGCGCGCTCAAAGAAGCCGGCAACCACGTCATCTCGATCATCGGCGCGCGCAACAAGTCCCTCTTGTTCTGGGAAGACAAGATGCGAGCCGTCTCGGACGAGCTGATCGTCTGCACCGACGATGGATCGTACAGCCGCAAGGCGCTGGTGACCGAGCCGCTCATAGAGTTGCTGGAAGCAGGCAGAGGGATTGCTCGCGCGTGGGCTATCGGCCCGGCCATCATGATGAAGTTTGTCGCGGCGACCACCAAGCCGTTCAATGTGCCGACCATCGTCAGCCTGAACACGATCATGATTGACGGCACAGGCATGTGCGGCGGATGCCGCGTGCTGCTCAACGAGGGCGCCAAGTTTGTGTGCGTGGATGGGCCCGAGTTCGACGCGCACCAGGTCAACTGGGACGTGATGCTCTCTCGCATGGCGTTCTATCGAGCCGAAGAACAATTGGCAGTCGAGCGATGGAAGCAGCATCAGTGCCGGTTGGACGCGGCGGCGGCCGAGGTGGAAAGGAAGTAGCCATGGCCAAGAAACAGATCATCCCCAAAAAGACTCCCATGCCGGAGCAGCCGCCGGAAGAGCGCATCCACAACTATAACGAAGTGCCCTATGGCTACATTCCCGAGGACGCCATCGCCGAAGCCAAGCGCTGCCTGGAATGCGCCAAGCCAAGCTGCATGGCGGGCTGCCCGGTGAACATTAACGTGCCCGGCTTTATCAAGCTGGTGGCCGAAGGCGACTTTCGCGGGGCGGTCAACCTGATCAAAGAGACGAACGCCCTGCCCGCCATCACCGGGCGCGTGTGCCCGCAAGAGACACAGTGCGAGGGCGTGTGTACGCTGTGCAAGAAATTCGAGTCGGTGGCGATTGGCCGGTTGGAGCGATTCGTGGCCGATTGGGAAGCCGCACAGGGCGAGTTATCCATTCCAGAATTGCCGCCGCCGACCGGCAAAAAAGTGGCCGTCATCGGCGCAGGCCCGGCGGGTCTCACGGTGGCGGCTGACCTGGCTCGGCTGGGCCACTATGTCACCATCTTTGAGGCGCTGCACGAAGCGGGCGGCGTGTTGGTGTATGGCATCCCCGAGTTCCGCCTGCCCAAAGCCATCGTCAAGCGCGAAGTCGAGTACGTGTGCAGCCTGGGCGCCAAGCTGGTCAAGGATTTCGTCGTGGGCAGCGCGGCCACGGTGGACGAACTGCTGGAAGAATACGACGCGGTCTTTTTGGGGACGGGCGCTGGCTTGCCGTGGTTCCTGGGCATCCCGGGCGAAAACTTGGGCGGCGTGTATTCGGCTAACGAGTACCTGACCCGAGCCAATTTGATGAAGGCTTATCGCTTTCCCGAATACGATACGCCCATCGCGCGCGGCCGGCGCGTCGTCACCATCGGCGGAGGCAACGTGGCGATGGATTCGGCGCGCACCGCGCTGCGCCTGGGCGCGCAAGAATCCATCATCGTCTATCGCCGCTCGCGCGCCGAGATGCCCGCCCGCGCCGAAGAGATTCATCACGCCGAGCAAGAAGGCATACAATTCAATTTGTTGACCGGGCCGGTGGCCTTTCGCGGCGAAAACGGGCGCGTGAAGGAAATCGAGTGCATCAAGATGGAGCTAGGCGAGCCGGATGCTTCGGGCCGCAGGCGGCCCGTGCCCGTCAAGGATTCCAACTTTCGCATCCCGATTGACATTGCGATCATCGCCGTAGGCCAAAGCCCCAGCCCGCTCATCCCCAAGACCACGCCCGATTTGCAGCTTGCCAAGCATGGCGGCGTGACGGTGGACCCGAACACGATGAAGACTTCCAAGAAGGGCGTGTTCGCGGGCGGCGACGTAGCGACCGGCGGCGCAACCGTCATCCTGGCGATGGGCCAGGCCAAGATTGCGTCCAAGGCGATTGACGA
>CAYHAR010000315.1:0-4328 GCA_964354595.1 uncultured Anaerolineae bacterium | reverse complement strand
CGTCGTGCGGAGGAAAAGGTCGAGAGGCGAGGTGGTAACATGCATGGGATTACTCTCTATTTCGTACGTTAAACAAACCGCCGCACGGCAACCAGTCGCTCTTTGAGCGACGCCCGGTAAATCGGCGAAGAGGGGTCGAGGCTGTTGAGCTGGACGCCCCACAAGACTTGGGTGGCGTGGATAAATTCTGTCCCGCCCAGCGAGAGGGCGACGTGCGTGACCGAGCCCATTCGCTCGGCGTGCGAGGCGGTCGGGGATTTGCTGCTAAAGAACAACAGATCGCCGGGGCGCGGCTCGCCTTCGATGGGCCGACCCGCCACGCACTGCATATCGGCATCACGCGGCAGACTGGCGCCCAGGAATTCCAGTGCTGCCTGCGCAAAGCCGGAGCAATCAAATCCGAACGGCGATTCGCCGCCCCACAGATACGGCACGCCGATAAAGCGGCCCATCAAGTCGAGTGTCTGCGCGATGCCTTCCTTGTCCGGGCGTGGGCGCTTGGACCGGGGCAGCAGGTCGCGCTCAGCCACCCACAACGGCGGCTCGCTTTCCCAGTTGATGCGCACCAGGTCGTTGTACCGTTCGAACACGCGCACCGGCACGCCGAAGGGCAACCGGCCTACTGTCGCCAGCAGCTCGGGGTCCACGTAGGCCCAAGCCAGCTCGGCCAGGACGAGCGCATCGGCTTGGGCGCGATAGTCGAGCGCCGAGGCGCGCTCACACGGCGAGAGATACGAGTCTATCGTCCAGCCCAGGTAGCCGTCGCTCGCGCGGACAAACCACCAACCTGGCTTGTCCGGGTCTTGCCTGAGCAGCTCGACCGGCTCGCCGAACAGGGCTTGCGCTGTCAGCTCAGCGCCGTTGGAGGGCGTCTTGCGGAGGTTTGATAGTGCGCCGCGCACGAGCGCCCAGGGCGTATCGGGCCGCGAAAGCACGGCCACCTCGTTGACGATCTTGCACTCGGGCGCGGCCTGGCGCACGACGCGCTCGGCTTCGGCGCGTTGTGCGGCCTCCAGCACCTGGCCTGTCAGCCGGACCGAGCCGTCACCGGTTTCAGCCTGAACCGCGAACAAGGTCGTGCGGCTATCGGGCCATTTTTGTTTCTTGAGGGAATCGAGAAGGGATGCAAGATCGGGCATATCGCGGCGCTCCTCGCTCTACACTCTACGCTTCACAGTTCACGCGGCGGGTTCGGCGCTCTTGTTGGAGAATTGATCCGCCGCCGCGAATCCGGCCGTGAGCGCGGCGCGGTTCATCTCTTCCGTGCCTTTGGGCGCGCGGGCGGTGACAGCCTTTTCAATCGCCTCGCGCGAGACGACGCCCGTCAGCCCGACGAGCACGCCCAACGCCACGACGCTGGCCGTGATCGCTTTGCCCGTTTTTTCCACCGCCAGCCGGGTGATGGGCACCTTGACCGCGCGCGTCGTCGGCACGCGGCCCACTTTTTCCTCGTCCACGATCAGCGTGCCGTTCTTTTTGAGGCCCGAGGCGTACTTGTCGCACGCCTCCTGGCTCATCGCCACCAGCACGTCGGCGCTGATCACTTCGGGGTGGTCAATCTCGCCATTGCTGATGATGACTTCAGACTTGCTGGCACCGCCGCGCGCCTCCGGCCCATAGGTTTGCGTCTGGACGGCGTTCTTGCCGTCGTAAATCGCTGCGGCTTCGGCCAGAATAATGCCAGCCAGAATCATGCCCTGGCCGCCTTCGCCGGCCAGCCGGATTTCGGTGCGGTCTGCGTGATTCTTGGTTGCCACTAGACGCCTCCTGCCACGCGCGCCTTGCCGTTGGCGGCTCCTCCCGCGCGTTCGATCACTTGCTGGTACAACGCGGTGTATTCGGGCTTGTCCACGTCGCACAGGACGCCGCGCACAATCTTGAGCGCGCGATCTTCAGGCGTCAGCTTTTCGGCGGCGGATTGGGTGACGCTGTTGTCTTTGAGCCGCCGCATCATCTCGACCGCCGTGCCCAGCTTGTTGATGCGCCCGAATGTGGTGTGACAATAGCTGACAGCTTCGACCAGGCCAAAGCCGTTCTTGCGGATGGCCTGCTCGATGTAGCGATCCAGCTCGACGGCGTGATACACGGTGCTGCGCGCGACGAACGTCGCGCCCGCGGCAATCGCCAGCTCCGAGACCGGAAACGGCGGCTCGACGTTGCCGTAAGGCGCAGTTGTGGCGCGGCTGCCCAGCGGCGTCGTCGGGCTGGATTGCCCACCGGTCATGCCATAGATCGAGTTGTTGACGACGATGGCGGTCAGGTCAATGTTGCGCCGCGCCGCGTGGATAAAGTGATTGCCGCCAATCGCCAGCGCATCGCCATCGCCCATCACCACGATCACCTTGAGCTTGGGCTGCGCCAGCTTTAACCCGGTGGCGAACGCCAGCGCGCGCCCGTGCGTGGTGTGCATCGTGTTGAAATCCAAATAGACCGGCATACGCCCCGTGCATCCGATGCCGGAAACGACGGCGACGTCGTCTTTCGCCAGGCCGATCCGGTCTACGGCGCGGATGAGCGATCCCATCACGACGCCGATGCCGCATCCGCTGCACCAGACGTTGGGGAATTTCTTGGTTTGCCTGAGATAGGCATAAGCTGAATGTTGTTCTTGTTGCGGCATGTCACTCACCCTCAATCGCATCCAGAATCATCTGCGGTGTGACCATCTCGCCATCGGCGCGGTTGACGCGCACGACCTTGTTCCGCCCGGCCACGCGCTCGACTTCCAGCGCCAATTGCCCCAGGTTCATCTCTGGGACGATGAGGTGGCGGGCACTGCGCGAGATGCGCGCGATCACGTCTTCGGCGAACGGCCAGATCGTCAGCAGTGTCACGATCCCGACTTTGCAGCGGCGCTGGCGCGCGAGCCGGACGGCGTGCCGCGCGCTGCGCGCCGTTGCGCCATACGCCACGACGACCGTGCGCGCCGACCCGGTTCCGTCTTCTTCCGTCATCACAATGTCTTGAAGGTTGCGCTCGATCTTGCGGTGCACCCGCTCGACCCACGGCTCAATCTCGTCGAGCCGCTGCGTGGGATAGCCCGCCACATCGTGCAAGAGTCCCGTCACGTGGTAGCGATAGCCGGTGCCAAAGTTTGCCATCGGCGGAACGTCGCTGGGCGAATCGCCATAGGGCTTGTACCATTCAGGCGGGACGCTGGTGGCGATGCGCTCCACACGCTCGACGCTTTCGGACGAGGGCAGCTCGATCTTTTCGCGCATGTGCCCCACGACTTCGTCCATCAACAGGATGACGGGCGTGCGATACCTTTCGGAAAAGTTGAACGCTGCCACCGTGAGATCAAAGGATTGGCGGACAGACGTGGGACTGAGCGCAATGATCGGATGGTCGCCGTGCGTGCCCCAGCGGGCTTGCATCACGTCGCCCTGCGAGGGGCTGGTGGGCTGGCCGGTGCTGGGACCGAGCCGCTGTACGTCCACGACGACGCACGGCACTTCGGCCATCGCCGCGTAGCCGATGTGCTCTTGCATCAGCGAAAAGCCGGGGCCGCTGGTGGCCGTCATCGCCTTGAGTCCGCCCACCGACGCACCGATGCACGCAGCCAGGCTGGCGATCTCGTCTTCCATCTGGATAAACTTGCCGCCGATTTTGGGCAATTCGCGGGAGAGCATCTCGGCGATTTCGGTGGACGGCGTGATGGGATAGCCCGCGTAGAATCGGCAGCCGGCCGCCAGCGCACCCCAACTGACGGCCTCGTTGCCTTGCATCAATTTGACAGCCAATTCAAACCCCCTCAGTGCGCTTGACGATGATGGCGAAATCGGGACAGTGCGTGTCGCACCAATGGCAGGCGGTGCACTTGGTCGGCTCGACGACGACGGGCCGCCCGTCCGGGTCGAGGGCCAGCACGCCCGTCGGGCAAAACGCCGCGCACAGCCCGCAGCCTTTACACCACGTACCAAAGATCACCACCTGCCCGCGCGGCCCGCGCTTGGGCGCTTCCGCATCGGTTACTTTTAGTTTCACTTGCGCTTCTATACTCTCTGACATTACATCACCTCGCCTTGAACTTACACTATTTTGATTCGTTTGTGACGTGACATCACACACCAGAATCGCGTTACGATTTTCAGATGACGGCTTATTCTACCACTAAATCGCCCAAGGTGTGCTATACTTATCGCCAAACGTCGTGACGTTTGACGCTGCGCAACGCGGAGGCTCGCATGGCAACCTGTTCCAGTTGTGGCCATTACGTCGGCCCCACCGACGCGGATACTTGTCCTCACTGCGGCGCGCGCCTGGCCGGGCGCATGACGATCCGCGCGCTGCAAATCGGCGCGCTCGCGCTGGCTGCGCTGGGATTG
>CAYHAR010000314.1:0-4331 GCA_964354595.1 uncultured Anaerolineae bacterium | reverse complement strand
CACGGTCTCTGACGGACGACGAGTGTAACGCCTCAAACCTCGTCAAGGCATACTTGAAAGGCGGATTCAGAATGGGGCGCATACGTTCAATAGCGATCCTTTGGACTCTCGATTGAAAATCCTGTTGGTACCAACGTCTGTGGCGTGAATACCAATGGGACCGTTCTCATCTTGGATGCCGATGGGAAGACAGCAGGCTCTTTCAATTCCCTGGCAAAAGTAGCCAGGTACTAGATCAGCCACGGATGGATGAAAGACGGTGGACAGCTCAGAACCATCCAAGCCTCTCAAATCACTTGAATCGCGACAACCCAAACAACGCCCACGATCCTCGATCTTCCGTGGGTGTTTCATCCATATTAGCCAGGCGCGAGAGTTGGAAAGCACAAGATAAACGACACCCAGCCATCGCCGAGATAAGCGACCAATGAAAGTTGATTGGTACGGCAGACTGCACACGCCAGTAACAACGGTGCTGCGCCAATAGTCACGTCTCCAGGCAACCCAAACATGGCTCAGCCCCCGGCGTCAAGACGCCGGGGGTTTTGCTGTTGACCAATCGCCCGAATCCCTGTATCATTCGCCCCGATGAAAACACGGATTCTCACTCTGGCAGCGATTTTTCTCCTCGCCGCGTGCGCCACGCCCAAGCCGATTGCCAACCCGGTTCGCGTCGTGCTCGTCGCCGATGGGACCCGCGCGCCCGTCACCGCCGAATCGTCCGGCGCGACCGTGCGCGACGTGCTGCGACAAGCCAACGTCACACTCAACGACCTGGATCGCGTGCGCCCGCCGGAAAGCGTGGCGATTTCCGATGGCATGACCATCACCGTCACGCGTATCCTCCAGCGCACCGAGACGCAGACACAAACCATCCCATTCACCCAGCAGACCGTCCGCGATGCCACCATACCGGCGGGTCAATCCAAAGTGCTCCAGGCCGGACGCAACGGGGCGCTCACCATTACTTTTCGCCTGACTTTTGAGGACGGCGCGCAGACCGAGCGCGTCGAAACTCGCCGTGAAGTCGTCGAGCAACCCGTGACCGAAGTCGTTTTGGTCGGCATCGAAAACGTGTTGAGCGCAGTCCCGTTCTCTGGAACGATTGCCTACATCGCCAACAACAACGCCTTTGTGATGCGTCAGGCCACCAGCAATCGTCGCGCGCTGACAACCAGCGGCGACCTGGATGGCCGCGTATTTGCGCTTTCGCCCGACGGCAAGTGGCTGCTCTTTACTGGCGCGCTGACCCAGACGACTGAAGGCAGCCCCATCAACAGCTTGTGGGTGGTGGATACGGTCCTCGCCAACGCCGCGCCCAAGCTGCTCAAGACGCCTGGCGTAATTTTTGCCGAATGGTCGCCGGATGGCGACATGATTGCTTACTCGACCGCCACAACGTCAAGCGGCCCGCCCGGTTGGCGCGCGGCCAACGACGTGTGGATCGCCGGTTTTCGCGCGGGCACATTGAGCGCCCCGGAGAAAATCCTGGAGCCTGCAACGGGCGGGATGTTTGGATGGTGGGGCGCGAACTATTTCTGGTCGCCCGACGGCAAATCCATCGCCATCGGCTCGACCGATAGCATCGCTGTTGTGGACCTGAAAACGCGCAAGCGAAACGAGTTGGCGAGCTTTTCGGCGTACAACACTTTTAGCAACTGGGCCTGGACGCCGACGGTGGCCTGGACGCCGGATAGCAAATTCGTCGTGACCGTGATACACGGCCCCTCGCCAGCGGGCGAGCCAGCCGAATCCAGCCCGGTGTTTGACGTGTGGTCGCTGGCGGCGGATGGCTCGCTCAAAGCGCGGCTGGCCGGCGAGAGCGGCATGTGGGCTGCGCCGCACGTCGCGCCGGGCAGCATCATCTTTGGCCGCGCCCAAGCGCCCTACGCCAGCGCCGATAGCCGCTACGATTTGTTCAGGATGGATCGCGACGGCTCAAACCGCCTCCGGCTCTTTCCCATCGAAAGCAAGCCCGGTCTGCAAGGCAAACCGGATTTCGACTTTTCCCCTGACGGCTCACAGATCGTCATCATCTATCAACGCGATCTCTATTTCGTAAATGTCTCTACCGGCGCATCGCAGCAACTCACCACCGAAGGAAATTTGCAGTCGCCGTGCTGGTCTCGCTAGCTCACATCCAACCGCCAAGACGCCAAGAACGCAAAGGTCTCTTTTGTGAACTCTAAACCTCCGTCCTCAAATCCAAGAACCGAAATCCGAAACACTTGCACCTGCGCTGCGCGCAAGCGCAAGTGCAGGTGTCCGAAATCCGAAATTCTAACGGTTGTGTGCGCGGTCGGTTTGGTCGCGGTTGTGTTGGCGGCGGTCGCGGTCACGTTGCAGTATCAGATCGAGACGCGCGGGATACCAACGGATTTTCCACAACCCATCGCCTACGCCAACTTGCCGCGTTGGGGTGTCAATGTTGCATTGGAACAATACGACGACGCAGCGCTCGCGGACGCACTCAGCAGCATCATCGAGGCCACTGACTTTTCGTGGGCGCGGCAAACTTTTCCATGGGCCGAGATCGAGCCAGAACGCGGGCGATTCGACTGGGACAAATGGGATGACATCGTATGGTCTACAGTCAAGGCCAGGGGCAGGGCATTCGATTTGATCGCCGTGCTCGATACATCTCCTACCTGGGCACAAATCAACAATCAACAATCCGCAATCAAAAATCCACCTTCTGATCCTTCCGATTTCGCGCGCTTTGCAGGTGAGTTTGCTCGGCGCTATGGAATGGCGATTCATTTCTACCAGATTTGGGACGAGCCGAACCTGGGCGACCGCTGGAACGGCGAGGTGAATCCAACGGCTTATGCCGAGATGCTGCGCCAGGCGCGCGAAGCGATTCGCGCCAACGATCCAGACGCGGTCATCCTCCTGGCAGGACTGGCGCCGACGGTCGAAAACTCGCGCGTCAACATGAGCGATTGGCTCTACTTGCGCAAGCTGTACGAGGTCGGCGCAGGCCAATACTTTGACATCGCCTCCGGCAAGCCGTATGGATTTTCCACCGGCCCGGACGACCGGCGCGTGGATGCCAACGTGCTCAACTTTTCGCACATCATCTTGATGCGCGAAGAGATGGAGGCGCACGGCGACGCGGCCAAGCCGCTGTGGGCCAGTCATTTTGGATGGAACGCGTTGCCGCAAGGCTGGACGGGCAAGCCATCGGTCTGGGGGCAGGTAACGGAAGAATACCAGGCCAGTTACACATTCAACACGCTGGAACGTGTGGAGCGTGAGTGGCCATGGATGGGCGTGATGATTTTGGAAAACTGGCAGCCCGCCGCGCCGGCTGACGATCCACGCTGGGGATTTGCCATTGTCAATTCGAACGGGCAATTACGCCCGGTTGCCGCCGCAATCCGCGAGTCCAGATGTGATACGTTTACCGACTGCGTTCCACCTCAGGGCGTCGGGTATCACCCTTCTACACGCTCTTGGATTCCTAACAGCCAAGATTATATCGCAGGCCCCGCCGAGTTTTCGCCGCCGCAGCATTGGCGCTTTTCCGAACTGGGCGCGGATTGGAGCGAATCAGGCGACAGAGTCATCATCAGGTTTCGCGGCACGGGGCTGGCGTTGCGTGTCCGCCGCGCCGCGGACCGCGCGAATTTCTACGTCAGCGTGGACGGTCAGCCCGCCAATGCACTCCCGCGCGATAGCCACGGCGCGTTCCTGCAGCTCATCCCGCCCGATATCGAACAAGCCAGCGTGGACATGATTCCAGTCACCACCGATTTGCCCTATGGACTGCACGTGGCCGAAATCGTCGCCGAGCGCGGATGGAATCAGTGGTCGCTCGTCGGTTGGTCGGTTCAAGCTAAATCACCGGCTGCGCGCCAGCATCAACTTTTGTTGGTGGGCTTGATCGTTTTGGGCGCTGCGTTCGCTATCGGCGGCGTGCTGGCCGCGCGGCGAGTGGCATGGGCCGCATTGGGTGGCGCGGCCTCCGGCGTCTCTGCGCGGCTGGGCGATGTAGCTCACATTGCATTCATGGCGGCGACAACGATTGTGTTTTACGCTTCCGCCTGGATGACGTGGGGACAACAGATACCTTCCGCGTTCCGGCGGCTGGACGAGGGGACAAGCATCGCGGCGATGTTGGGCCTTTCCGCGCTGTTCTACTATTCGCCGTGGCTGTTCGTCACAATTCTCAGCGGACTGGCGCTCTTTGTCTTGATTCTGCTCCGGCTCGATTTGGGGCTGGCGCTCGTGGCGCTGGTCATCCCATTTTACATGCTGCCCCGCTCGCTCTACGAGCGCGTGTTTTCGATGGCCGAGATTGTGATGGTGATGTGCTTTGTCGCCTGGCT
>CAYHAR010000313.1:0-4354 GCA_964354595.1 uncultured Anaerolineae bacterium | reverse complement strand
TCTTTTCGCTTTGGCCGCGTTCGTCTTCTACGGGCGTTGGGTGATTGCTCCTTTTGTCAGGCCCTGATCCGCTCGATGGGCGCACGGGAGTATCGGTTAGGTTTCATCATACGGCAGTCGCCTGCCTCCCTGCCAGTCCGCCCCTGCGGGCCGTGCGTGCGCGAAGCGTTTCGCGTCACACGGCTCTTTCGTAAGGGCCACACTTGCTTGCGCTGTCACCGATCCCGCGTCACTCTCCGCTAAATCGGCAATCGTTCGCGAAATCAAAACCTGATTGCTCGCTTCGCGTCGCCGAACGCATCCGCGATTGGCCTGTCGTGTCGAGCTTGTGCTTTGCGCACACTCTCATCAGCCGGGGTCCTATCGGCGTTGCGCGACGGACCCCGCGTGCCCACAGACTCGTCGCTGCTTGTGCCGGCCTGCGCCGCCGGCGCGCGCCATCCGGCCGCCGCTCAACCGGCTTGACACGCGGCTCTGGTCGTGGTACAGTCCAGTCGCTATATGAAAACTTGTTTCAATACGGAAACCGATGAGCGACATGGACGGCAGCGAAACAACTAAAGCCCTGCGGCAGGCCGGCTACAAGCTGACCCAGCCCCGCTTGGCCGTGTTGAGCGTGCTGGAAGAACACGCAGAGCAGCTCAACCCGTACGACATTCACCGGCTCGGCAAAAAGATCTACAAGCGGCTGGGGCTGGTCACGGTCTATCGCACGCTCGAAATCCTGGACGAGCTGGGCGTGGCGCGGCGCGTGCACACGCAAGGTCGCTGTCACGGCTATGCTCGCGCGGGCGGCGATCAGCATTACCTGGTCTGCCGGCGCTGCGAGCGCATCGTCGAATTCCCCTGCGACGGGCTGGACAACCTGATCGCCAGCGTCCGGCGCAAGACCGGTTACCAGATTGACGCGCACTTGCTCGAACTCACCGGCCTCTGCCCGCAGTGCCAGAAACGCAAATAGACTCTCACACGCTAACAAGAGAACGAGAACGCATTCTCTCGCCAGGTTTGTAACCGAAAAATGTTTTCAATGGGCAAGACCAGCATGACAGCGACAAGCCGGACGGTTCGCTGCGCCCCTGTGGACCAGGAACCGGCGCGACTGGAAATCGAAAACGTCAGCGTGGCCTACAATAGCCAGCCCGCCTTGCGCGACCTGACGTTCCACGTGCCGCACGGCGCGCGCGTGGCCGTCGTCGGCCCGAACGGCGCGGGCAAGTCCACGCTGTTCAAGGCGCTGGTGGGATTGCTGCCGCTGCGCCAGGGCCGCGTGCTGATTCACGGCCTGCCGCTCGGCCATCACCTGGACTGCATCGCCTACGTGCCGCAGCGCGAAGAGGTGGACTGGCGCTTTCCGGTCACCGTCGAGGACGTGGTGATGATGGGGCGCTATGGACGCCTGGGCTGGCTGCGGCGGCCCGGGCCGGGTGACCGTGCGGTCGTGGCGCGCAGCCTGGAGCAGATGAGCATCGCGCCCCTGGCCCGCGCTCCCATCGGCGAGCTTTCAGGCGGGCAACAACAGCGCGCGTTTCTGGCGCGCGCGCTGGCGCAAGAGCCGCACATCCTGCTGATGGACGAGCCGTTCACCGGCGTGGACGCTTCGACGCAAGAAGCCACGCTCGCCCTGCTCGATCAATTGCAGACACAATGTGTGACGGTGATGGTCTCGACACATGACCTGAACATGGCCTCGGCGCGCTTTGAGCAAGTGCTCTTGCTCAATCGCCGGCTGATCGCTTTTGGCTCGCCCGCGCAGGTTTTTACGCCGCAGAACCTCGGCGAAGCATTTGGCAGCCACGTGTTGTTCATGGAAGGCGCAATCGTCGTGGACGAGTGCTGCCCGCCGGACGAGACCTTGCAGGTGCAGCGATTATGACGATTGTGACATTCTTGACCGAGCCGTTAGCGTTCGGTTTTATGCAGCGCGGGATGTTGGCCGTCGTCATGGTCGGGACGCTGTGCGCCATCATCGGCTGCTATGTGGTCCTGCGCTCGATGGCATTCCTGGGCGACGCGTTAGCGCACGCTATTTTGCCCGGTGTGGCGGTGGCCTATCTGCTCAAGGGCGATCTGATCGTGGGGGCGCTGGTCGCCGCGGTCGTCGTCGCGCTGGGCATTGGAGTGTTCTCGCGGCAGGGCGCGATCAAAGAGGACACGGCCATCGGCATCATGTTCGCAGCGGCGCTCTCACTGGGCATCGCGCTCATCAGCACCATCAAGACCTACGCGGTTGACCTGACGCACATCTTGTTCGGCAACGTGCTGGGTGTCGGCGTCAACGATTTGTGGCTGACGGGCGCGCTGGGGCTGATCGTGTTGGCGACGATTGCGCTGCTCTACAAAGAGTTCCTGGTGATCTCGTTCGATCCGGTGCTGGCCGCCACGCTGCGCCTGCCCGCCGAGTTGCTGCGCAACGTGATGCTGATCCTGATCGCGCTGACGATTGTGGTCTCGCTGCAAACGGTGGGCGTGGGGCTGGTCTCGGCGATGCTGGTGACGCCTGCCGCCACGGCCTACTTGCTCACGCGACGGCTGCCCACGATGATGGCGCTGTCGGCCCTCATCGGCGCGTTTTCCGGCGTGGCGGGGCTGTATCTCAGCTTTTACATCAACGTCGCGTCAGGCGCCGCGGTGGTGCTGACGGCGACGGGTCTCTTTATGCTCGTGTTTCTGTTTTCGCCGCGCCAGGGCATCGTGTGGCGCGCGCGGCGCGAGCATTAGAACGGTTTCCGCTTGCGGGTCCGGTTCGTTTTTTGCGCCGCCGTAATTGAAACTTATTTTCATTTAGGGGAATTGCAAAAGGATGTGCTGGACACACTCGCACAGAAAGCGAATCACAAACGCAATCTGAAATCAAAGATGGAGGAAAGAACCATGTTGCGTGTGTCGTTTCCCTATCGCTTGTTCAGTTTGATGGTGGCGTTGACGCTGATGGCGGGCTGCGGCATTGGGTACAACGCGCCCGTCGCCATGCCCAGTTCCGCGCTCAACGTGTTGGCAGCGGAAACGTTCCTGGCCGACATTGCGCAGAATGTGGCAGGCAACCGGCTCAAGGTTGAGGCACTGATGCCCATCGGCGTGGATCCGCACGCTTTTGAGCCGACGCCGGGCGATGTGGCCCTAGTCGCCAAGAGCAATGTACTGATCGTCAACGGAGCCGGTTTTGAAGGCTTTCTCGACAAACTGTTGAGTAATGCGGGCGGCCAGCGCACCGTCGTAGAAGCCGCCGCCGGACTCGAGAGCCGCCAAGCGCGTGAAGGCGAAGTGGCCGAAATGAGCGAGGCCGACCTGGCTGATGCCATGTGCGCGGCAGCGGGCGAGGAAAAGCCCCAGCCCGCCTCGGCAGGCAAGGAAGCGGCTTTTGCCGCCGAATTACCGGGAGAACAAGGCCTGTTCGAGATCCCGCTCGTCAAACAGGCCGATGGCACGTACGCGGGCTATATCAAGTATGCCACCGACGAAGCGGGCGATTTCCAGATCGCCCTGGGTGCGGGCAAGGCGGGCGTCACGAGCGCGAAGGATAAGAAAGAAATTGAAATCGAAAAGACGCTGCAACTCAAGTGCGCGGGGTTGGCCCAAGGCAACATTGTCGAGCTTTTAAAAGATGGCGAGTATATCCTGACGCTGACTGGCTTCAAGGCCGACAAGACGCCGCTGCTCATTGGCCCGGCGGGTGGCCACCATCATCACGAAGGCGACCCGCACTTTTGGCTCGATCCCAACAACGTCATCAAGTACGTGGAAAACATCCGCGATGGCCTGAGCCAGGCGGATCCTGACGGCGCCAAGGCGTATGCCTCGAACGCACAAGTCTACATCAAGCAATTGCAGGAACTGGACAAGTGGATCGTGGAACAGGTCAAAGCGGTGCCGGACAAGAACCGCCAACTTGTGACCAACCACGAAAGCTTGGGCTACTTTGCCGACCGCTATGGCTTCAAGATCGTGGGGACAATCATCCCCAGCGTCAGCACGGGCGCGTCGCCTTCAGCGCAACAACTGGCGCGGCTGTCCAACGCCGTCAAAAAGGCCGGCGTCAAGGCCATCTTTTTGGAGACTGGCTCCAGTTCGCAACTGGCGAAACAGTTGGCGCAGGAAGCCGGTGTCAAGGTAGTGACAGAGTTGTACACGCATTCGGTGACTGACGCTAAAGGCGTCGCGCCGACGTACATTGACATGATGAAATACAACGTCAAGACGCTGGTGGAGGCGCTCGAATAAAACGCGACACGTGACGCGCGAAGCATACAGTGCCCCTCTCTCTATTTGATGACGCGGACGCTTCTCCCCTCCGCCGGACATGGTCTCTTTCTCCAAAGATTTTTCCACGCATCCGGTGGCGTCCGTCGTCACT
>CAYHAR010000312.1:0-4395 GCA_964354595.1 uncultured Anaerolineae bacterium | reverse complement strand
TAGTAAACTGCCACTCGACGTTCGTCGTTAAACACTTGCCACACCAGACGGTAGCGAGCATCGCTCAACCAAATCCGATACACGTCTGGATACCCTTGCAGTTCAACTGCACCACCGGCTCGCGGATTGCGAGCCAAGTCCGCGATCCGTCGCTTGGCCTCTTGGCAGCTTGCCTGGCAGGTTGTTAACCTGACGCTTAAACTCTCGGTCATAAGTGAGACGATAAGAACTCACGCAGGCTCCGGTTCATCCAAGAAATCTAGCAGTCTGTCGGAGAGACTTCTACCAAGAGCAATGCACCCCCGCCTGTGGGGGCCTATTGCGATTTTTCCCCTACCTGTGGCGAATTTCGCTTGGAAACAAGGGTTCTCCGACAGGCTGCTAGGGCCGCCTGGGGGGTTTCAAAAGTCATCACGTCTTCTGGATGCGCCTCCCAACGAGCGCGCGCTCGCTCTACTACTTGCGCAATCCATTCGACTTCCTGCGGGTCATCCGCCAATTGCTGCAATTGAGTTGCAGTCTGCACGAGAAAATCGAACGTCTCCACATCCACAACGACTGCCTGTGGTTTGCCATGGTCATAGATAACAGGGAATTGATCACGAGTCAGTGTCTTACCCATCTTGCCCTCCGTCACTTGAGCATCTCACTTGCCACCACAACCTGCTCGTACACCTGCCGCATCGTGAGCGGCGTGCCGCCGTACTGGTTCAGCTTGACGATGGGCCGCTCGATGCCATAGCTCTGCGCACGAGCGCGCAGCATTCCCGCGAATTGCCCGGTAAAGTTCATCTCTGGCACAATAACGGCCTGCCGCTTTTCCAGGAACGCCTTGAGCCGCGCGTCCGGCAACGGAAAGAGCGCCTTGGGATAAAACACGGCGACCGGAATCCCATTTTCTTGCGCGCGCGCCACCGCTTCGCGCACCGGGCCGATGGTGCTGCCCCAGCCGATGATGCCCAACGCCGCATCGTCGTCGCCGAACTGCTCGTACATGCCCCACGCCTCGATGTCGGGCAAGGCGCTTTCCAGCTTGCGATAACGCTTCTCCATATTTGCGACGTGCAGCTCCGGGTCAAAACCCGGCGCGCCGGAAGCGTAATGTTCCAACCCCTCGGCGGTATACTGCCCGCCGGGCATCCCCGGCAAGCTCATCGGGCTGACGCCGGTCGGCGTGTCGGCGTATCGCTCGTATTTGCCGTGGCCATCCCAAACCAGGCGCGGCTCGTGCTTGACCTTCGACAAGTCAAACGGCGGGATCGTCTGCACGCGCACGCTCATATCCTGATCGGAAAGGAACAGCACCGGCGTCTGATATTTTTCAGCCAGGTTGAACGCATGAATGATCTGGTAAAAGCAATCCTCCACGCTGACGGGCGCGACGACAAAGCGCGGCGCATCGTCGTTGCCGCCAAAGACCGCCAGCCGCAGATCGCCCTGGCTGACTTTGGTCGGCATCCCGGTCGAAGGCCCGGCGCGCTGAACGTCCACGATGACGAGCGGCGTCTCGGTCATCGAAGCGTGGCCGAGCAGCTCGATCATCAGCGCCAGCCCCGGGCCGCTGGTGGCCGTCATCGAGCGCACGCCGGTGAACGACGCGCCCATCGCCATGCCAATCGCGGCGATCTCGTCTTCAGCCTGGATCATCGTCCCGCCGATTTTGGGGAACTCGGCGGCCAGAAACTCCATGATGTCCGACGCGGGCGTGATGGGATAGCCCGCATAGAATCGGCACCCGGCGGCAATCGCGCCGATGGCGAGCGCCTGGTTGCCAGAGAGCGCTAACCGCTCATCTTTTTCACGCAATGTGCCGCGCAGACGGAACGGGGATTCTTTGCCAATGTTTTCTTCTACCCAACGATAGCCCGTCTGGAGCGCGCCCAGGTTTTGCTCCAGCATCTCTTTCTTACGGCCCAATTGTCTGCGGACGACCTCGACGGCGCGGCCGTAAGGCAAGTCGAACAACTTGACGAGCGCGCCGATAAGGATAATGTTGCGCCCACGCACAAAGTTAATCTGCCGCGCCAGGTCGCTCAACGGCAAGCCGTACAGCTTGACCTCGCCGCTGGCGGGCGGAGTGAGGTCGTTGCTATTGTAGACAAAAACGCCGCCCGGCCTGAGCAGCTTGTAGTAGCGGTCGTAGGATTCCTCGTCGTAAGCGACCAGCAAATCCAACTCGTCGCCCTGGCTGTAGACGGGATGATCGGCGACGCGCACCTGGAACATGACGTGGCCGCCCTTGATTTCCGCAGGGATGGTGCGCGTAGTAAAAATCTCTAACCCGACGAATGAAGCAATGCGGGCAAACACCTCACCTGTCGTGACGATGCCGCCCGCTGCGCTGTCGCCGCCGATGCGAACGACGAGGTCGTTATCCAAGCCTGCCATTAAATCTCCTCCTCACCTTGTCCGTGCCGCGATTACTCCTCAACTCGACAAACACAATTATACTCTGCTTGATGGGCCGCTGCAAGAGTTTTTCAAGATTGCCAAAACCGCCACATGACCAGCGTGCCCAAAATGCCCATCGCCGCGCCGACGACGACCTGGAAGCGTGTGTGTCCCAGCAGCTCCTTTAGCCGCTCCTCGCTGATGGGATGGCCCTGAAACATTTCGTCAATGATCTGGTTGAGGATGCGCGCCTGCTGGCTGGCCGCCTGGCGGACGCCGGCCGCGTCGTACATCACAATCATCGCCAGCGCCACGCAAATAGCAAACGTCGTCGAGCCGAGGCCATCCTGAAGCGCAGCGCCCGTCGCCAGCGCGCACACCAGCGCCGAGTGCGAGCTGGGCATCCCGCCCGCGCTCACCCACAAGCGCAAGTCTATCTTGCGATGAACGAAATAGTTGACAGGCACTTTGACCAGTTGCGCGATGGTCCACCACATCAGCGCGGCGATAAGCGCCTTGTTGGAAAAGAGCGCAGCCAGTGCAGCCATCAGGGGACCTCGTCAAGATCGAATAGCTCGACCGCGCCAGAGGCGGAGAGTTTCTGCACCTTTAACTCTGCCTCGTCGAGCCTGGCGCTGCAATGCGCGGCCAACTTTTGCCCTTGCTCAAAGAGCGCCAGCGCGTCGTCCAGTGCCAGGTCGCCCGCCTCCAGCTTGCCGACGATTTCCTCAAGCCGGGCAAAGGCTGCTTCAAAGGCCAGTTCTTCGGTTTTGGTTTGCTTCTTCACACGCATCTCCTTGATACGTGATGCGTGATACGCGAGTTTCCTCTCACGCCTCACGAGGCTGTGACATCAAATTCACCATCAGATACTCGAACAGCCAGCCGGTCATCGCGCGAAACTTGGGAAACGCTCCGCACGAGTCGCCCATCGCGCCGGACGACGGCATAGCCGCGCTCAAGAACCGCCAGCGGGTTGAGCGCGCCCAGCCGCGCCGAAGCGCCGGTCAAGCGTTCGCGACGCAACTGCAAAAGATGAGAGACCGTCCACGTCGCTTGCGAGATCAAGTCATCCGTGCGCTGCCGCAAGTTGGCAAGCCGAGCCTGCGGCGAAAGGTGCGAAAGCGCACGCGTCTGCGACTGAAGCGCGATGCGCCGGGCGCGCAGGTCATCGCTCAAGGCGGACGCCAACCGAGCGCGCAACGCGGCCAGCTGCGAGGACATTTCTTCGCGGTCGGGTGTGGCCAATTCGGCGGCAGCGGAAGGCGTTGGCGCGCGCAAGTCGGCGACGAAATCGGCGATGGTGAAATCGGTTTCGTGCCCTACCCCACTCACCACCGGCACAGGCGAGTCGGCAATTTTGCGCGCCACGCGCTCGTCGTTGAACGCCCACAAATCCTCCAGCGAGCCGCCGCCGCGCGCAACGATGATGAGGTCGAGGTCAGCGCGGCGATACAGCGCATCCAGCGCGGCGACGATGTGCGGCGGCGCATCTTTGCCTTGAACCTGCGTCGGCGCGAGGATCACCTCGACCAGCGGCCAACGTCGCGCGAGAATGTTGCAAATATCGCGGATGACCGCGCCTGTGGGCGATGTCACCACTCCGATGCGATGCGGAAATTCGGGCAGCCCCCGCTTGCGCTCCGGCGCGAACAGCCCTTCGGCCTCCAGCCTGGCCTTGAGCAACTCGAATTGCGCGTGCAAATCGCCCAGTCCCTTGGGCTGGACGCGGTCCACGTAGAGTTGATATTGCCCGCGCGCTTCATAGACACTCACCTTGCCGTGCGCCACAATCTGCCCGCCGTGCACGACGAGCGCGCCATACGTCGGCGCGACGGTTTTCCACATCACGCAAGAAATCTGCGCGCTGGCGTCCTTGAGCGTAAAATACGTGTGGCCCGACGCGTGGCGCGTCACGCCCGAGACTTCGCCTTCGACCCAAACATCTTGCAGGCGATAGTCCACCTCGAACATCTCGCGGATGTAGCGGGTGAGGTCGCCGAC
>CAYHAR010000311.1:0-4402 GCA_964354595.1 uncultured Anaerolineae bacterium | reverse complement strand
TCGTTCGACAAGCTCTTCGCCGTCATCGCCGCCAAGCGGCAGGCGCTCGCCGCCGAAATGCCGACTTGCCAATCGCTTTCGTTGAGCCACGAAATACAAGACCACGTTCGAGAAACGCTCGACGTTTTGGAGCGCAACGATTTCTCGCGCCGCCTGTGGGCCAAGGACGCGAGCCTGTGGAAAACAGAGCCAGAACATCAGGCGCTCATCGCCAATCGTCTGGGCTGGCTGACGATGGCCGAAACGATGCTGGAGCGCGCAGACGAGTTGACGGCGTTCGCGAACGAGATCAAGCAGGCTGGATTCAAGCAGGTGGTACTGTTGGGCATGGGCGGCAGCTCGCTCGCGCCCGAGGTCTACCGCGAGGTGTTGGGCGTTGCGCCCGATTTTCCTGATCTGATCGTTCTGGATAGCACTGATCCAGCGACGATCCGCAGCGTGGGCCGCAAGATTGACCTGGGGCGGACGCTGTTCCTGGTGTCCAGCAAGTCCGGCACGACGACCGAGACGCTCTCGCTGTTCCAGTTCTTTGCGGCCAAAGCGCGTGCTGTCAAGGGTGAGCGGGCGGGCGAAAACTTTATCGCCATCACCGACCCTGGCACACCGCTGGACAAGCTTGCGCGCGAGGCGGGCTTTCGGCGCGTGTTCCCCGGCCCGGCGGACGTGGGCGGACGATTCAGCGCGCTGACGACTTTCGGCCTGGTTCCGGCGGCGCTCATCGGCGTGGATGTTCAAGCTCTGCTCGAAGGCGCGATCAGAATGGCGCGCGCGTGCGGGCCAGAGGTCAAGGTCGCCGAGAATCCTGGCTTTCTCCTCGGTGTGGCATTGGGCGAGCTGTGGAAAGCCGGACACGACAAGCTCTCGTTCGTCACGTCACCTTCGCTCGCCAGCTTTGGCTATTGGGCCGAGCAGCTCATCGCCGAAAGCACCGGCAAAGAAGGCAAGGGGATTTTGCCGGTCGAAGGCGAGTCGCTGGCGCGCGCCAGGTCGTATGGGAATGACCGCGCGTTTGTGCACTTGAGACTGGAGGGCGAGGACGCGCAGGATCGCCGGATCACGGCGTTGGAGGCGGCTGGCTTTCCCATGATTCACGTCCAAGTCAAGCAAAAGATTGACCTGGGCCAAGAATTCTTTCGTTGGGAATTTGCCACGGCCGCCGCCGGGGCGTTGCTGGGCATTGATCCTTTCGATCAACCCGACGTGGCTTTAAACAAGGACATCACCCAGCATCTTTTAGCAGAGTTTGTGGCGAAAGGCAAATTGCCCGAGCGCGGCGCGCTCGCCAAGAAAAGCGAGTGGGCGGATTCGTTGGCGGGTTTGCTCAAGCGGGTCAAGCCTGGCAACTATGTTGCGATTCAGGCGTACATCGAAAAGAGCGCCGGCGCGCAACGCGCACTGCGCTCGATTCGCAAGGAACTGCGCGATGCGCTCGGCGTGGCGGTGACGGTCGGTTATGGTCCGCGCTTTTTGCACTCAACCGGTCAACTGCACAAGGGCGGCGCGAACAATGGCGCGTTCATCCAGATCACTGCGGACGCCACTCAAGACTTGGCTATCCCCGGCGAGCCTTGTACGTTTGGGACGCTCATCCGCGCGCAGGCCGTTGGCGATTTGCAGGCGCTCAAGAGCCGCAAGCGCCGCGCGATCCGCATCCACCTGGGCGATGATGTGCGCGGCGGGCTGCGACAGCTTCAGGTTGTTGTTCAAAAAGCGATTGCCAAATCGCGCAAGTAAAGCTGATCCACGAAGGGCACGAAGGCACACTGAATTCCGAGTTTCCCGATTCACCGGTTTTCCTAGCCTGTCCGAATGAGAGAATCGGGAAACTTTTCTTGGTGTGTCTTTGTGTTCTTCGTGGATGATATTCTGATTGGAGGCTGTGATGCCCAAAATCGAAATCGTTCCTTCCATTCTCTCTGCCGACTTGGCGCGGTTAGGCGAGCAGGTCAAGGAAGCTAGAGCGGCGGGCGCTGACCGCCTCCAGGTGGACGTGATGGATGGGCGCTTTGTCCCCAACATTACCTTTGGGCCGCTGGTGGTTGAAGCGGTGCGTCGCGCCACGCGATTGCCGATTGAAGTGCATCTGATGATTGTCGAGCCGGAGCGTTACCTGGCCGAGTTTGCTTCGGCGGGCGCGGACGTGATCATCATTCACCAGGAGGCTGCGCCTCACTTGCATCGCGTCGTCCAGCAGATTCACCAACTGGGCATCAAGGCCGGCGTGGCGATCAATCCGGCCACGCCGGTGGTGACGCTGGAGGACATTCTCGGCGATTTGGATATGGTGCTCGTGATGACGGTCAATCCTGGCTTTGGCGCGCAAAAGTTTATCGAAAGCGTGTTGCCCAAAATTACACGTGTGCGGCAGATGATTGTCGAGCGCGGGCGGACGTGTGATGTTGAAGTAGATGGCGGCATCGGCGCGGCGACCGCGCCGTTGGCGGTCAGGGCCGGAGCGAACCTGCTCGTGGCGGGGGCGTCCGTCTTTAACGACAAGCAAAGCGTGGCGGAGGCAATTCGACGTCTGAGAAAAAGTTTGGGAGAGTGATGGAAAACAAGATTCCGGCCAACAAGGGCGCATCACTGTTTCTGCCGATCTTGCTCGGCTCGACTGCCTTTGCCATTCTCGAATTCGTGCTGCCGGTCTATGGCAAACGATTGGGCGCCAGCGCGCTGGAAATCGGCGGCATGTTTTCCATCTTTGCCGTCACCATGACGCTGATCCGCCCTTTTGTGGGTTGGGCGATGGATCGCTTTGGGCGCAAGCGATTTCTCGTCGTGGCGCTGCTGGCTCGCGCCGGATCGCTCATCTTGTTCGCCGCCGCCGCCGACCTGATCGGGCTTTACCTGGCTCGCTTTGCGCAAGGCATCGCGGCTTCGCTCACGTGGATTTCGGCGTATGCGATTGCCGCCGATCTCGCCTCGCCTGATGCGCGCGGCAGCGCGGCGGGCCGTGTGGACGAGGCCGCCGGTCGCGGTGGGCTATACGGCGCTTTGGTCGGCTTTACGATCTTGGGCTGGCTGCCCTTGTATACCGGCTGGCCGATCCTGTTTGCCGGTTACGCGCTGCTGGCGGCGGTCGGCGCGTGGATGATCTGGAAGAATGTGCCCGAGACCAAGCCTGCGCCAACTGTTCAGGCTCAAGGCCAGCGAGCCAAGGTGGTTTCAAAGTCATTATTCAGGCTGATGGTGATTGTCTTTATCGTCGGCGGCTCGACGGCGATGGTCAGCCCGCTTCTGCTTGTGCTCTTGCAAGACAAGTTTACCACCGAGGTCTCGATACTGGCGATAGCGTCCATCCCGGCGGCGCTCATCAATGGTTTTCTTCCCTCGCGATTGGGGCGACTCAGCGACCGTTTCGGTCGCGCGCCCATGATCGCCGTTGGGTTGACTGCCTCGGGTCTGGTTTCCCTCTTTATGCCGGGCTTGCCGGCAATGAGCTGGCTGGTCGCGCTCTGGGCATTGGAAGCACTGGGATGGGCGATCGCCGCTCCGGCCCAAGAGGCGCTGGTGGCGGATCTCACCGCGCGCGAGACACGCGGCACGGCCTATGGACTCTATTCATTTGCTTCCAGCCTGGGGGCAACCTTTGGCCCGCTGGTGGGCGGATGGTTGTACGATGCCGTCGGTCACGCCGTGCCGTTCTATCTGAATGGCCTGGTGTTGTTTTTCGGCGCCATCTGGGTGCTGGCGCTGCTGAGCAAACCGTCCGGGGCGAGGGTGCTGGATGCAAGTGCCCAAGATTGAAATCATCGCCATTCCCGATATCCCCATGATCCAGCCCGGCGACGATCTGCCAGCGATCATCTGGGAGCGAGCGCAGGCGGCGGGTGTGACGTTCGAGGATCGCGACGTGGTCGTCGTCACGCAAAAAATCGTCTCCAAGGCCGAGGGACGCTCGGTTCGATTGAGCGAGGTCACGCCTTCGCCGGAGGCGATAGAGCTGGCTGCGTCGGTCAACAAAGACCCGCGCTTTGTCGAGGTGGTGTTGCGCGAATCGCGCGGCGTGATGGCGCTGCGGCCCGATTTGCTCGTGGTGGAAAATCGCCTGGGCATTATTTGCGCCAACGCGGGCATTGACCGCTCGAACATCGAGCAGATCGGCGACGACGTGACGCTGATGCTCTTGCCGCAAAACCCGGATGCGTCGGCCCGCGCCATTCAGGAGCGGCTCGAAGCGCGCAGCGGCAAAACGCTGGCCGTGCTCGTCATTGACACGTTGGGCCGTCCGTTCCGCGAAGGCGTGATCGGCATGGCGATCGGTGTGGCGGGGATGGAACCTTTGCTGGACGTGCGCGGTCAGGCCGACCTCTTTGGCTACGTCATGGAGCGCACGATCATTAACCGCGCGGACGAAATCGCCGCCGCCGCCTCGATGCTGATGGGGCAAACCTCGGCGCGG
>CAYHAR010000310.1:0-4404 GCA_964354595.1 uncultured Anaerolineae bacterium | reverse complement strand
CGGTGACAAGCTCGCTTGCCGAGTTTGACTATTTCGTGCAGGCGGTGGATGACGCGGGGAACGCGAGCATGAGTGGCAACAAGGGCCTGTACTTTGGAGCAGAGCCGATCAAGACCTATCTGCCCATCATCTTGCGCAACGCATCGCGCTAGCAGACAGTAGGGGCGACCCTTGTGGTCGCCCCCCTGGTGGAGGGGGCAGCCACGAGGGCTGCCCCAACGGCGCTGCCGAATTTGCCAACAGAATCAAAAGGCTCCCGGCGCCTCGGCGTCGGGAGTTTTTATTTGCCCTGTTTGAACAATCGCATCCACTCTTTGACTTCGTCCTTGCTGAGCGAGACGTTTTCTCGCGCGTCGCGGCGCGGCTCGCGCGGCGGCGGCTTGGTCAGCATTTGGACGAACTCTTGCGACGTGATGGCCTCGGCTCGCCGCGCTTCCGCCGCCCGGCGAATTTCGCCATCGGACGACACGACCTTGAGGTTGGTCGGCGTCTTGGCCTCGCGGACGCGCTCCAGGATGATGCGGTCGGCGTTGGTGTGCGACCCGGCAAAGACGACCTGCACCGGCCCGGTGGAAAGATCGCGCGACCAGCCGCCCGGAATCCCGTGATCGAACACGACCGTGATCTTTTGTTTCTTGCGCGCGGCATACTGCCGCAGCCGCAAGACGAGCTGCACTTCGTCGTCGGGATCGGCCAACGAAAGCCCCGGCATTTGGGCGATGAGGTTGTGGCCGTCAATCAGGTAGGGCATAGTCGTTCCAAAAACCTTCGGGTCTGTTACCCGGACAGCTTTTCCAGGTTGGCAAAGCTCGCCAGCAAATGTTTGATGCCGCTCTTTTTGAACGCAACGGTGATTTCTTCGTCGCTGCCGTCGGCGCGGCTTTCGATGACGACGCCTTCGCCGAATTTGGCGTGCCGCACTCGCTGGCCCACCTGGAATTGCAGCTCACGCGACTTGGGCTTGCGCGAAGCGAGCGGCGGCGTCGGCTCCCAACGGGTGGCGCGCGCTGCAGATGCGCCCGGCTTGGGCAGCGCGCCTTCGATCAGGTGGCGCGGAATGTCGGCCAGGAAGCGGCTCGGCTCGCGCACGTCGCTATCGCCCCAGACCGTGCGGCGGAAAGCGTAGCTGAGGAACAATCGCTTTTTGGCGCGCGTCATGCCGACGTAGCACAGTCGCCGCTCTTCTTCCATGGATTCGGGATCGTCGAACGAGCGGCTGTGCGGCAGCACGCCTTCTTCCATCCCCACGATCAGCACGATGGGAAACTCTAATCCTTTGGCGCTGTGGAGCGTCATCAGCGTCGGCGCATCCGCGCTGTCGTCGCGCGTGTCGGTATCCGAGACGAGCGAGACATCCTCCAGAAACGCCGTCAGCGGATGTTCGCCGAGCGCGTGAGTGTAATCGGCGGCCACGCCGCGCAATTCTTGAACGTTCTCCCATCGCTCGCGGCCCTCTTCGGTTCCGTCGTTGACGTAGCGGCCATAGCCCGATTCGGTCACCACCCGGTCGAGCAGCTTGCCCACGTCGAGCTTGTCGCGCCGGGCGATCCAGCCGTCGAGCATCGTCACAAATTCGGTGAGTGCCTGCGTTGCGCGCGGTGTGAGTTGCGCCGCCAACACATTGCCTGTTTCCTTTCCCTTCCGAGCTCCTAGTTCCTTCAACACCTGATACGGCGACTGGCCTTCTTCTCTCGTCACCGCCTCCAATGCCGCCAGTGTCTTGTTCCCGATTCCGCGCGAAGGAACGTTGATGATGCGCATGAGCGCCACAGCGTCGTGCGGATTGTGGATCAGGTGCAGGTACGCCAGCACATCCTTGATCTCGCGGCGGGCGTAAAAGCGCGTCGCGCCGACCAGCCGGTAGGGCATCCCCGCCCGGATGAATGCGTCTTCGACCGCGCGCGATTGTGCGTTCGTGCGATACATGACGGCAAAATCGCGCGCCTGCGCCTGGCCCTTGGCGACCATCTGAGCGATGGTGTCCACGACGTACTGCGCCTCGTCGTCCTCGTTGTACGATTCGCGCAGGGTGATCGGCACACCTTTGCCCAACTGGGTAAAGAGTTTTTTCGGCGTGCGGTGGACGTTGCGCGTAATGACCTGCTGCGCCGCGTCGAGGATGGTCTGTGTCGAGCGATAGTTTTCTTCAAGCAGGACCACCCGCGCGTCAGGGTTGTGCTCGCGGAAGCGCTGCACGTTGCGAAAGTCCGCCCCGCGCCAGCGGTATATACTCTGGTCCTCGTCGCCGACGCAGAACACATTTCGGCGAGTTCCGGCGAGTTGCTTTATCAGCGCATATTGCGCCGTATTCGTGTCCTGGAATTCGTCCACCAGGATATGCTCGTAGCGATTCTGATAGTGGCGGAGCACGGCGGGGTTCTGGTCGAACAGGATGACGACTTGCATCAGCAGATCGTCAAAATCGAGCGCGTTGTTTTCGCGCAAAAGCTGCTGGTAACGCTCGTACACGCGGAGCGTGATTTCGTCGTTGTAGGTCTGCGGCTGGAACAGTTCCGGCGTGATGAGTTCGCTCTTGGCCTGGCTGATCTTGTTTTGGAGCGTCGTCGGGCGATACTTTTTGTCGTCGAGGTTCAATGCCTTGACGATCTGCTTGACGAGGGCGAGTTGATCGTCGTCGTCATAGATCGCAAACTCGCGGGAGAGGCCCACGTGTGGCGCTTCGCGGCGGAGGAATCGCGCGCAGATCGCGTGGAACGTGCCGAGCGTCAGCTCTTTGGCCGCGCTCACGCCGAGCAGTTTTTCCAGCCGGTCGCGCATCTCGCGCGCGGCCTTGTTGGTGAACGTGACGGCCATAATGTTGCGCGGCGCGATGCCGCGCGCCTGGACGAGGTGCGCCACGCGATGCGTCAGCACGCGTGTCTTGCCGGAGCCAGGTCCGGCCAATACCAGCACCGGGCCATCGGGCGCTTCGACGGACTGGCGCTGTTGGGGGTTCAAGTCGGAAAGCAAATCCATTAGAACTGGAATCCTTCCTTGTAGGGGACCACTTTGAGTTGGAGGTTCGTCACGAACTGGTTGAATTGCTGTTCCAAGTTCTTCCATTCGTCGCTGCGGAGGAGGTCGGCCATCGTTTCCGCGTCGGGCGCGACAAAGCCCGCCATCCGCAGCGGATAGTTGCCGTAAGCGGTGTGCCACGCTTCCGTCATCGCCACGCCCATCTCTTGCAGCTTGGGGATGAACTGACGCATGATGAACTCATAGTACTCTTGTTGAGTCTCGGCCACGATGTCGTAAGAGAGCAACAGCTTGACTCTGGGGTCTGGCTGCGTGAGTTGGGGCATGGTCACTTCCAGATGCCGGCGATGACCGTCTGGCACTTGGGGCAGCGGCCCGTGCCGGCGAGTTTGTTTGTGTGGATGTAATAACCATAGCGCGCGACGAGCAGCTCGCCGCAGTGGTAGCAGTAGGTGTTCTCGTAGGTCTTGGTCATCCCCGGCAGATTGCCCGCGTAGACGTAGCGCAGCCCGGCCTCCTGGCCGATCTCGGCGGCGCGCAAAAGTGTCTTGGCGTCGGTATTGTCGTGGTCGCTCATCTTGTAATCGGCGTGGAACGCCGTCACGTGCCATGGAATATCGGGCGAAACCGAGACGAGAAAGCGTGCGGCGTCCCACAGTTCCTCATTGCTGTCGTTAAAGCCAGGAATAACCAGTGTGACGATCTCGACCCAAAAGCCCATCTCGCGTGTCATCTTGATGGTATCGAGCACGCGGTCGCGCACTGCGCCGAGTTGCCGATAGTTCTTGTCGCTCATCGTCTTGAGGTCAATCTTGTAGCCGGTGACGAAAGGTCGGAGATATTCCAGCGCCTCACGCGTCGCATTGCCGTTCGAGATGTACAGACAGCGCAGCCCGGCGGCTGTGGCTTTTTTGAAAATCTCGACGGCCCACTCGGACGTGATGAGCGGCTCGTTATACGACGAGCCGATCAGTTGCGCGCCATATTGCTGGGCGACCTGCATAATCTGATCAGAGGTAGCCAATCGCGGCTTGATGCCCGCTTCCGGGTCACGCAAGGTCTGCGAGATTTCCCAGTTCTGACAATTGGCGCAGTGCAGGTCGCAGCCCAACATCCCGAACGTGAGTGTGAGCGAGCCGGGCAGGATGTGAAAGAACGGCTTTTTCTCCGTCGGGTCCACGTTGAGCGCGCTGACGTAACCCGACGGGACGCGCAGCACGCCGTCCTGGTTGAACCGCACGTGACAAATGCCGCGCCGTCCTTCGTTGATGAGGCAGCGATGCGCGCAGGCATGGCAGCGCACGGCGTTGCGCGTCGCGTCTAGCTTTTCATAGAGCGCGCCCTCGACGGTCAACTCGTCGAGGATTTGCTCCAACATCAGATTTCCCTCGGCCATTCAGCTTGCTCCTGCTGCCCTATCCGGCAGTG
>CAYHAR010000309.1:0-4417 GCA_964354595.1 uncultured Anaerolineae bacterium | reverse complement strand
AACGGAGGTTCCTTGTGTCTATCCGAATCGTGACCGATAGCACCTGCGACCTGCCGCCAGCAGTTGTCGCTCAATATGACATCACGGTCGTTCCCATGTACATCAACGTTGGAGACCGTGGCTATCTGGACGGCGTCGAGCTTTCGCGCAACGAATTCTATGAACGGTTGCCGGGCTATCCCACGTCGCCGACGACAGCCGCTCCCAGCCCGGAGATATTTTGCCAGGCGTATGCCAAACTGGCAGACCAGGGCGCGACCGAGGTATTGTCCATCCATATCTCGATCAGCCTGAGCGCGACAGTAAACACGGCCCGGATGTGCGCGCAAGAAAAACGATCCATACCCGTCACTGTTTTCGATTCCCAACAACTCTCCCTGGGAACGGGCTTTCTGGTCGTGAGGGCGGCGCAAGCCGCCGCTGAAGGCCGCTCGATGCAAGACATCATTGCCTTGCTGGAAGAGCAAACCTCGCGCACGCACGTGTTTGCCGCGCTGGACACGCTGGAATATCTCCGGCGCAGCGGACGGATGAATGGAGCAGTGGCAGGCCTGGGCAATTTGCTCCAGATCAAGCCGATCCTCAAGATGCACAACGGCAATCCGACGGTTGAGCGAGTGCGCACCAACAACGGCGCGACCAAGCGGCTGGTTGACCTGCTCGGCGAGATGGCGCCGCTGGAGCAGGTAGCCATCGTACACACCCACGCTCCGGACAAAGCCGAGCACTTGCGACATCAAGTCGAGCATCTCTTGCCAGAAGGAGAGATTTTATCGGTGGACATTACGCCGGTCATTGGCGCCAACATCGGTCCTGGCGCGGCAGGCTTTGCTTGTGTCAGGGCGCGGCAATAGGACAAGGACGAGGAGAAAAATGACGAGTTTCCTGGAAACTTATGCTATCGCGGCGGCGATTATCCTGGGGTTCATGACGATCCTTTGGATCGCCAGCCTCATCTTGAAGAACTCGAGCATCGTGGACATCTTTTGGGGAACAGGCTTTGTCGTCGCCAACTGGGCGTACTTTGCTCTCACCCCGGATGGCTTGCTCGCCCGCAAATGGCTCATCAGCATCCTGGTCACCATTTGGGGACTGCGGCTTTCGCTCTACATCCTCTGGCGCAACTGGGGCAAGCCCGAAGACTTTCGCTACCGCAAATGGCGAGAAGAATCCGGGGGAAGATGGTGGTGGAAGAGCTTTTTCCAGGTGTTTTTCCTGCAAGGGGTTTTGCTGTGGATCATCTCCGCCCCGCTGCTGGCCGCGCACATGAGCGCCGCGCCGGGTCAATTGACCTTGCTCGATTTTGCGGCGATCCCGATTTGGCTCATCGGATTCTTTTTTGAAGCGATGGGCGACCTGCAACTGGCTCGCTTCAAAGCTAATCCGGCCAACAAGGGCAAGGTGATGAACACGGGCGTCTGGCGCTACACTCGCCACCCGAATTACTTTGGCGATGCGACTCAGTGGTGGGCCTACTATCTCATCGCGCTCGCCGCGGGCGGATGGTGGACGATTCTTGGCCCCATCATCATGACAACGCTGCTGGTGCGCGTCTCGGGCGTGGCGCTGCTGGAAAAGACCCTAAAGGAAGAGCGGCCCGGCTACAAAGAATACGTCGAAAGCACCAGCGCGTTTATTCCGTGGTTTCCACGCAAACGGCGATGAGATTCAAAATCGGCTGACGAGCAAGCGATACCACATCCCCGCCCAGCCGAACCCGTGCAAGTGAGCAAACATCCAGGCCATCCCGGCCCAGTTGACGAGGATGGAGACAATCACCAGCCCGCGCTTGAGCCGGCTGATGTGTCCCTGCATCCCGGCGGCGGTGAGGAGCATCAGGAACGGTGCGGCGTCCAGGCTGTAGCGATAGCCAAATTGAAGCGAGCCGGTGTTGTGATACATCCAGAGCGGAATCATCACGCCCAACAGTCCGGCCCAACTGGCGATGATGATGGGGGCGCGGCGGAATGCGCGGAAAATGTAGAGGAAAGCGGGCGTGGTGAGCAAGATACTCATGCCCCACGGGCTGGGCCGCAGGAAGGGAAATTGCGACAAAATGTCCGGCGGACGGAGCAGCGAGACGTAGAGATTGAACGGGACAAAGCGCAAGTTGAACCCGCCATAGCGCGCGTATGCGCTGGTGATGTTTTCTGCGCCTAGCACGTAGGCATAACCAAAATCCAGCGGCGAGCCGAATCGTGCGGCGTTGTAGGCCAGATGCGCTCCGACGCCAAGCGCTAGCACGAACCCGAACTCGGTCACCACTTTCAAAAAGGACAGGCATGCCCCCTCCCCTGCCGCACCAGCGGCGCGCGAGCTGGATTGGGGTGGGGGCGGCTCGCGCTTTTGCATCCACGCCCACACAACGAAAAACGGCGCGGCAAATAGCGCGGTCGGGCGCGCGAGTCCTGCCAGCGCCAGCCACAGTCCCGCTCGTAGGGGCGAGGCATGTCTCGCCCCACCACACAGCGTCTCGCGCGCAAACAGCGTGACGAACAACACTGCCACGACGTGCGCGTTGAACCAGTACGATCCAATCGCCGCCACGTACCAGTGAACTGTCCCCGCCGCAAACAACGCCGTCAGCCATCGCCGCGCCGATTCAGAGACTCGCGCAAGGCCCAACAAATCATACACCAGCGCGACGTTGATCGCGCCAATCACTGCGCCGAACGGAATGTCGCTGACGCCCAAGCCCCACAGCGCCACCAGCGGCATCAACAAAATCGCCGGCAAGGGCGACCCCGCCACGAACCACTGGCCCTGGTAGGCCAACAGATCATACGTGGTAGGCGGCAGCGTGATCAGGTCCACGTGGCCGCGCAAAAGCGAGTACGCCAGATAGACATAGTGCGGCGCGAGCGACCCGCGCCACAGCATCACTCCGGCGCTGGCCGAGTACAATCCCAACGCCGCCACGAACACTACTATGGCTTTGAGATTAGAGATTTGAGGTTTGAACTTTGAGCTTTGTACCAATTCCAGAACAGAGTCAACCCTTCTTCAACGGAAACGCGAGGAGAGTAGCCCAACATTCGATGAGCTTTTGACGTGTCGGCGAATGTCACAGCCAAATCAGTGGGCGGCAGCGGCGCGTTGCGCCAGCGAGCCGGCTGCTTGATGAGCTTTTCCAGAATGGTGACGAAATCGCGCATCATCACCGGCTGACCGCGCCCCAAGTTGAAAATCTCATAGCCCATGTCCGCGTCGGCCGCGGCCAGGATGCCGGACACAATGTCGCCGACGAACGTCCAATCGCGGCGCGGACGGCCTTCGTCATACAACGTAAACTCTTGTCCACCCACAATAGCCTGAGTGAATTTCCACGGCGTCATATCCGGTCGCCCGCGCGGGCCATAGACGTTGAAAAAGCGCAGCACCGCGCATTGCAATCCGTAGAGGTGATGGTAAGTATAAACCAACACCTCGCACGCTTTTTTCGTCGCGGGATAAGGCGCCAGCGGCTTGTCGGTCGGATCGGTCTCCACGAACGGAATCTTGTCCGTCTCTCCGTAGATCGAGGACGTGGATGCCAGGACGAATTTCTTTACGTCAAACTCGCGCGCCATCTCCAAGAGATTGAGCGTCCCGCGCGTGTTCACGTCCTCATAGAGCAGCGGATGCTTCATCGAGTATGGAATGCCCGGCATCGCCGCCAGATGAATGATCTTGTCCGGTCGCTCGGCGGCGAACAGCGCGCGCAGCGTCTCTGCGTCGCGGATATCGCCCTCGACAAATTTCCAGTTCGGCGACTCGCCAATCTCTGCCAGGTTGGCGCGCTTGCGCGACGGAGCGTAATAGTCGTTCAAGTTGTCCAGGCCGATCACGCGCTCGCCGCGCGCAAGAAGCGCCTGCGTGACGTGGCTGCCGATGAATCCGGCCGAGCCGGTGACCAAGATAGTCATGGTGGTTCTCCGAAGGTAGACTGTCTGCGTCCTCGTCAAACGTTTCACGCGCCAGCCGGCCTCAAGTCGAGGACATTAAACTGCAATCGCGGCTGGCCGTTCCACTCGTTGCAGTCCAGGTGATACGCCACGTCAACCCGCATGTCGCGCCGCAGCCACGCCGAGTGATGGCTCTGTCGGAACGCAATAGCGTCCCATGCAACGTGCCGCTCGTCCGCCAGCGAGAGCTTGAGATGCGCTCCATCGGCCCCCACCGAGCGGACATCCCGCACGCGCAGATTCCGGCTCATCAGCACCGGCGTTGGATTACCATAACCGCACGGCTCCAATCGCTTCAGTTGGCTACAGGTCTCAAAGGTCAACTCGCCGGGCAACGCTTCTGCGTCAATTTTCAGCGCAGGGCTGAGGTCGCGCCCGCCCAATTGCTTCTGAGCGATAGCCAACAGGCGCGCGGCCAATTCGTCCAGCCGCGAGGTGAGCACCGTAAAGCCGGCCGCCGCTGCGTGTCCGCC
>CAYHAR010000308.1:0-4427 GCA_964354595.1 uncultured Anaerolineae bacterium | reverse complement strand
CCATCAATCGGCTCACCAACCGTACCGTTGCCTCACCATCAGAGTCTCTGGCTAGACGAATGAGCATTCGACAGAACCCTTCTGTAGTTGGTCAGGAAGAATCATCTTGTGCAGACGTTTGTATTCTACTGTCAAGCATTTGCAAAATTCTGACAGGCCGGCTATCGTATCCACGTAAAGATGCTATAATTCCGGCAAAACGTCGTGAGAAAGGAGATGCATCCATGAGCTATCGCCTCGCACTGGCTCAGCTTGATCCTGCTCCGGGTGACGTGGCGGCGAATCTTGAGAAGATAAAGAGCGCGGCACACAGCGCCCACGGCGCAGGCGCACATGTCCTCATCTTCCCCGAGCTGTTCCTGAGTGGCATCTCTTTGCCGGATTCGTATGGGAAGGCATCCTTGCCCGCTGGCGAGCTGGGTCGAGAATTGGCCAGTCTGGCCGCCGAAACTCGGCTCGATCTGCTGGTCGGCTTTTGCGAGAAAAGCGATGCCGACCAGAGGCTATACAACTCTGCGATGTACGTCACGCAGGCGGGACAGGTCGTCGCGCTCTATCGCAAGACTCACCCCTTTTCTGACGAGTACTTGGTTTTTGCTCAAGGCGACCGACTCTTTACTTTTCCAACCCAGTATGGACTCGCCGGAATTCTCATCTGCTTTGACATCGAGTTTCCAGAGGCAGCGCGTTCATTGGCTTTGCGCGGAGCGCAGATCATTTACGCGCCGACGGCGAACATGGTGCCGTACCTTCCTCAGCAACTGGCGTATGCGCGGGCGCGGGCGTGCGAAAATCACGTGTTTGTTGCCGTCTGCAACCGGATCGGCAAAAGCACAAGCCACGAATTCTTTGGACACAGCCTGGTCGCCAGTCCGCTTGGTCAGATTCTGTGTGAGGGCGGCGAAGAGGAGGAAATGTTGATCGCTGATATTGACTTTAGTCAGATTGACGAGTCCAGGCGAGTGTTCACCTATCTGCATCAACGTCGCCCTGAGCTGTATGGGTAAAGGCTTGGAAATCCCGATCCTCCTCTATACCAAATTCCTTGTCCCGCAGCCCAGGCCGGATGCGATCTCGCGCGCGCATTTGCTCGAACGCTTGCAGGCTAATCTCAACTACCGCCTGATGCTCGTCTCGGCTCCGCCGGGCTATGGCAAAACGACGCTGCTGGCCGAGTTCGCCGCGCGGGCTGCGCCGACCGGTGTGCCTCTGCTGTGGTATCAACTCGACCAGGCGGATAGCGACCCCGCCGTATTCCTCACTTATCTGACAGAGGGTCTGCGCCAAATCATGAGCGCCGCTCTCCAGGGCACGGGGGAGTCGTTCGGCGCGGCGGCCCGCGCGCTGTTGAGCAGCGCCGACCCACACCCGCCCGAACGTGTGTTGACTGTGCTGATCAACGAACTGACTCAACTCTTCCCCTCCGACCTGATCATTGTGCTGGAAGATTATCACCTCGTCGCCAATCCCACGGTTCACGCGCTGACCGACACGCTGATCGAGCACGCGCCGCCGGGACTGCGCCTGGTGATTTCAGCGCGCAGCGATCCGCCGCTGGCAATTGCGCGCCTGCGCGCGCATGGAATGTTGGCCGAGCTTCGCGCGCCGGACCTGCGTCTGACGCCGGACGAGGTCGCCCGGCTACTGGGGCGCGTCGCGCCCAACCTGCCCAGTGAAAGCGCCAATCTGCTTTCAGACAAGACCGAAGGTTGGGTAGCCGGGGTGCAACTGGCGCTCGCGTCGCTCGCGGGCAAGGATGAGCAGGAAGCGCAGCGACTCATCGCCGAGCTGGGCGGGACGAATCGCTCCATCTTCGAGTATCTCGCCAACGAGTCGTTCCAACAACAACCGCCGAAAGTCCAGTCGTTTTTGCTGCGCACCTCGGTCCTGGCGCAGATGAATGCGGCCGCGTGCGATGCCATCTTAAAAGTCACCGATTCCCAGGCTATGCTGGAGCGGATTGAACAGGGCAATCTGTTTCTCTTGAGCCTGGACGAAAAGCGCGAGTGGTATCGCTATCACAACCTGTATCGCGACTTTTTGCGCGCCCGGTTTTATCGCCAGGACGCCCAGGCCGCGCGTGAGATGGAACAGGCCGCGGGCGCTTACTATGAATCAGGCGGGGAGTGGGAAGTGGCTGCCTCGCACTATATGCAGGCGGGCGACGCGCCCTCGGCGGCCCGCGTCATCGAGGGCATGGCCCCGGCGTATTTCGATTCCGGTCGCGTCCAGGTATTGAATCACTTGATGAACGCGCTGCCGCCATCCGCGATGCGCGCTCACCCGATGCTGCTGATTCATCACGGCGCAGTGCTGCGGCGACTGGGGCAGGTGGGCGCGGCCCAGGCGCGTTTTGAGGATGCGCGCGCAGCATTTGCCGCGATGGACCAGATGCCCGGCGTGTGCCGCGCGCTCGTGGAGCTTTCAGAGACGGCGCGCTCGCAGGGCGACTATCGCCGCGCGCAAGGCCTGGCGACCGAGGCGCTCTCGTATGCCGGCGGCGAGCAGCACGACGAGCGGGCGCGAGCATTGATGGCGCTGGCGCGCAGCGCCGGATTTTTGCAAGGCACCGACCGGGGCCGGGCGTTGGCCGAAGAAGCGGTGCGAGAGATGGAGCTGGCTGGCAGCGTCATCGCGCCAGCGCAGCGGGCGGGACTGCTCTTGGCGTTGGGGCAGATTTGTTGGTGGCACGGCGATCCGTATGCCACCGTCGCTCGTTGCCAGGAGGCGCGACGGATTCTGCCCGATGAACTTTCGCCCATCACGGCGCGCGCTTTCGTCACGTTGGTCACGCCATATCTGTATTGGAGAGAATTGGACGCCGCGTTGGACTATGCCCAGAAGGGATTAGAGATTGCCGCCAAGCTGCAACTCCAAGAACTGCTCCCGTCCGCTTATTCTGCGTTGGGCAACGTGCTCACCCGGCGCGGCCAGTACACACGGGCCGAGGAATTGTTTCGACAAGCCATCGAGTTTTCGCGCCGGCTGGGCCTGGAAAGCTACGCAGAAGTCCTGGCCTCGGGCGACTTGGCGTTCAACTTGTGCCAGCAAGGGCGTGTGGACGAAGCGCGCCAGGTGGCCGAGGCGGCTCTCTGGGCGCACGCCGAAAGCGCCGACAGCTACGAGGTCTGTGTATGCCGCAGCGTCCTGGCGGATGTGCGGTTGGAGGCTGGGCAACTAGAGCCGGCTGAGCGGCTATTTGAGGGCATGTTGGAGTTGGAAGAGCGACGGCAGTTCCGCATCCCGTTGGCCATGGTGTACTTTGGGCTGGCTTACATCTACCTTCAAACAGGACGCCGGCCAGCCGGGATGGAAATGGTCAAGAAATCGCTCGACTTGATCGCGCCGACGAACACGTATCAGCTCTATCTCGACCAGGGGCAACGGGCTTTGGTCGTCTGCCGAGCGGCGCAGGCGGCCGGGCTTGCCCCCGAGTTTGTGAGCCGCGTGTTGGCGGCGCTGGGGTTACAGCCCGCGCCCGTCACTCGACCCGCCTTCGAGGTGCGCTGCCTGGGGCCGCTGCGCGTGTTCCAGAACGGAGTAGAAATCACTCAGGATCAGTGGGTCTCGGCCAAAGCCCGTGACCTGCTGGCGTACTTTATCACATTCCGCCGCGACCGCATTCCGTTGGATCGCGCCCTCGAAGCATTATGGCCCGACGCAGGCCCGGGCCGGGGCAAAGCGGCCTTTCACACGGCGCTCTATCGTCTGCGCCACGCGCTGCAAGCGCCGGAGCGAGCCTCCAAATTCATCGTTCCCGAAGCGGGCGAATATCAACTGGACGCCGAGTGTTTCAAAGTAGACGTGGATGATTTCGACCGGTGCATCTGTAAAGCACAGGCGGCTTTGGGGGACAAGGCGGCGCAATGGCACGAGCAGGCCGTCTCGTTGTATGCCGGCGAGTACCTGGACAATCTTTACTACGATTGGTGCCAGCCAGAGCGCGCCCGCTTGCGCGAAGCTTGCGTGGGGGCGCTGCGCGCGCTCACCACGCATTACGCCTCAACCGATCCTCAGCGCGCGATTGCATTTGGACAACGCGCTCTCGCCATTGACCCGCTGCTGGAAAATGTCCACCTCGAGATGATGCGGTGTTACCATCGCCAGAGTGATCGCGCCGCCGTCATCCGCCAGTACCGGCAGTTGGAGCTGGCGTTGCGCGACCACCTGGACATTCAACCAGATGAGACAGCGCAGGCGCTGTACCGAACCCTGATGGAATCTTTTTCTGGTAGCAATGGCTTGGCCGTTCTTTGACGACTCTCGTCCCTACGAGCCACTTTTAGGACACTCTCAGGTTCGGCTCTTGGTGAAACGCCTGGTAGGCCAGAAAAGCTGTCACCGCTGCCATGACTAGTACCGCGCAGGCGATTTGCCAAACGCTGCTCAGCCGCTCGCCCGATAACAGCCAGGCTGCGATGAGGGCG
>CAYHAR010000307.1:0-4454 GCA_964354595.1 uncultured Anaerolineae bacterium | reverse complement strand
TGTTTGCATCGTCTTCTTCGATGACGTGTAGTTCGATGCAAAATCGGTCTCGGCCATCTCCTGTGCGATGGATTCGGCTTGTGAGATATTGCCCTCACGCAGGCACGCACAAGTGGACCGATGCACCCACCTGACACAGCGATCAGTCCGTCAGTGTGTGGGGCTAGGTCGGTCAGAGAGAGACCACAGGCAAGTGTCACTTTACAATCGGGTGAAGCTTGCCGGCACTTGACAAGCCGGCACAAATTGCCATAGCCCTGCATGTTCTGGGCCAGCAAAACTATCGAGTGCCCACCCGTCAGCGCCAACTCTGCGCCGATGACACTTACCTGCACAAACCGCAGGTACAGTGCAGGTGTCGACGCGATGCCGACCTTGCGGCTGGCGGAGATGAACTCTATCGCGCCCGCTCCGCGCAGAGAGTTCGTGTCGGTGAGGGCAATGGCAGGGAGACTAGCGGCCTGAGCGAAATCGACGATTGCGCCGACGGACGGCACGCCATCCAGCAGGCTCCATTGGGAGTGAACTACCTCGCGGCTTGCCGCGCGGTATCAAGAGCTTCTACAAGCTCGGATGCGCGGCAAGCCGCGAGGAATCAGACCCGACAAGATTGAATCGCCTCGGCCAGATGCGCCGGGGCGATGTCATCACTCCCCGCCACGCCGAAGGCGCGCAATCGTTCGCGCGATTTTGAGCACGCAATGGAACGCACGCGCGGACAGTTGTAACTGCTGCATCGCCAAGCGCATGAGCGATTGGCCTGTCGCGTCGAGCTTGCACGCTTCGCGCACGCGCACATCGGCAGGCCGCTTCGCGTGTCGGCGTTGCACACGACGCGCGAATCGTGCGACGCGAAGCGTTTGCGTTGTCGCTCTCGTGCAGCCTCAACCCTCGCCGCAACCACAGGCGATGACTCGCCCAATCGCTCACCTGTGAGTTTCTCGAACGGCACGCGCGGCACTTCGACGTGAATGTCAACCCGGTCGAGCAGCGGCCCGCTGACCCACAGGGGCCACTTCGCTTGTGCGCTTCTGGTAGCGCGTGACCATCGAGGGAGCACAGGTGCATTCTTTGGTCGGATCTTGAAAATAACCGCATGGGCAGGGGTACTCACAAACTGCAATTCCGTTTGACCTATTCATGGGTTGAAAAGGTGATCCTCTGGATGGAAGTGGGTTCAGCAATTCCCGTTATGACTATTTTTCGCATAAATCGTGCCACTTTTGGCGGAAAAACGGCTGCTTTGCCATACTTCAGATATTAGAACCGCTTCTTTTGGCGAGCAGTGTCCCACCGGGCTGTCAAAACGGGAATTGCTGAAGTGGGTTCAGTTTTGTGAGTAGCAGGCTGAGCAAGTGCCGACCACGCGCCCCTGGTCACGCTGTTTGACCATTTGCACATACCGCCCACCAGACTGGGGGCGCTTGACGGTCGGTGGGCGCCCTCGACCAGTGTACTCGGGGATGACGCCATAGACTTCGATCATCGTCTCGTCAATCCCAGCCCAGCCGTCCGAAATCGTGGGCGGAGGGGCATCCGGATGTCCCCGGCGCTTGAGGGTCTGGAAGACGTGCAAGCTGGCCTCCGTTTCAGTTTTGGCAATGCCACGAGCGGCCCGCAAACGGGTGTCCATGTCGATCATCGTAGCGCGCCAGAATTGGTCGCTCTCTTCGGTTTGCGGCGTCAGTACGGCAGAAAGGCTACTTTGGGCGAAAAAGCCTATTGACACGCGGCAGATTCTGCTGTATCATAGTGACAGCGTTGTCGTTATCGCTGACGATAACGATGTAGTAGTAGGCACAGGCTCTTTGATCCGGCTATCCATTCCTTGAAATCGATAATTGGCGCCTGTGGCCCGTGATGTCCGTCTCCGATGTAGGGTGTCGCACAACCACAGGGGTAATCCAATGCCCATTACACTCCGTGATGTAGCCAAGTTGGCCAATGTCTCCACCAAAACCGTATCTCGCGTCGTCAACAATCAAGGCGAGATCAGCCAAGCTACCCGGCAGCGCGTCCAGGCTGCGATTGAACAACTCCGCTATCGGCCCAACATCCTGGCACGCAGCCTGGTCAATCAGCGCAGTGATACACTCGCCGTCGTAGCTTCGGGCATAGAGTATTACGGGCCTTCGCGCACCCTGGTCGGCATTGAGCAACAATCCTACGAGCTGGGCTATTCTTTGTTGTTGAGCCTGCTGCCACGGCCCGACGATACCAACGTCAGCCCGGTGCTGGATGCTTTCATTGCTCGTCGGGTAGATGGAATAATCTGGGCCGTGCCTGAAATCGGCAAAAACCGGACCTGGATTCAGCCCAATCTGCTCCAACATTTGCCGCCCATTGTCTTTCTGAGCATGGAGCCACGACCTGGGCTATCTGTCGTCGCTGTGGATAATCGAGCCGGAGCTGCTCAGGCCATCCTGCATCTGACTGACCAGGGAAGACGCAAGTTTGGTGTGATCACAGGCCCTCTAGACTGGTGGGAAGCCCGCGAGCGATGTGCAGGTTGCAGAGACACTTTGCAGCGGGCTGGTTTGGAGATGTCTCCATCGCTGATGGTCGAAGGTGACTGGTCTGCAGCCAGCGGCGAGCGCGGTATGCGCAAGCTCCTGGCACTGCGTCCCGATCTGGATGCAGTCTTTGTATGCAACGACCAGATGGCGCTGGGCGCTCTGGGTGTTGCTCACCAGTTGGGTCGCAGGATTCCACAAGACATTGCGATTGTCGGTTTTGATAACATCCCTGAATCAGCCTTTTTCTGGCCCTCGCTGACAACTGTCCAGCAGCAACTTGTTGATGTAGGATGCATTGCAGTGAAGGTATTGCAGAAACTCATCCAAGCCAAACGACAAGAGCAAGATCATACCGAAGCTGTAACGACGCTACTCAAGACAGAACTTGTCGTTCGCGCAAGTTCCCTAGGTACTTTAGAACACGCGGGATCGCGTAAGTCTGAGTATGAGGCCTAGCTTTTACCATAGCTGTTCGCGTGTGGATGAAAGGAGGTGCGAGGCAGAACATTAGCGATCCGAATCCTCGATCAAGGTTTATCGAATCCCCCACAGGGGGACCAACCAAATTCAAGGAGGGAAAAAATGTACTCGAGAATGTTCCGTATCCTGGCCGTGCTGACCGTGCTCGTCACTCTCGTGACGGCGTGCGCTCCAGCGGCCACCCCGGCGCCGCAAGTCGTCGAGGTCACCAAGATTGTTGCCGGGACCCCGGTGGTACAACAGGTCGTCATTACGGCTACTCCAGCCCCGACCAAGCCGCCCGCACCCACGCAGCCACCCGCGGCCAAGTGGTGCTCGAACGTCAATATCGTCTTCTTCCCCGGCGGTCCGCAGGGTGGTGTCTTTGCCGTGAACGTCTATAACGGCGCCGTGCAAGCCCAAAATGACCTGGGACCCAAGGTTAACTATGTTTGGTCGGATTGGGATCCGCAGAAGATGATCCAGCAATTCCGCGAGTCGGCGGCCACCAAGCCCGATGGCATCGCCGTCATGGGCCACCCCGGCGACGAAGCCTTCGACCCGTTGATTGACGACGCGGTCAGCAAGGGCATCATCGTCACCAGCCAGAACTCCGAGCTGCCCAAGGTGCAAGCCAAGTATGGCGCCAATGGCTTTGGCTATGTCGGCGCTTCGAACTACCCGGCGGGCCATGCCCTGGGCGTTCAAGCCGTCAAGGTCTTTAATCTCAAGAAGGGCGATCGCGCCATGGTCTGGGGTCTGCTCTCGCAACCGACCCGTGGCGAAAGGACCAAGGGCGTGATTGATGCTCTGAAAGAAGCCGGGTTGACGGTTGACAATATCGAGATTGATGCGGCGACGAACAAAGACCCCGTCGCGGGCGCGCCGACCTTCAGCGCCTATGTTTCTTCGCACCCGGATGTCAAGCTGATCGTGCTTGACCATGGTGGCTTGACCGCCACGGCGGAGACCTATATGAAAGCCGCGAACAAGAAGCCAGGCGAAATCGCGATCGCTGGCTTTGACCTCTCGTCCGCGACGGCGGCGGCGATCAAGAGCGGCTATACCGGCCTCGTGATTGACCAGCAGCCGTGGCTGCAGGGGTACCTCCCCATCCTGAATATCTGCCTGACCAAGGTCTATGGCTTCTCTGGCCTGGCCATCAATACCGGCGCGGGCTTTGTGGACAAGAGCAACGTTGACTTTGTCGCGCCGCTGGCAGAGAAGAATATCCGGTAACTAGTTAGACCTTCGAGGCGCTTCGCGAGACCTCAAAGGTCTCAAATCGCACGTATGCGGCGCGGGGCACTGCGCCCCGCGCCGCATAGAATCAGGAGGTGGTTTGATGGACTATGTGCTCCAACTAAAGAACGTTTCCAAGACATTCGGCGAGGTAGCCGCACTCCATCACGTGAATTTCGAGGTCGGAAGCAACGAGATCGTGGGATTGCTCGGCGATAACGGCGCGGGCAAGTCCAC
>CAYHAR010000306.1:3117-4457 GCA_964354595.1 uncultured Anaerolineae bacterium | reverse complement strand
GCCGCAGCGCAAGCCCTGATGACTCCGGCCAAGCAAATCATCATCGCCGGGCGCGTGTCTCAGCACACGTGGGCGCATCTGGAAAGCCAGACGCAGTGCTGGATGCGCGTGTTTTCGGAAGAGCGCGGGATGCGCGCCAGCGGACGACAGGCGCGCGGCCTCGTCCGCTCGCTGCTGGCCGATTACGTGGAGCTGGTCGGACAGGAGCGATTCTTTCGCGAGATGGGCGAGCTGGCCGACGCCATGTTCCTGGATAGCCGCGTCATCCTGGCTGCGCGCCAATCGTGGCCGTCGCCCGCCGACCGTTTCTATTCCGACTTGCGCCGCCCGGATGACATTGCCGATCCGTTCCTGCGCGATTTCACTGCCGCCGCGCTCGCCGCGCCGATACCGGTCGTCCTGGGCGGGCACTCGTTAGTGTCGGGCGGCCTGTGGGCATTAGCCAGTGGTCAGTCTTTGCCAACTGATCACTGATTGACCGAGTAACCAACATGAAAACGATTCTCTTTGTCTGCACTGCCAACCAATGCCGCTCGCCGATGGCCGAAGGATTGATGCGCCGCAAGCTGGAACGCGAGGGACGCGCCGGCGAGATTCGCGCGGCCTCGGCGGGCGTGGACGCCTTGGACGGCTGCCGCGCCACCGAGAACTCTATCCAGGCCATGGCCGCGCGCGGCATTGACATCAGCGGACACCGCAGCCGCGCCACCACGGACAGAATTCTCCAGGACGCCGCGCTCATCCTGACGATGGAACGCGCCCACGCTAATGTGCTCCAGGCTCTTTTCCCCGCGCACGCGGAGCGAGTCCACTTGTTGGCGCAGATGGCCGGCCTGGAGAGTGACGTTGCGGACCCGGTCGGCAGCCCACTGGAGGATTATCGTCGAACCGCTCAAGAGATTGAGAATCTCATTGAGCTGGGATACCTCAGGATGATGCAATTGATCGGGGAGTGAGACGATGAGTGACCAGCACGATTCCTCCACGCCTCTCGCGCAAGTCGAGAGAACTGTGAAACCCTCATGGCCCAGCGCGCTGCTCGCCTGGGCAGCCTGGACGCTCACCACAACCCTGGGCTGGCTGTCAGGTTGGGTAATCAGCGCAGCCGCCACCTTTTCATCTGCGATCTGGGACCCTGACGAGGTGCAAGCCTACCTCAGACGTTCACCGTGGGACCGTCTGTTCGACACGCTGTTGGCTGGAGCCATCATCGGCCTCGTGCTCGGCGTTGTCATCGGCCTGGTTCAGAGGTTGGTTTTGCGGAGCAGGACCAGAGACGCGCTCGTCTCTGCTCTGGCGATCACGGTGGGCAGCGCGCTCTTGTGCTCGGTGAGCGCAGG
>CAYHAR010000306.1:0-3017 GCA_964354595.1 uncultured Anaerolineae bacterium | reverse complement strand
GTCGGGCTGGCGCAATGGGTCATCCTGCGGCGTCACGTCAAGCGAGCCGGTTGGTGGATTGCGGCCACGGCGGGGAGCTGGGGGCTGGCTTTTCTGTCCATCGCAGCGGGCGTGGGTTTAATGTATCGCGGCGTCATCGTCGGCAGCATCACGGGCGCTGCGCTGATTTGGCTGACCTCGCCGCGCGCCACGTCTGCCGATCGCGCCGCTACTGAGTGACAGGCTGATCCGTTGGCCGATGACTGAGGGACTGCGCGATGGTCTTGACGCGCTCAAACGCGGCGCGAATCTCTGCCAACGCGTCGGGGTTTTCCGGCAATTCGCCATAGTGGACGCCGACGTAAGCTTCGGTGATGTGCGCCAGTTCCGCTTCGCAGCCCGGGAGGGCTTGTCGCAGCGTGGCGAGATGCTCGTAAGGCGTGCGCGCCGCCGGGCGCGGATAGCCGCGTGACGCAGCCAGCCGCACCGTCTGCGCGTACATGCGGCGAATGGTCAAGGCGGTGAACAGCCCGCCCGCGCCAAACCGGCTCGCCAGGCTCGCCAGGTTCTTGAATCCGGCCAACCGGCGCTGCAACTGCGCGGCCAGTTTTTTCAGCAGCGCGCGGCTCGACCAGATGGATTCGTGCAGCTCGCCCTCTTCGCCCTCGCGCCGCGCGCGCCAACGTCCAATGACCCAGACGACGCCGATCAGCGCGGCCAACACGACCAGGATCGTCAAGATGCCCTTGCCGTACTTGATCGTGCCCACGATGACCCGCGCCGCAAGCCGGACAACGAGCGGCATCTCTGTGGCTTGTCCGTCCGACAACGTCTGCAATTGCTGAAGGATGGCCGGCCACTGAAAGTTGATCAGCGCGCGCGAGAGCACCTCGGCGATCATTCCTAATAACGCGATGATCGGCAGCATGATCAAGGCGATGGGCAGCGTGATGATGGCAAGGATCGGCCCCAGCCAATAGAGCAGCTTATCCGGCCCGATGCCCAGCACCGCCGCGCTGATCGCGCCCGCCAGCCCGATGACGGCGCCCGTCGAGCCGACCAGCGCCGCCAGCCACCAGCCCGTGAAGGGCGACCGCCTCCCGCCGCGCTCCTGCCAGATCGTTTCCACGCGCGTCAACCCCACCGCCAGCAACTGGCAAAAAAAGAAGGATGGGACAAAGATCGTAATGTCTTGCCCGGTCGTGACCGTGTTGATCATCACAAACAGCGCCAGCAGGACGATGCCGATCTGAAATCCCATCATCACGTCGAACGTGCTGAGCGATTTGCGCGCCAGCCGCAATCCCCGCCAAAACAGCAGAATCACGCCCAAGGTCACGATGAGCTCGTCCGGCACAAGCCTGGACAGGCTGAACAAGTGGATGAACGGCGCTCGCAGCAACTCCCAGCCGGCCCACTGCGGCCCGGTGAATACGATCAGACGCAAAGCCAACAGAATCGTGCCGAGCATGGCGGCGAGAATCGCGGCACGTTGAATCAGCGTCCGAACGCGCAGCGCGTCCATCACGCGCGTCAGATACAGCGTGCCCAAGACGAGCGCGAGCGTGGCGCGGGCGGCGACCTCGGGTGGGAAACGATTGCCATTGGAAAGGAACGCCAGCATCCACGGCGTGATCAGGCTGATTTCGGCGACGGCGAGCGAAGGATAGATCGCTTCGCGCCGCCAGTTGACGCGCGTCAGCCAGCCTTCTGCGCGGCTCATCGGATCACCTCGCGCCAGCGGGCAAAGACGTTGGGCAAAATGATCGGCTCGCGCTGTTCGGGCGCGTCGTCGCCCGGCAGGTGATGCGTCATCACGCCGGGCAAGGTTGGAGGCGCGTCTTTCGCCAACGACACGAGCACCATGCGCCGTCCGGCAGCGTGCAGACGATACATGGCCGCCAGCAGCTCGGTCGTCAACACCGGCGTCACCACGACGAGCGTCGCGCCCCACGGCAGCGTCGGGCTGATGCGCAGCAAAAAGCGGTCCATCGAAATCGCCACATAGCCCGTGACGGCGGCGAGCATTTCAAAGATGCGCATGAGTTGATCGGGGTTGCGGCCCGGCATCATGCGGATGGGCCGGTCGGAGCGAGGCACTGCGCCGTTCGAGACCAGCCCGACGGCGTAGCGATTTTCGGCGGCGAATGAGGCCAGCGACGCGGCCACGCTCACCGCGCGCTCGAGCAAATCCGGCAGAATGCCTTCCCACGGGCGCGGAAACGTGGCGACGTTCAGGCAAATGACGACGCTCATCGTCGTCGTCGGCTCGTACACGCGCGTCTGCAGTTGCTGGCGGCGCGACGTGGCCGGCCAGTGAATGTGGCGAAAGCTATCGCCGGGGCGAAAATCGCGCGCGCCCATCGTGCGGCTGGGGTCCTCGAACAGGCGATGACGCGCGCGAACATCGCCGAACGGCTCTTTCGAGGGCAAGCCCAAATCGGGCAGAGCAAGAACGCGCGGATAGACGATAAGAAAATCTTGCGCTTCGATTTCGCGCTCGCACTGAAACAGGCCGAACATGTCGCCGGAGCGCAGCCGCGTCGGGCCGAGTCCATACACGCCGCGCTTGCCGGCCTGCAACGTATAGTGGCGGCGGACGCGCTCGTACCAGCGCAGCGCAAAGACGTTGGTGAGGTTGCCCGCGTCGCGCTTGTGCGAAGGCCCCAGCGCCCGGCTATCGGTGGGCGGCATATCCAGCGGCCACTCGTCTTCTACGCGCAGCCACGGCACCGGCAACGCCTTGTTGTTTTCCACTTGCACTTCGATATCCACCGTCTCGCCGGGAAACGCGCGCTTGCAGACGATGTGGCGGCGATAGGTCACGTCGCGCAAAGCGCGGCTGTTCCACCAGCTTCCGGCGATGAGCGTCACCAGCATAAAGATCGGCAGCACCAGCAGTCCATGATAGCCAAAGACCAAACCCAGCAGGATCAGCAAAACGGCAAGGTTGATCCAGTTGGTGATCTGCCGTTCGGTGGGACGAGCGATATCCGCCTGTTCAACTTCGCCAGACGAATTCTGTTGCGTGGCATCTA
>CAYHAR010000305.1:0-4458 GCA_964354595.1 uncultured Anaerolineae bacterium | reverse complement strand
TTGCCAAACGCTGCTCAGCCGCTCGCCCGATAACAGCCAGGCTGCGATGAGGGCGACGACCAGCCGCCAACTGATCAGCGTCGAAAAGAGCGCGGCGTTGATCTGCGACAAGGCCCAGATTTGGAGCAGCGCCGCGCCCACCAGCACGACGCGCGCCAGAGCGGCGATGCCCACCCAGACCTGGGTCGGTTGTTTCAGCAAGATGCCCCAATCGTCGCCGCCGAGCAAGCTGAGGCTTACATAGAGGATGACCAGGGCAAGGGTTTGTTGAAAATAGGCTGCTGTACGGCTAAATTTCACTATGGCAACACCGTGATCGTCACCGCCGGACTGACTAACTCTTGTCCGCTGCGATCCACGCCACGCGCGATGAACGTATGTGTGCCGGGCTGAAGAACCCATAGCGTTCGGGCCGTAGGCGGCGGTTCATCGAACGTGGCAATGCGTTGATCGTCCACCCACAACGTCAGTGACGAAAGCTGAACGCCATCAGCCGCCCGTGCAGATACGGCAATCCGCTGCGTCTCGCGCGGCGTCACGGGCGAAACCTGGTACACGGTTCCGGCGTCGGGGTGCGTAAGCACAAGATCAGAGGCCAGACGTCGGAGGTCGGAAGTCGGAGGTTGGAGGTCGGAGGTCAGAGCATTCGCCGTCTCTACGTCATTCTCCCTCGCCCAATCCAACGCCTCGGCCGGCAGCACGAGCATCACGCGCTCGACGACACGACTGGGCGGCGTGCTGACATCGGCGAGCTGCCCGGTGGCGGCGTCAATCTTGAAGCGGCGGTAGAACGTGTCGGTCTGCGTGGGCTGTGTGCCTTCAATGAACAACTCGGTGCGCGAGTGCGGGCACGGCGCATCCGGGTTGGGCAGCAGGCCCGACATCGCGCAGACCTGGACGCGAGTCAACCCCGGCGGCTCGGAAAAGTCCAGCGCCGGGCGACCAAGCAGCGCCGTCTGCATGAACTCGCGCCAGATCGGCCCGGCGCCCGTGATGCCAGACACGTTTTCCATCGGCTGGTTATCGGCGTTGCCCACCCACACGCCCACGACCAAGTCCGGCGCATAGCCCAGCGTCCAGTTATCACGCCAGTCGGACGTGGTGCCGGTCTTGGCCGCGGCAGGCCGATCAAGCTTGAGCGCGCTTCCCTCGCCAAACGCGGGCGCGCGCGCTTTGTCGTCGCTCAAAATGTGCGTGATGAGGTACGCCACACGCTCGTCGAGCACGCGGTCACTGGCGTGCTGCGTCCATTGATAACGCAATTGCCCGCGCGCATCGGTGACGCGCGTCACGGCGACCGGCTCGACGCGCAGCCCGCCGTTGGCGAACGCGCCATAAGCGGTTGCCATGTCGAGCAAGCGCACCTCGCCGCCGCCCAGCGTGAGCGCCAACCCGTAGCGTCCGCTATCGCTGAATGTGCTGATGCCCATCTGCCGCGCCAGGCGAATCATCGTGTCCACGCCGACTTTATCCAGCACTTTGACCGCCGGCAAATTGTAGGAACTGGCAAGCGCCTCTCGCGCCAACACCGGGCCGTGATAGCGCAAGTCGTAATTGCGGGGGACATACGGCTCGCCCTCTTTGGTCTCAAAGCTCGCGCGCACGTCGAGGATCATCGTCGCGGGTGTATATGGATTGTCGCGGCGCGGATCGAACGCCGCCGCATACGTGATCGGCTTGATGGACGAGCCGGGCTGGCGCAGCGCGAGCGTCGCGTTGACCGCGCCGCTGATCTTTAGGTCAAAGTAATCCGGGCTGCCCAGCATGGTCAGGATTTCGCCCGTGCGCGGGTCGAGCGCGACGACGGCGGCGTCGTTGACGTTGCGTGACGGCTTGCCCTCACCAGGATTTCTCAGCTCGTCCAGCCGTCGGCGGACGATGTCTTGCGCGGCGTTCTGCCAGTCCAGGTCAAGCGTCGTCGTGACGACCAGCCCCTCACGATAGATCGCCTCTTGCCCCAAGCGATCTTCCAGCCACGCGCGCACGTACATCACCCAATGCGGCGCTTTTATGGGGAACGGCACAGCCGCAAAGTGGAGCGGTTCGGCTTTCGCCAACCGCGCATCGTCGGCGGTGACGTAGCCTTGCCGGGTCATCAAATCGAGCACGACCGCCTGGCGCTCTCGCGCGGCCTGCGGATTGGCCAGCGGATCATGAACGGCCGGCGATTGTGGCAATCCCGCCAGCAGCGCGCACTCGGACAAATCCAACTCGTCCGCGTGCTTGCCGAAATACGTCTGCGCCGCCGCCTCGACGCCATACGCCAGGTTGCCATAGTTGGCTTCGTTCAAGTAGAGTAAAAGAAGCTGGTCTTTGGTATAGGCGCGAGCCAGCCGCCAGGCCAGGATGCTTTCGCGCAGCTTGCGCGTGAGCGTGATCTGATTCCGCTCGCGCGGCGAAAGCAACAGGTTGCGCGCGAGCTGCTGCGTGATCGTCGAGCCGCCGGAAAGCACCTCGCCGCCGCGCACGTTGATCCACACCGCGCGCAAAATCGCGACAACGTCCACGCCCGGGTTGGAGTAAAAGTTGGCGTCCTCGGTGGCAATCGTCGCCTGGCGGCAGGCCGGCGGAACTTTGGAAAGCGGGATGGGTGTGTGGCGGCCCGCGTGCGGATCAGAGATCGTGTAGAGCAGCCGCCCGTGCCGATCCAGAATCTTGGTCGAAGGCGCGGCCAAGTTGGACGAGAGTGTGTCAAGCGAGGGCAAGTCAACGAACAGCCAGGCGCGGAGGGCAAAGGCCGCTCCGGCCAGCAGGGCAACTATTAAAAGGGGAATCCAGATTCGCCTAGTCGCAGGTCGCATGTCGCACGTTCGCAGGCGATTATAAACGCAAAGGCGCAAGGACGCCAAGCCGCACAGCATGGAACACTGGCCGCTTGCCCTCGACAGGAGGTTGCGCTAAAATCTTGTCCAGAAGCGAGAGGAGGGTGACCATGGACACGCGATTTACACAGGTCGTCAAGCGCACCGGCGCGATTGTCCCGTTTACACCGGAGCGCATCACGAACGCGATTTATCGCGCGGCGGTGGCGGTGGGCGGCCATGACCGCACGACGGCGGCCAAGCTCACCGAGCAGGTCATTGCGCTCATGGAAGAGCAAATGCCGCCCGATCACATTCCGACGGTCGAAGAGGTTCAAGACTGGGTCGAAAAAGTCCTCATCGAAAACGGCCACGCCCGAGTTGCCAAGCACTATATCCTGTACCGCGACGAGCGCGCCCGCGCCCGCGAAGCCAAAGCCGAGCTTTCGGCGCGGCCCTCCGGCAACATTCCCTGGCGCAAAATCTGGTACGTGCTCGATTGGGCCGTCGAGCACGGGCTTTACAGCGTGGACGCGCTGAACGAGCGCATCGCGCGCGGCGAGTTTCCCGACGTGGTGCGCGAGTCGGACGCGGCTTGCGAGCAGGATTTGGAGAACGCAGCCGAGCTGATCAAGGCGCGGCGCGAGCAGGTCAAGATCGTCATCATCGCCGGGCCGTCGTCTTCGGGCAAGACGACGACGACGATCAAGCTCGGCCTGCGGTTGGAGCACATGGGTCTCAGGCTCGTCGCGCTCAACGTGGACAATTATTTCTTTGACCTGGCGCTGCACCCCAAAGACGAGTACGGCGATTACGATTTTGAGACGCCGCAGGCGCTCGACCTGGAACTCGTCAACCGGCACCTGGCGCAACTGATCGCCGGCCAAGAAATCCAGATGCCGCGCTACGATTTCAAGGCGGGCGTGCGCCTGCCGACCACGACGCCGATGCGCTTGAAAGAGAACGAGATCATTTTGATTGACAGCCTGCACGGGCTTTACCCCGGCATGATGAGCGCCATCCCGGACGAGCGCAAGTTCAAGCTGTATATCGAGACGCTCCTGCAAATGAAGGGCCGCGACGGGGAATACGTCCACTGGACCGACCTGCGCCTGATGCGCCGGATGCTGCGCGACGCGGCGCACCGCTCCTACGACCCGCAGCGGACGTTGGAGCACTGGCATTACGTGCGCTCCAGCGAAAAGCGCCACATCATCCCCTACGTCAACACTTGCGATTACATCGTCAATGGCGCGCTGCCTTACGAGCTGCCTGTCTTTCGCCCCAGGCTGATGGATCACTTTGCACGGTGGTCAACAATGTACGATAATGACCCGCAACGTCAAGATGCCATGCTGCGTGCCAAGCGCGTATACGCGCTGCTGCAAAGCGTCACGCCGGTGACGGACGACGCGGAGCGGGCCATCCCGCCCACGTCGCACCTGCGCGAGTTTATCGGCGGGAGTTGCTACAAGTATTGACGAAGGACGAATAGGGCTGCTATCAGGATAGCGCCCTGACGAGTATCCGGTCAGTCGTTTGGCGCGCGGGTAAGCAAGTTTTGTGTGGCCCAATTTTCCCTTCCCTGAAGCGCGTGGGGTGGGTTTTGCGGTGGTTGAAAAATGACTCGTTCATCGAAAGTCTCACTCGGCGAATT
>CAYHAR010000304.1:2057-4503 GCA_964354595.1 uncultured Anaerolineae bacterium | reverse complement strand
TGCACCGGGTGATAGGCAAAGCCCTTGACCGCCTTGTTCATGGCGACCAGCGATTGGTTCTGATACAGCATCGTGAACGCCATGTCGTCCATCAGCACCTTTTGCAGGTCTTTGATGGCCTGCTCGCGCTTGGCGAGGTCAAGCTCGGTGCCAATGATCTTGGCCAACTTTTCCGCTTCGGGGTTGTTATACAGCATCCGCTTGGCGATGCCCCGGTCGGAATAGGAAAAGTAGTCGGTCCACATCGTCGGATCGAGATAGTCCGGCGTCCACCCGCCAAACGCAAACGCCAGCTTTTGCGCGCGCATATCGCTCAGGTAGACGCTCTGCTCCATCGGCTTGAGGTTGACCGTGATGCCGGCCTCGGCCAGGTCGCTCTTGAGCTTGGCGGCGATGGTCTCGCGCGTCGGGTTCGAGCCGTACGAGAGATCAACCGTAAAGCCTTTTTCGTACCCGGCGTCCTTGAGCAGCGTCTTGGCTTTGGCCACGTCGCGGCCTTGCGTCATCTTGGGGTCCACGCCCAGGATGCCCAGCGGGATGATGCTGGGCGCGCGGCTGCCATAGCCTTTCAAGAGCGCTTTGATCAGACCGTCATAGTCAACGCTCAGGGCGATGGCCTGCCGCACGCGCTTGTCGGCCAGCGGCTTGGACAGCTTGTCGCTGGAGGTCATGGCCAAATAGTTCTGGTCGAGCGTCTGGCCGATGACGACGTTCAGATTCGCGTTGGCCTTGGCCTTGTCCACCAGGTCCGGGTCGAGGCCCTGCAGCAAGTCGGCGTCGCCGCGCTCGAGCATCTGCAGCGCCGTCGTCGGGTCGGCGACGTGCTTGATGATGACCTTGCCCAGCTTGGGCTTGCCGCGCCAATAGTTGGGATTGGCTTCCAGGACGATCTCGGCCTTGGGCTTCCAACTGGTCTGGATGAACGGGCCGCTGCCGGCCGAGTTTTGATCCATCCAGTCCTTGGCCTTGTCGGTCTTGTCCGCGTCGGCGGCGTCCGTGCCGCCCTTGCTCTTGACCAGCTTGCTATCTACGACGCTCATCGCCGGCGCGGCGACGATGCCCAGGAACGCCGGCGACGGATCGGTCAGCGTGACCTTGACGGTGGTGTCGTTGATCGCCTGCACCGTCGTGATCACGTCGGCATAAAAGGACGGGTTGCCCTTGAGATTCTTGAGGCGCGTCCAGGAGAAGCGCACGTCCTCGGCCGTCACCGGGTTGCCGGAGGTGAACTTGACGCCGGGATGCAGGTAGAAGGTGTAGTTCAAGCCGTCCGCCGAAACGTCCCATTTATCGGCCAGGCGGGGTGAGACTTTGGTCAAGTCCGTGGCCTTGAACTCGACCAGCGTATCGTAGGTCGAAGCGTGGATCATCAGGTTGGTCGTTTCGTAAGCCTGGTGCGGATCGAGCGTGACCACGTCGTCCAGGTTCGTCACCATGACGAGCGTGGGCGGCGGGACGGGCGTGGCCGTCGGCGGGACCGCGGTCGGCTTGGGCGGAACGGCGGTCGGTTGCGCCGGGGCGGCCGTGGGCGGCGACGGCGGCACGGGCGTCGCGCTGGGACCGCAGCCGGCCACCAGCGTGGCGACGACGACGAGAGAAACGATCAAATGGGTCAGTTTCATCTTTTCCTCCTTGCACTAGTTTGGTGTGGGAGCGCCAGCCCGCTGCCCACAAGAGATGTCCGGCATCCTGGAGACTGGCCCAGGCAGGCGACTGTATGATACTACAGAATGCCGCGAATAAAAAGACCTCGATGGGTTCCATCGAGGTCTCCCGTGTGCGAGAGTGATTATGCAGGTTGAGCAGCGGCCAACCCCATAACTTGGACCGCCTGTGGGCCTTTGGGCGAGTCCTCCACCACAAACTCGACCCGCTGTCCCTCGTCCAGGTTACGGTATCCCTCGCCGATGATGGCCGAAAAGTGGACAAACACGTCCTTTTCCTGGCCATCAGGCTGGATGAAACCGTAGCCCTTGACGCGGCTAAACCAGCGCACGGTACCTTGGATCCGTTGTTCCTCTGCCATAAGTGAGAGTTCCTCCTTGCACCTGAAAATAGGGCCGGCCCAGAACCTGGCCCTTGACAACCAAAAGACCGCCAGCCGGGTCAATCAAGGCATAGCGGTCATTCGTCAACATTGCAGTGCTTCATACCGTTCCAAGAATCGCAGCCAAAGATACCATACATCGCCGCGCTTGTCAAACAAGTCACGCAGCTTTTTTGCGCTGCTTTCTTTGCTCGCCCAGGTACTCTTCGACGTCCTCGCGCGCGCGTTGGTAAAGCTTGAGCAGCTCGCGATCGCTGCCTTTGAACCGGCGAATGTTTTGCATGGCGCACAGCGCGCAGCCGCGCATCGCCTTAAAGCTATCGGTCTGGCAGTTGATGCAGCCATCCAGCCGGATCATCATCAGCGAAAAGGCCAGGCTGTCTGGATGCGATTCCGGCA
>CAYHAR010000304.1:0-1957 GCA_964354595.1 uncultured Anaerolineae bacterium | reverse complement strand
ACCATGGCGGCTCCCTTGTCGCCGGGCGCGTCCATCTCCGAAACGCCTGCATGGATTCGTGACGCGATCCTTTATGAGGTTTACCCGCGCAGCTTTTACGATTCCAACGGCGATGGCATTGGCGATCTCAAAGGCGTCACGTCCAGGCTCGACTATATCCAGACGCTCGGCGCGAACACACTCTGGCTGACGCCCGTGTTTTCCTCCACCAGCCCACACGGCTTTGACGTAGTGGATTTCTACACCGTCGCGCCGAGCCTGGGCACAAAGGACGACCTGATCGAATTGGTGCAGCAAGCGCACAATCGCAAGATGCGCGTGGTGATGGACCTGGTCGTCGCGTACACCTCCAACGAGTTTCCGCAATTCAAGGAATCGCTCGGCAAGCCGGACTCGCGCTATAGCGATTGGTATCAATGGTCGAACAATGCGCACACCACGTACAAGTCGTATGCCAACGTTCGCGCCATGCCGCTGCTCAATCACCAGAATCCGGCTGTCCAGACTCACTTTCTCCAGGTCGCCCGATATTGGCTGAGCATTGGGGTAGATGGCTTTCGCTTGGGCGATGCGACCAGCGTGCCGCACGAGTTTTGGAAGGCGTTACGTCTGGCGATCAAGCAAGCCAGCTCGGAGGCTATCCTGTTGGGTGAGGTCTGGGAAAGTGATCCCAAGAAACTGCCACCCTATTTGCAGGACGAGTTTGACGCGCTGTTTGATGTCCCGCTCTATTACACGCTGGCCGGCAACCCCGACCGTGACGGCGGCGGGTGGCTGAATGGACGCACCCCGCCCGGCGCTTTGGACACGGCGCTCTCTCCCACGACGCAGCTGGTTCGCTTTACCGGCGCGCACAACACCAACCGCGTCGCCAGCCTGGTCGGCCAGGACGCGGCGCGCAAGCGTTTGGCGGCCGTCCTCTTGCTGACGTTGCCCGGCACGCCGCTGATTTACTATGGCAACGAAATCGGGATGCCCGGCAGCCTGGGCGCCGGCGCGCTGGCCGATGCGCCCCGCCGCGCGCCGATGGACTGGACCAAATCCGGCAAGGGCGCAGGCGTGACCCAAGACCTCGCCAGGACCAACAAGCCCGACGACGGCATCTCGGTGGAAGAGCAGCAAAACGCCCCCGATTCGCTGTTAAGCCTGTATCGCTTGCTCGTCAAGCTTCGCGCGGATCACGCGGCGCTGCGCAGCGGCAACGCGCAGCCGGCCGCCAGCGAGTGCAAATCGTGCTACGCTTACTTGCGTTGGGACGCGAATGATTTATACTTTGTCGCGTTCAACCTTTCCGGCGAGACGCGCAGCGTGACGTTTGACCTGACCAAACCGCCGCGCTCTATGGACGGCCCCGGCCAAGATGTGTTCCGTGGCGGCGTAGTCAATCTGCCCTCCAACGGGCGTTACACGCTGACGATGGAGCCCTGGGAGGTGCGTCTCTTGCGTTGGGGGAAGCAGTAGTCAGTGATCAGTGTTCGGTGATTGGTGATCCGGGGTCAGTTAGAAAGCAGGCAAGATGTTACAGCTCAAGCGTCTAATTCCGATTGTGTTGTTGCTGGCGGCTGCGTTGGCGTTGGTGGGCACGGCTTTTGCGCGGACGCCCGACCGCGAGGCGACCGCCGCTCGCGCCACACCCACGCCCAAGGTCTACCCCAAGCTCGAAGCGGATTTCTCCATCTACAACTGGCGCAAGACCGAAACGCCGCGCGATTTGACCGGCACGATGACAGTGTATCCGACCGGCGGCAATGGCCGCTACACCTACGAGTTCATCGGGCTGCGCTACACCAACACCTTTGACTTTCGCTGGCGCGCGTGCGCCACGCTGGTCAACTCGCTGCGGGTGTGGTCGGGCGATGGGCAACGGATTGACGTCCCCGTCTGGCGTGACGACTTGCCTTGCCCCAAGCGATGGCGCGGCGAACAAGACGATTGACGAGCGACGTTCGTCATTTCC
>CAYHAR010000303.1:2607-4508 GCA_964354595.1 uncultured Anaerolineae bacterium | reverse complement strand
GCTCAACCCACCTCTGCGCCGACGGCGAATCCTGCGCAAGCTCCCGTGGCGGCGCGCGTCAATGGCAAGCCCATCCTGTTGGCCGAGTTTGAAAAGAATGTTGCTCGCCGCCAGGCCGAGATGACCAAGCAAGGCATCGACTTTGATACGCCCGAAGGCCAGACGGCGCTGGCCGAGATGCGCCGGCAGATTCTCGAAGGAATGATCGAGCAAGAGCTGATTGACCAGCAAGCGGTCAAGTTGGGCCTCACCGTGACCGATGCCGAATTGAACGCGGCCATCAACCAAAGCATCGCCGAGACCGGCGGCGCGGATGCGTTCAACAAGTACCTGGCGAACGTCGCCGGGATGACGCTGGACGAGTGGCGCGCCGGTCAGCGCGAGGCCATGTTGACTCAGAAGGTGATCGAGCGCGTCACACGCGACGCGCCCACCAAGGCCGAACAAGTCCACGCGCGTCACATTTTGGTAGATACCGCCGCCGAGGCGAATGCCTTGCTGGCAAAACTGCGCGCCGGGGCCGACTTTGCCCTGCTGGCACAACAATATTCCAAAGACACCGTCGCCAGCGCGGGCGGCGGCGACCTAGGTTGGTTCCCGCGTGGCGGGCTGTTCGACGCCGCGCTGGAAAAGGCAGCTTTTGAATTGCAGCCAGGCCAGATCAGCGGCGTGGTGCCAAGTGACCTGGGAGGATTTCACATTGTCCAGGTGCTCGAACGCGACTCGTCCCGCCCTCTCTCTGATGACGCGCTGCGGGAAGCGCAGCAGATGGCCGTCCAGAACTGGCTGGACGCCTTGAAAGTGTCAGCGACGATTGAGCGATTGATCAAGTGAGACAGCGCGCGGCACGTGGAGGCAAAGATGGGTTTTCTGCGGCGGAGACAAAAGGACAACGCTTTTCCACAATCCGATAAGCAACCGGGCAAACCAGCCAAGGGCAGAGGCGGGTCTGCTTTCAATGCGCTCGCGGCCATGTTGCTGGGCCTGAGCGGATTGATGTGCTTGTGTTATGCTGCGTACTTTGTGCCGGGCTTGCCCTTGCCCTTCGCTGCGGTTCCACCCACCGCCATTGTGATACGTCCGACTCCCACGCCCACCTGGGGATTGCCGCCCACCTGGACGCCGACGGTAGTCGGCACACCGACCGAGACGCCAACGCCTTTTGTTGCCAGCACGCCATCCGAGCCGACGCCAACACGCCCAATCCCTACCCGCCTCCCCACGCGCACGCCGACGCCATCGCCGGGCCCCTCGCCCACAGCAAGTTATACGCCCTCCAAGTACCCCTTTACGGCTGACGTGACCTATCAGCCTTCGCCGATCAATTCTTGCGGCGCTTCCTACATCCTGGGCACGATCACAGACCTGGCCGGTCAACCGGTGACATCAAAGGGCATGGTGATCCATGTCGAAGGTGACGGAGACATTGACGCAGCGATGCAGCCGGGTGAACAGGTGCGAGGCAACAAGGTGGATGGCCCCTCTCCATTCACGGGAATGGGGCTTGGCCCTTCGGCCTGGAACGTCATCATCAATCTGTCGGGCACATCGGAGGGGACGTGGCGCGTGTGGCTGGTTCAAGGCGGGCAAGTCTCTGAAAAGCTGGAAATCCGCCTCGAAGCCACTTGCGCGCGCAGCTCGGCTGTCATCAGATTCCAGCAGAACCGCTAGGATGCAAGATGCCCCACGGATACCGGGCCAGGTTGTTCAATTTTCTAACAGTGGTATTCCTGGGATTGTCGGTTGTTTCATCGGGATGGGTAGTGGAGATTGCGGTGAATCCTTATGGGCGATTGAATCCGTTTCCGCCCCCTAAAGGGGATTTTCAACCGCCTACGCCGGTCGCCGCTGTGATGCTGCCGAGCGAGACGCCGACGCCCGACCTTGCGCCCTCCGCAACG
>CAYHAR010000303.1:0-2507 GCA_964354595.1 uncultured Anaerolineae bacterium | reverse complement strand
ACTTACACGGCGGCGATCACTTATCAGGTTCATCCTGTGCAATTGTGTGACTGGATGGGTGTGGCCGGGACAGTGACCGACCTCCAGGGGCGACCTGCGCTGGGCGCATTCGTTCACATTTGGGGATTGGGCGGTGTAGACGAACTAGTCGCCGCTGGCGCCAACCCCGGCTATGGCCCGTCCGGTTGGGAGGTGCGCCTGGGGCGGGGTCAAATCGTCGGAAACTGGACCGCGCAGCTCGTCGCATCGCCGGAAACCAAAAAAGCTCTGTCGGACGCTTTTCTTATCTCAATGCCCGGCGACTGCAAAAGGAACCTGGCCTTGGTCCGTTTCCAACAGAACCATTGATACGACTTGGGAGGAAGCAATGCCGAAAGAAAGAGTAGCTACCGGAGTCACCGGCCTGGACGAGATGCTATCCGGCGGATTTGTGCCCGGCACCGCGGTGCTGGTGCGCGGCGCGCCGGGCTGCGGCAAAACGTCGCTGGGTCTGCAGTATCTCGTTCAGGGCGCGCGCAATAATGAGCCTGGCCTGCTCATCTCGTTTGAAGAGTTCCCGCCCTCGATTCACCGCGACGCCGAATCGCTGGGCTGGAATCTATCTGATCTGGAAGAAACCGGCCAATTGCACCTGATGTTCACCTCGCCGCAAATGCTGCTGGATAGCCTCGGCTCGCCGCAGAGCGCGCTCAGCCGGTTGATGCTGGACGGCGGCATTCGGCGCGTGGTGCTGGATAGCATCACTCACTTTACGCGCCTCACCGACGACAACATCAAACTGCGCGGCATTTACAACACGATCATCAACGGCCTCAAGCGCGAGGGCGTCACCTCGCTGCTGCTGGGCGAAGAGAGCCGGATGCCCAACCCGCGCCAGGAAAAAGGCCGGCTGTCGTTCGTGGTGGACTGCATCCTGTTGCTGCGCTACGTCGAGGTGGAAAGCGCTATACAGCGCGCTGTCGTCGTGCTCAAGATGCGCGGCAGTGATCACGCCAAAGACATTCGGCGGCTGGAAATCCGCAAGGGCGGCCTGGTCATCACCGATGTGTTCGAAGGGCGCGAGAACATCCTGAGCGGCATCAGCCACCGGGTGGCTGTGGCGCGTTGAGTGGCAGGCTGCGTTGACTGTGGCTCAATCCGCTCCGGGACAGCTTGTCGAATATCTGCCAGAGGCCGACGCCGACAAGCTGGCCGAGACGATGGTGGCGTTCGCCAACGGCGATGGCGGTACTGTGCTCATCGGCGTAGGCCCATCGGGCCAACCGGTGGGCCAGGTCTATGCTGAGGATGTGGAGGGGGCGCTGCGGGCCGCCGAGTTGCGTTGTCGCCCGCCGGTGCAGACCGGGTGGCAAGTGCAAGAGCTGGGCGGAGCGCAAGTCGTCGCCATCATCGTCCCGCGCAGCACAGAGCTGCACAGCCTGAACGATGGGCGCGTGCTGGTGCGGATCGGCGTCGCCAACAAGCCGCTGGGAGGCGAGGCCATTCGCCTGTTGGCGGCCACCAAATCGTCCGCCGATTACGAGGCCGAGCCGGTGCCGGGCGCTACGCGCGCCGACCTGGACGACGCCATCATCACCGAGTACCTGGCCGAGCGCGAAAAGCGCGGGCGCAAGCACATCGGCTTATCGGACGAGCTGTTGGTCGAAATCGGCGCGGCAACGCCGGCCGGCCACTCCCCAGAAGGGGATCTCCGACCAACGACATCGGGCATCTTGTTGTTCGGCCGCAACCCTCAAGTATTCTTTCCGCACAGCGGTTTGGTCTTGGTCAAGTTTCTCGGCACAGAACCCCGCGGCGAAGGTGGATTGCCCGGCTACAGTCGGCGCGAAGAAATCGGCGGGCCGCTGGCGCGCATCGTCGAGCGAGCCTGGCAAGTCACACTAGAGGAAATGCGGATCGGCGCCGTCGTCAAAGGATTGGAGCGCGAGGAGAAAACCGAGTACCCATCCTTCGCCGTGCGCGAGGCGCTGGTCAACGCCGTGTGTCACCGGGACTATCGCCTGCGCGGGCGGCGCATCGAAATCCGCATGTTTTCCGACCGGATGGAAGTCATCAGCCCCGGCGGGCTGCCCGGCTTTATCACCATAGATAATCTCGTCGAGGATCACTTTTCTCGCAACCCGCGCATCGTGGCCGGGTTATTCCAGTGGGGCTATATCGAAGAACTGGGCCTGGGCATTGACCGGATGATCGAAGAGATGACGCAAGCCGGTCATCCGCCGCCGCAGTTCAAAGCGCAGCCGCACTCGTTCACCGTGATTTTATCAAATGTGCGCGAGCGGCGTGCCACTCCGGCCTGGGAACGAACTATGAACGAGCGCCAGGTTCGCGCACTGACGTACATCCACGAGCGCGGCTCGATCGCCAACCGGGAATACCAGCAACTCTGCCCGGATGTTTCCGCCGAGACGCTGCGGATTGATCTGGCTGACTTGGTCAATCGTGGCGTGCTGATGCGGATTGGGGCCAAAAAGGGAACATATTACATCCTCAAATAACGTAATACT
>CAYHAR010000302.1:0-4545 GCA_964354595.1 uncultured Anaerolineae bacterium | reverse complement strand
GCGTTCTTGACCGTCACGAGCGTGGCCGGGACGCCAGCGGCCTTGAGCCGATCATGGAGCATCTGCGAGAGGGACGGCGGCACTGTCCCATCCTTGTCGCCATGCAGAATCAGGAACGGCGCGTCGCCATTGGAGATGTAAGTGATCGGGCTGGCGTGGAGGAGAACGTCAGAATTGCTATCCGTCGCGCCAAAGACTGACAAGGCCCGGTCTGCCGGGATTCCCCGCAAGTCCGCCCGACCGCACATGTCCACCACCGCCTGGATGCGGGACGATTGATCCGGGTATCCGCCGGAACCCTCGAATCCGGCGCTCGGATCGGTCGCGCCCAGCAGCGCCACCAAGTGGCCGCCGGCGCTGTTGCCCCACGCGCCGATGCGATTGGGGTCGAGGTTGAATCGGGCGGCGTTGGCGCGAAGAAAGCGAATCGCGCACTTGACATCTTCAATCTGCGCCGGAAATTTCCACTGAGGCGCGAGGCGGTAATCCACGCTGACGACCAGGTATCCCCGCGAGAGCAGCTCGGGCGCGTCCGCCATGCCAAAGTCATCGGATTTGCTGCCGCTCGACCAACTGCCGCCGTGCACGTACACGGCCACCGGCGCGAGCTTGCTCATCGTCTTGGGGTAATGAACGTCCAGCTTGAGTTCGACGCCGGAGGCCTGGCAATACGTGATGTCGCGCTCGACCGTGCCGAGCTTGGCGAGATACACCGGCGTGGCCGTCGGCGCGGCGACGGTCGGCGCAGGCGTGGCGGGCGCGGAACACGCCATCAGCAGCATTACGCAAACAATCAGTATAGAGTTACGCATCAGGATTGACCCTTGGAAGTTTTTGCCCTTGGCGGGCGGCAGTATATCAGGTGATGGGCGTCTTGTAAAGCGGCGGGTTTTTTTCTTCGTGTTCCTTGGTGGAGAACGATTTTGGTTGCGGCATAAAGCGTGCCGCGCTATAATGGTCGTGCGAATCAGGCGCGTTGTCTACTTGCGAGGTGACACACGACCGCTACACACAATCCCTTTCGCACTTTTCCTGCGCAGGACGAATGCATTGACGACGTCACGCTGCCTCCGGGCGGGCTGGAACGCGAGTCCGAGTCCACCGCCATCCCCGAACAGCCCTATATCTCTCGACAGGGGCGCGACCTGCGGATTGATCTGCTCCGGGGCTATTTCGTTCTCGCGATGATTGTAGATCACGTGCGCGGCCCCTCTCCGTTATACTTGCTGACCGGCGGCAATCGCTTTTACGTGTCGGCGGCTGAAGGGTTCATCCTGACTTCGGGCTTGGTGGCGGGCCTGGTTTACCGCCGGCTGATAGATCGGGATGGGATGGGGCCTTCCATGTCCAAGGTACTCGCTCGCGCTGCCACCTTGTATCTGCTAACCGTGGGCCTCACACTCTTGTTTCTCCCCATCTCTGAACTGTTGTACCTGCCCTGGGCGCAAGGCGTGGACCTTACCAACCCCTTGGGATTCGTGGTGAGCATCCTGACACTGCACCGCACTTTTTATCTCGTTGACGTCATGCTGTTGTACACGGTGCTGTTCCTGATATCCCCGCTGGCATTTTTCCTTCTGACCAAAGGAAAAACATGGCACTTGCTCGGCGGCTCCTGGCTACTTTGGGGACTGTTCCAGGTCTTTCCCGAGTATGTCTCGCTGCCCTGGCCTATCGCCGGGAACTATTTGTTCCAGTTCTCGGCCTGGCAAGTTTTGTTTTTCACGGGCCTGGCCTTGGGTTGTCACCACGACCGCATCCCGGCGCTGAGGTGCCGCAGCACGCGATTGAGCCTGATTCTGGCCGGGCTGGGGACCGCCGCGCTGATCGTTCTGTACTTTATCCTCGACCCGCCCACCGACGCCATGCCCGCCAGCATCGCGGCGGCGAGCGCGACGTACCACCCAACACGCCTCTGGTTCCAAGAAATGGTCTTTGCCAAAGCTGACCTGCGCCCGGGACGGCTGGTAGCCTCGACGGTGGTGTTTAGCTTTCTCTTTTTCAGCGCAACCGTCTTTTGGCGTCCTTTGCGGCGAGCCGTGGGATGGCTTTTTCTTCCCCTGGGCCAGCACGCGCTCTATGCTTATACGGCTCACATCGCCATCGTGGCCTTGGTGGCGATTGCGCTTGCTCCATTCAAGTTGGCCTACCCTGGCCCGCAATGGCTGAACGCCATCGTCCAGATCATTAGCGTGTTGGCGATCTGGTGGTTGGTGAAGCGACAGTTGTTTGTGCCCACGCCCTCGACCAGGCGGTTGTGGTATGCCAGCCCAGCGGCATTCGCTGTTCTAATCGTCGTCACGCTGACGGCGTTTCCCTTACCTTCTCATCCTGGTCTCGCAGTTCCAACCGTAGACCCCAAAGCGGCCCAGGCGCGCCTCGCGCGCGCTTACGGAACGCCCATCCCGCCGGATAGCGCAAGCGCACCTATCCTCTCGGTTCCTGCAGCGCCCACGCCAGAGCCGCGACCCGCCGTCACGTCGAATGGCGTCGAGCGTGTGAGTGCATACCTGGGCGAGATTGATGGCACGCTTCACGAGCGATGGTTCTATAGCCCGCAGCTTGACCGCGACATGCCCTACTATATCTACCTGCCGCCCGACTATGGCGCAGCCGGGCGGCGTTACCCGACACTGTACATGCTTCACGGTGGCGGAGGCCATCGAGAAGAGTGGGTAGCCTACAACCTGATTGACGTGGCCGACCAAGAGATTCGCACCGGCAGCCTTTCGCCCATGATCATCGTCTTGCCGCAAGGCGACAAGAGCTACTGGGTCAATCACACCGGCAGTGGCCCGCGCTGGGGAGATTACGTGATCCGCGATCTTGTACCGCACATAGACGCCACTTATCGCACGCTGCGTTCGCGGTCGGCGCGGGCGATTGGGGGGCTTTCGATGGGAGGCTGGGGCGCGCTCTACCATGCCTTCACCCATCCTGACGTTTTCAGTATTGTGGGCGCACACAGCCCGAGTCTATACCCGGAGGGTGGAACGGTCGCCTTCCTGGGCACAGGCGACGAGTTTGCCCAAAAAGACCCGTTGGCGCTCGCCCGCACACTACCGGGGCTGGAAACGTTGCAGATTTGGCTGGATGCTGGCGAGCAAGACCCGTGGATAAAGCAGACGACGGCCTTGCACAAAGTCTTGGAGAGCCGGGGCATTGAGCATTACTGGCAACCCTACTCGGGCGGCCACGACTGGAAGTATTGGCGAGAGCACGTCGTGGACTATTTGCGGTTCTACGGTCACGCGCTTTCATATCAATAAAGGCTATCCGAATAGGAAGGCTGTATGAGCCGCGACGGTCGGACCTATCTCATCCTGGGCGGCGTGGCGAGCCTGAGCATTGCCGCCTTCACGTCGTCATTGTCGTCGTCGGGCCGCAAGGCTATCGCTTCTTTGGCGCGGCCGAGCTGGCGCCGCTGGCAGAGCGAGGCTCGCCTGTTCCTGCGCTCGTCACTCTTGCCCTTGCCGCGATGTTTGCGCTCTGGGGCGCTTGCGCGTTTTCCGGCGCTGGAGTGATTCGACGCCTTGCGCTTTTGCGCGCCGGGCTGCTGGGCATCGGCGGCGTCTATGCGCTTCGAGGCCTCTTTCTTCTGCCAGAGATTGTTCTGCTCATCCAGGGCGCGCTCGATCCTCCCAGAAAAGTCATCTTTTCAGCCGGCTCGCTTGCAGCAGGATTGTTGTATCTCATCGGCGCTATGATGCAATGGCGCCACAGAGTTGGGGCTGCGGAATAATATTGTCAGGCAACCAACGTTTCAACAGGAGCAAACAAAATGACCGAGGTCTTGATCAAACATCAAGAGGAATTGCAAGACCTGCGCCACAGCGTCACGCTGGCGCTGCCGCACGACGTGCGCACGCCCTTGACCGGCATCCTGACGGCGGCTGAGCTGCTCGAGACCCAGTGTGACGGATTGGAGGGACACGAGATTCAGCGAATCGCCCAGATTATCCACCGATCCGCCAACCGACTGCACGATCTTCTCCAGGATTTCCTGCTGTGCGCGCAGATTGAAGTGGTGGAGCAAGCGACCTGTCAGTCTCTCCCCTTGCGCTCCGAAAGCATTTCGGGGCTGGCGCAATGGATGGGACACCTGAGCCTGGATTGCGCCAAGACGCGGGGCAATCTCCACGCTCCGACAGCGGTGATTGCGGAGGCGGCGCTTCAGCAAGCCCGGCGCGTCAACCGCGAAGCCGATTTGACGCTCGATCTAGACGGCGACACGATCCAGATGGTCGAAGCGCATTTAGACAAGATTGTACAAGAGCTGCTCAACAACGCTTTCCGATATTCCGAAACGGGGACGCCGGTTCGCGTCACGGGCCGCCGCCGCGACAATCGCTTTGCTCTCTCGATCGCGGATGACGGGCGTGGCATGACGGCCGAGCAGATCGCCAACGCGGGAGACTATGTGCCCTTTGATCACGACCACTATGACCAACAGGGGTTGGGGCTGGGGCTGGTCATTGCCAAACGACTGACCGAGTTGTACGGGGGAGAAATGACTCTCGAAAGCGCTGCCGGCTACGGCACAAC
>CAYHAR010000301.1:2800-4553 GCA_964354595.1 uncultured Anaerolineae bacterium | reverse complement strand
CTAGAACGGGAAGCTTGGGGTTGCCGTCGAACTGCACTTGAAGCCACCGCGGCCCCTGGCCCAGCCGGGGGTCGCCGCCGTGCTCCAAAAGCCAGCACAGGCGGATCAGGTGAAAGGCATTGTTCTTGATGCCGTGGTCTTCAGGATGCTGAAGCGCGTGGGCGTCAACCGAAAGGAGGTTGACTGCGCCGTAGGCAGGGTCGCTATATTCCAGCGCGACGACTTGAACAGCGCGAAACAACCCTTGACGCCGCCGGGCGCAACCGCGCCGCACCGAGCGCAGGCAAATGCCCGGGCATCAACCGGAGAGTCGGGCATTCGGAATCAGTCTACAGCAACAGCGCGCGCAGCGCGTCGGCGTGCTCGCGGTCGTGATAGACGGTCTGCCCCACGACCCAACCATACGCCGTGCGGCCCCAGTCGGCTGGATAATCTACCTGGATCGCCAGCCTCGCGTCATCCCAATTGTCCAGCACGCTGATCAGGTCGGCGCGGACGTGATGCAAGTCGGCCCAGGCTTGCTCCCAGGTCTGCCTGCGCCGCGCAGCCATTTGTTGAGCGTTGATCGCATCTGCTTCGGACTCGGGCACGAAAGGCAGCGGGCGGAATCGCTCCATGAGCAGCAAAGCCTTGAGCGCGAACAGGTCCCAATCGGCGATGTGGCCCAACACGTCCTTTAGCTTCCAATGGCCCATGACCAGGCGCGTCTCTCGCTCGCCGGCGGGGATGCGGTCAATCTGCCGCAACAGATCGTCCCGCGCGGCCTCCATCGCCGCCAGCAGCACACAGCGCGGCCCGGGTGAAAACACCGATCGAGCGCCGCGCCAGGCGCGGATGTCGGCGGCGTGCGCCGCATCGTGGCGCGCGCGCCAATAGGCCCAGTGCCAAACGCTTGTCTCCATCCAGGGCAAGTGGACCGGCCGGACGAGTTGTTCGTCGCCGACGCTGCTGAAGAGTTCAAGATAACGCTGACGCGACTCGATTGCCGCTTTCAAGGCTTGGTCGAGCGGCCAATTGCGTCGCTCGGCCAACAGCTTGGCATTGCGCTCGTCCACCTCGACGCTGACGATTTCCGCTTCGCGCCCGGCCAGCGCCAATTCGGCGCGCGCGGCGTGGAAATCGTCCCACGCGGCCACGTGCGCCAGCACGTCCTTGATCGTCCACTCGCCCGCCACTGGCGTGGAAGCGAGTGTGTTCGCGTCCAGCCCCAGGCAAGCGAATAGCAGTCCGGCGCGCTCGGCGGCCATGCCGTCCACGCGCGCATCCCAGAGCGAGCGGCCCGACTCGCGCGAAGCGTGCGCCGCGCGCCAGGCGCGCAGTTGAGCGGCGTGCTCGCCGTCGTGATCGCATATCTCTTGCAGCGCCCAACGCTCAACCGAGAGTTGGCCCCAGGGCACGCTGCGCGGCCTGGTCAAGTCGTCGTCCGTCACATTGGCCAACGCTTCCAGGATGCGCCGGCGCGAATCGGCCAATTCGTCCAACAACTCGCGCGGCGTGCGCGCCCGGCGCAGCGCCACTTGCTCTGCGTTGAACGTCTCCACCTCGGCGCCGACGACGCGCATTCCATTGTCGGACAGTAGATCGGGCAAGAGTGTTGCCACGCGCGTCTCCCACGCCGCAATGTGCGCCAGCGTGTCTTGCACTGTCCAGCCAGGCAACATCTCGCCGGTCGCCCAGCCCGTCGCGCTCAAGCCATCTATGGATGCCAGTAACTCTTGCCGCGTGTGCGCCAGGCGCTCTAGCCATTCTTGCT
>CAYHAR010000301.1:0-2700 GCA_964354595.1 uncultured Anaerolineae bacterium | reverse complement strand
CAAGTCAGACCTCCGATGCCCAAAAGAAAGGAGTTGCCCCTTGAGAGAAATCATTGAGCGCGCATTGAACGTCGCGCAACTGCGCGGCGCAACCTACGCCGACGCGCGGGTTGTCCGCCGTGAAGATGAATCCATCAGCGTCAAGAACGGCATTGTCGAAGCCTTGGGCCATGGCCGGGACCAAGGTTTCGGTGTGCGCGTCATTGCCGGCGGCGCGTGGGGCTTTGCCTCGTCGGCTGTGCTGACGACCGCCGAAGCCGAGCGCGTAGCGGCGCTGGCCGTTAGCATCGCCCAAGCCTCTGCGCTGTTCAAGATGCAAGACGTGGACCTTGGGCCGCCCGTGGTGAGTCGGGGCGAGTATCACACGCCGATCATCATGGATCCGTTCACTGTTCCGTTGGAGCGCAAAATCGAAACGCTGCTCAAAGCGGATGCGCTGATGCGACAAGCGCCCGGCGTGCAAGTGGCGCGCGGCGAGATGGCGTTCATCCGCGAGCGCAAGACGTTCGCCAGCACCGAGGGCAGTTGGGTCGAGCAAGAAATCGTCGAGTCCGGCTGCGGCGTCGAAGCGACGGCGGTCGGCGATGGCGAAGTGCAAGTGCGCTCGTACCCGAACTCGGTGGGCCGCCACCAGATGACGCGCGGCTACGAGTTTGTGGATGAGATGGACTTGGTCGGCCACGCCGAGCACATTGGCGCGGAAGCAGACGCGCTGCTTCACGCCGATACGTGTCCCAGCGGCGTGATGACCGTCGTCATCGGCGGGCCGCAGCTTGCGCTCCAGGTCCACGAATCGTGCGGGCATCCCATCGAGCTGGATCGCGTGTTCGGCACGGAAGCTTCGTTCGCGGGCACGTCGTTCCTCACCACGGACAAGCTCGGTGGAACATTCCGCTACGGCTCGCCCGTCGTCAACCTCACCGCCGATTCGATGACGCCCGGCGGGCTGGGGACGTTCGGGTGGGACGACGAAGGCGTGCCCGCGCAAAGCACGCCTATCGTGCGCGAGGGCATCTTTATGGGCTATTTGATGTCGCGCGAGACGGCGCGTCAGCTTGGCAAAATGTCTAATGGCTGCATGAGGGCTTCGGGCTGGAACCGGATGCCGATCATCCGCATGGTCAACGTCAGCCTGGAGCCGGGCGCGTGGAAGCTGGAGGACCTCATCGCCGACACAGACACCGGCATTTTCATGGACGTGAACCGCTCGTGGTCTATTGACGACCGGCGGCTGAATTTCCAGTTCGGCACCGAGATCGCTTACGAGATCAAGGGTGGCAAGCTGGGGCGCTTGCTCAAGAACGCCCTCTATACCGGCATCACGCCTGAATTTTGGGGCAGTTGCGACGCGGTGTGCGATCGCGATCATTGGGTTGTGTGGGGCACGCCGAATTGCGGCAAGGGCCAGCCGATGCAGACCGCGCACACGGGGCACGGCGCTGCGCCCGCGCGCTTCCGCAATATCAAAGTGCGGGGAGCGTAGAGCGTGGAGAAAAGAGAAATGTTCGGACAATCACCCATCAAGCAGATCACTGATCGTGTGTTGGCGCTGAGCAAGACCGGTCAAACCGAAGCGGTCGTGTGGGCCACCAACAGCGCGCTGACGCGCTTTGCCAACAACGTCATCCATCAGAACGTCGCCGAGACCAACACGAGCCTGACGGTACGCGTGGCATTGGGCCAGCGCGTGGGCGTGGCGTCCACGAATGACGTGACCGACGAGGGCCTGACGCGCGCGGTCGAGCGTGCCGCCGAGTTGGCTCGCTGGCTGCCAGAGAATCCCGATTTTCCTGGTTTGGCTCAGCCGGCGCCGGTCATGCCCGCGCGCGCATTCGACGAGGCCGCCGCCGCAGCGACGCCGGAGCTGCGCGCGCGAATGGTCGGCGAAATTTGCCGCCAGGCGCAAGCGGAGGGCGTCATCGCCGCCGGCGCGTTTTCGACCGACGCGCACGAAATCGCCGTCGCCAATTCGCTGGGTGTGTTTTGTTACCACGCGGCGACGATGTGTGACCTCAGCGCCGTTGCGATGGGCGAGGGCGGCAGCGGGTATGCCCAGGTCTCGTCGTGGAAGCTGGGCGAGGTCGAGGCCGAGCCAGTGGGCCGCGAAGCGGTGCAAAAGGCATTGCGCGCGCGCAACCCGCAGCCGCTCGAGCCGGGCGCGTTCACCGTCGTCTTGGAGCCGTATGCCGCGCTTGACCTTCTCGACATGCTGAACTATGTGGGTATGGGCGCGCAGGCGATGCAAGAGAGCCGCAGTTGGATGAACGACCGCATCGGCCAGCAGGTGATGTCGCCGTCGGTGACGATCACCGATGACGGCCACGACGAGGCAGGCTGGCCCATGCCGTTCGATTTTGAGGGCGTGCCCCGGCAAAGAGTCGTCGTCGTCGAGGCGGGCGTGCCGCGCGGCCCGGTGCACGATTCGACGACGGCGCGCAAAGAAGGCCGAGCCTCCACCGGCCACGCGCTTCCGCCGCCGAATACCTTTGGGCCGCTCGCGCTCAACCTGGTCTTGTCGCCCGGCGCGGCGACGGTGCAAGAGATGATTCGGACGACCGAGCGCGGGCTGTACATCACGCGCTTTTGGTACACGCGCGTCGTGCATCCGCGCGATTGCGTCATCACCGGCATGACGCGCGATGGCACGTTCCTCATCGAGCACGGCGAGCTGACGCGCCCGGTCAAGAATCTGCGCTTTAC
>CAYHAR010000300.1:0-4556 GCA_964354595.1 uncultured Anaerolineae bacterium | reverse complement strand
CCGCCACTTGACTGGCCAGCGTCTGGCCGAGTGAGACTTCTTCGTCCGTAAAGTGGCGCATCATGCCAATCGCGTCCAGACGAATGTAGCCCACCAGGTCGTTCTTGACCATCAACGGCAAGAACACCACCGAGCGGATGCTGAGCTGCAAGAACAACGGTCGCAGCGGCTCTAGGCGCGGGTCGTTCATCGCGTCATCTATGGCGATGGCGCGCCGGGAGGCGATAATCTCTTGAAGGGTCGGATAGTCGGCGGCCAGGATTTCAACGCCCACCGTTCCCCGATCGGGATGCTCGGCGGCCACGCGCAAGATGGTCTTGGGCTCGTTCAACAGCATGATGCTGGCATGGCCCACGCCAAAGTGCCGCACCATGACATGCGCCGCGCTGCCAAGAATCTCGGTCGGGTCAAACGTCTGCGCCATCGAGCGCGAAGCCTCGTTCAGCACGGCCAGGTCGGCGGCGCGCTTTTCCAGCACGATGGACTGCTCGCGCGTTTGCCCATAGAGCCGCGCGTTCTGAATCGCCACGGCCAACTGGTCGGTCAGCATTTCCAGCACGGCCACATCGTCCTGCGTAAACGCAGTCGGGTCCGAGCTGTGCACATCCACCGCGCCGATCACACGCTCGCCGCGCTTGAGCGGGATGCACAATTCGGAGCGAGACTGCGGCCACAGGTCGGTCTTGAGATAACGGGCGTCCTGGCTCATGTCGCTCACCACGCGCGAGCGGCCCTTGCTGGTCACCCAGCCGACCAAGGACTGGCCTCCAACGGCAAACTGGTATCCGCCCTGCTTGAGCTGCTGGCTGGCCGCGCCGGTGCACTCGCGCAAGAGGGCAAACTGGCCTGATTCGTCCAGCAAAAAGATGGAAGCGTGGTCGTAGCCGAATCGCACGCGCACCAGCTCGACCACGTTCTGGAGCAGCTCGTCCATGTCCAAGATCGAAGTCGCCACCCGGCCAGCCTCCGAGGCCGTGGCCAATTGCAGCGCGCGGTGGCGGGCCTGCTCGAACAGGCGCGTGTTTTCCAACGCCACCGCCACCTGGCTGGCAATACCCACCATCAGGTCAACGTGCTCCTGGGAATAGACGTGCGGCTCGTAGCTCTGCACCGACATCACGCCAGTGACGCGGTCGCCGATCTTGAGTGGCACGTAGATGAGCGAGGCCGAGACCTTGCTCGCATCACCCATCATCTTGCTAGGCGCTTGCTTGACCCGTTCCCTTTCCTCTTCTGTATATTCAACGAACACTGGCTCGCCCGTGGCGATCACTTTGTAACTGCGAGCTTCCGGATCCAGCGGCGCAGCCGGCATGTCGTAAGGCTGGCCGTCATCATAACACATCGGGTAGCTCATAATGCGCGTGTCGAAATCATAGAGACCCACAAAGAAGGTATCCATTCTTACGATGCGCTGAACCTGCTCGCGGATGACAGACAGCAGCTTTTCTGTTTCCAGCAAGCCCGAAGCGGCGCGGCTGATCTCGTTCAACACCGCCAACTGCTGCACACGCGACTGGGTCTGTTCAAAAAGGCGCGTGTTTTCTAACGCGATGGCGACCTGGTTGGCAATACCCGCCAGCAGGTTCATGTGCTCTTGGGTGTAGGCCTCAAACTTGTAACTCTGCACCGAGATGAGACCTCTGACGCGGTCGCCGATCTTGAGCGGCACAAAGGCCAGTGAGGCCGTCATCTTGTCGGGATTGCCCACCGCGTCAATAGGCCCGGCGCTCTCTCGCTCGTATTCCTCCGGCGTCAGGTGCACCAGCATCGGCTCGCTCGCCGCAAGGGCCTGAAAAGTGCGGTAGCCCGGCTCCACCACCCAGTTCTCTGGATAGTAACGCTGGCCTTCGTCGTAGCACAGAGGATAGGCCATGACGCGTGTGGCAGGATCATAGAGGCCGATGTAAAACGCGCCCACGTCCACGATCTGCTGAAGCTGCTCGTAGATGACCTCAAAGAGTCGTTGGAGATCCTGAAGGCTAGAAGCCGTGCGGCTGATCTCGTTCAGAACGGCCAGTTGTTGCACACGCGCCCGCGTCTGCTCGAACAAGCGGCGGGTTTGAATGGCTGTGGCCGCCTGACCCGACAGCAGCATGATCCGCCGCAGATCACTTTCCACAAATTCGCGGGGCTGGCTCCAGACTGCGTTGATAAATCCAATCCATTGACCGCCGACGACTAACGGAACCAGCACCGCGCTGCGTCCCTGAAAGACGTTCATATACAGGTAGCGCGCGCTATCGTCCAGGCGCGGGTCGCGCTCAATGTCGGTCATGACGAACGACTCGTCCGGCCGCAGCAAGCGAACCGCTGGGAAACGCGCCAGAGTGTAGCGGGTGGGAAGGCTCTCGGCCGGCAGCATAGTCCAACGCACAGCAACCTCAGCCAGCTCCGGTATCCGCTCGCCCACCCACGGCGTATCAAACAGATTCAGGGCCACGATCGTATCAGCCTGACCGAGCGCCGTGTGCTCGCGCAGCGCGGCCAGGATGTCGTCCAACGTGATCGCGGCGTTGATCCGGGAGCTGGCCTCGTACAGCGCGCGGGTATCGGCCAGCGACATTTGCGTCTGCTCGAACAGGCGCGCGCCATCGAGGGCGAGCGCCGTCTGCGTCACCACGGCTTCTGCCAGCGTGCGTTCGTGCTCGGACCAGACGGGCCGCCGGGCGCTGGTCAGCTCGGCTATGCCGATCTCTTGGCCGCGGACCGCCATGGGCACGCTCAATGTCGCGCCGAACCCCTGCCCGTGTCCGCCGTGAAACGGCGGCGGGCCGCTAGGCGTAAGGGTGTCCTGCGCGCAAGCGTCGCCGGCCGGCCCTTCGCCTCGAACGTATTCGTATTCGCTCAGCGCCGGTCTCGATTGGAGCACCTGGGTCCACGCTTCGCGCGTAAAAGTGCGAGTGAGCGCGCTCAACTGGCGCACGTTGGCCTGGCTGCTGGCGACCAGGCGGCGGTTCTCTATGGCGATAGCCGCCTGGCCGGCGACGGCTTCGTAGGTTCTCATCTCGTCTGGATCAAAGCGGTGCTCGCCCGACGCGCCCAGGCCCAGCGCGCCGATCCAACGCGCGCCCGCCTTGAGCGGCACAAGCGCCATCGCCTGCATTTCCAGCCGATTCCACATCCGCTCCCCGGCTGGACTCAATTGAGCCTGCGCGTCTCCACGAGTCACCGACGCTTGGTCAGAGCGGAGCAAGTCGCGCAACGGGAATGCGCCGAAATCGTACCGCGTTCCGGCCGCCACGCCGGGCTCACCCGCGCGCCTCCACACGTGGCTGATTTCCAACTCTTGCGGCCAGTCGCCTTCATAAGGATCGAACAGCGCCAACATACACAAGTCAATCTCGGGCGCGAGCGCGCGTGCCACGATGGCTTGAAAGACCGCCGCGTCGTCCGGGGCCGTCGCAATCGCCCGAGTGGCCATGTATAACGTCTCGGTCTCGGAAAGCGCCGTCTGCGTCTGAGTGAACAGGTGCGCTGTTTCCAGCGCCACTGCGATTTGATCTGCCATGCCTTGCAGCGCGGCGATGTCTTGTTCGTCAAACGCGCGCACCTGCGTGCTCTGAATGTCAAGCGCGCCGACGACGCGCTCGCCAATGCGCATCGGCAACGCCATCTCGGAGCGCGTGTCTGGCAGCAATGGATTGGCCGCGCGAATCACCTCGGCTTCCACATCGAGCGCGATGCGCGCTTGCTGATTGGCGCACGCCCAACCGACCATGGACTTGCCGCCCACGGCCAGCTTGTGCCCGCGCTCCAACAGGGTGCGGCCCGCCTCGCCTGTCGCGGCGCGCAGCACGGCGTCCTGACCGGATTCGTCCACCACAAAAGCCGCCACATAGTAGAAATCGAATCGCTCGCGGATCAGCTCGACCATGCGATGCAACAACTCGTCCGGGTCCAACAATTCGGCGGCAGCGCGGCTCACTTCAGCGGCCGTGGAAACCTGGGCGGCGCGCCGCTGCGCCTCGCGGGCGCTGCGCTCGGCAGCCAGAGTGCGGTCGGCCACGCGTCGTTCCAGGTCGCTCAGGATTTGCCGCAGTTGAGACACCATGGCATTGAAGGCATTCGCCAGCATGCCAATTTCATCTTGAGCTTCGACGCGTGCTTGCGCGGTCAGGTCACCCGCGCTCACTCTTTGAGTGGCGCTGATGAGGCGTGTGATGGGACCGGACAGTATTTGCGCCGCGCCGATCCCCGCGCCGACTACGACGGCTGCCATGACCAGGACCAGCAATATCGTGCCGCGTGTTTGTGCCAGGAGTGGCGCCAGACCTTCGGACCGGTCTTGATGGACGACGACCACCCAACCCAGTTGGGCGATGGTAGCCGCTCGTTCTGGGTTGCTGGTGGCGACGGGCGCCTGGCTGACCAGGCTGGGAACGCCGTCATACGTCATCTCGATATAGTCTGATTGGGCGGCGGCCTCGATCTGCGTAACCGTCATGGCATCTACCGGGACTGGTTTCTCACCGGCTCCTGCGAGTTTTTGGCGACCTGATATGAAAAGCTCCATACGGCCCGTTTGCCCCAGCCGTACCACGTTCAAAGTATCT
>CAYHAR010000299.1:0-4578 GCA_964354595.1 uncultured Anaerolineae bacterium | reverse complement strand
TCTTCGATAGACTGGGAAGCGGTTGCGGTGGCGGTAGCTGCCGCCATGCCCGGCCAGGTCGATCAAGAGGGCGACCCCCAGCACAATCCATTCATAGCCCACGACGCCCCCCGGGAAGACAAAGACATACGCCAGGGTCGTCAATGGCACGAAAATGCCGCCCAGCAACGTCCAGACCCACGCCGGGACGGCAAAGCCGCCCGGCAGGGCCCAGTTCTTGAAAGCGAGATTAAAGAGTGGCGAATCCGCCAGCCACCAGAGCAAAATGGCGATCCGTGGAACGAGCACGAGAATAATGGTGCCGAAACACGACATGGCGCCCTCCTGATAGAAGTGGTATCTTTAAAATAGCACGAGCTGGGGCGGTTGTCAAGTAGCTCTTTGTTCGGCCAGCCCTGGCGCTTGCAAAGCCTCGACCAATGGTTTACAATCAACCATGTAGCTCGCTTTCTAGCGCAGACGCAGCGGGACATCACCCCGAACACGCGCCAACGCAACGAGAGCAGCAACCAACCATCCGAAACCGCGAGAAGCCCGCCAAGACTGACTCGCGGTTTCGCCTTAAAACGAAAGCGCCCACACAACTTACTTGCGGGCGCTTGCTCTCTGCTTAAACAAAATACGCCCGCGTGACCCTTATCCCTGTATACACACGCGGGCGAACCAAGTGTGGCTTGTCCAGCCTGCCTAATCAAATCAGCAGTGCGGCAAGACCGATATATTTAAGCCCATACTATTAATTGAAAATTTGGCTCTGTGCAGATGATACCACAACTCCCCGAAAAGGCAAGAGTGCCTCAGCCGTGCACCAGCAAATCAAGCCCGCCGCCCGCCGACGCACTTTGACAAATACGAGAGGTTGCTACATAATATCTATTGTATTTTCGAGGCGCGTCATCTCGCTGCTTCTCGAATCAGAAGGTGATTTGTATGGAACAAGAGTCAAGTAACCTAGACGCACGCACAGTAGCCGACCGAACCAAGATCCAAGAGCAACTCCTGAAGAACGTTGAAATCACAGACGATGAAAAATCATTCCTTCTTATGGCCTCTCAGCTCAAAGACACTTGGTCGGAGACAGTTACAGCACTATACTCATCAAAGATGATCAAACATGCCTTAGAGGATCACGCTTCAGCTTTGGTGAAAGCAGCAGAGGCAGCAGACAAGAGTGCCAGAGGACTCAAAATTGCTACATGGGTTCTAGCGTGTGCTACTGTGGTTCTAGCGGCTGCTACTGTAGTGTTGGCTTTTGCAACTGTTGCCTCCTTGTGGCTGGCGACAAAAGGAAATTAGGATACCCATCAACAAGGGCCTACTCATTGTGCTTACTCTCGCATGGCTAGGAGCAATCTTCGCCTTCTGCCTGTAGTCTCTACAGCGCATGACAAACAAAGAGACCTCTGGACTTCCAGAGGTCTCTTGTTTCACACTGAGGCGACGGCGGGATTTGAACCCGCGCATCGGGGTTTTAAGACCTCTGCTGTTCCGTCGGCGGATCAGACATCACCCCGCTTGCCATCGTCGCGCGGCCCCTACGGGCTACCCCGTGCGCGAGGCGCGCCCGCCCGAATCTAACACACAGAGCCCCGCACCGTAACGGCTCAGGGCTGTAACTCCGTACTCGGATTACTTGACTTGCTCGCTTGATGACCTTTGCTGAATCATCTTCTCAAGGTTGTCAACCGCCGATTGTACTTTGTTAAAATCATTAGTAACCTGTTCCCAGGGGCCACCGGTAACTACAGCCCCTTCGCAAGTCTTCACGAAAAGAAACAGATTTCCCAACGTATCCCTGAATGCTGATCTCAAGTCGGCAGAAAGATAGACACCGTTGAAAGCAAGATAATCGCCAAGATCACTGATCGCATCACAAGCCTTTCTGAACTTGTCTCGATTAACGGGAGAGCGCCTATCCATCTGAAGAAGATAGAATGCATCCTTGTACGCCACCATAACTTTTTCCCAGGCAGCCCATCGCACCTCGAGGCAATGCCGAATCTCAGCCTCGGTGGGCGCGCCAGCGGATTGTGCCACGGCCACTTGACCCGACGGGTTGATGACCAAATTGCCTTCTACCTGGTATGTTGTCACCTCTTGAATGGATGCACTTGAATTTTGACCTGGCGCTTGAACGGTAAAGTTGACCACTTTGCTTGCACTATCACGCTTGCTGCGCAAAGACTCCCGCCAACGCGCAAACCACTTGGTACGGTACTCAAGAATGAGCAAAATTACGCCGACCAAAAAGGTGCCTATTATTCCTAGCCACCACGCAGATTCCATAGCGCCTCCTGCACCATACCAAAAAGACCCCTCGGGGTTCAGGGGTCTTTCTCCATCCTGAGGCGACGGCGGGATTTGAACCCGCGCATCGGGGTTTTGCAGACCCCTGCCTTACCACTTGGCTACGTCGCCCTGCTGTAATTAGTTTAGCACAAGACGATGGTTCTGGCAAATTCAAGCCGTCGCCGCGTCAACCGGGTCGGGCCCAACAGGATGCGCAGGATGAACAGGATGTACATAGCGCGGCTTCCAGCCGCAACCAAATCTAACCGCAAAGGCGCAAAGAACGCCAAGATTTCTTTTGGAAAAGCCTTTGCGCTCTTGGCGTCTTTGCGGTTCAAATTAATCTCGCGGATAGCGCAATTGTTGCAGGGCAATTCTACACCTTATCCTGTTTGTCCTGCGCATCCTATAGCTTCTTGCCGAAGAGCATGGCCTTCGCTATTCGACCGTCACCGACTTGGCGAGGTTGCGCGGCTGGTCCACGTCGCACCCGCGCCGGATGGCGGTTTGATACGCCAGCAGTTGCAACGGCAGCACGGTCAGCACCGGCGTGAGGAGCGGCGAGGTCTCGGGCACGTAGAGCACGTGGTCGGCTTTGCGCCGGATCTCCAGATCGCCTTCGGTCGCCACGGCAATGACGATCCCGCCGCGCGCTTTCACCTGCTCGACCTGGCTCACCATCTTGTCGTACACGCCGTCGCGCGCGGCCAGCGTCACCACCGGCATCCGCTCGTCAATCAGCGCGATCGGCCCGTGCTTCATCTCGCCCGCCGGATAGCCTTCGGCGTGGATGTAGCTGATCTCTTTGAGCTTGAGCGCGCCCTCGAGCGCGATGGGGTAATTGATGCCGCGCCCCAGGTAGAGGAAATGCTCGCGGTCGTGATACAGATTTGCCAAATCCTCATAGATCGTGGGCCGAGCTCCTGAGAACGGATCGCCCAGCACCCGCCCCATCAAATCGGGCAGCCGCGCCAGGTCATCCACCAGCGATTGCGACTGCCGGGCGTCCAACGTCCCGCGCAGTTGCCCCAGGTAAACGCCCAACAAGTATTCGTCCACCAGCGATGCGGTGAACGCCTTGGTCGAGGCTACGCCGATCTCGGGCCCGGCCTGCATCAGGATGAACCCATCCGAAAGGCGATGCATCTGCGAGCCGATGACGTTGACGATGCTCCACAGCCTGGCGCCCTTGTTGCGCGCTTCCTCCATCGCCGCCAGCGTGTCCACCGTCTCGCCCGATTGCGTGATCGCCAGCACCGCCGTGTTCGGGCCGATGATGGGATCGCGGTAGCGGAACTCGCTGCCATAGTCCACTTCGACCGGCACGCGCGAAAGCTGTTCGATCATAAACTTGCCGACCAGCGCCGCATACCCTGACGTGCCGCACGCGACGATAAAGATTTTTTCGATCTGGCGCGCTTCCTCCGCCGTCAGGCGCAAATCGTCGAGGACGACTGTGCCGCGCTGCCAGTCCGCGCGCCCGCGGATCGTGTCCGTCACCGAGCGCGCCTGCTCGTAAATCTCTTTTTGCATGAAATGGCGATACTCGCCCCGCGCCGCGCTGACCGGGTCGTAAGAGATGGTGTGAACCGGCAGCTCTAGCCGCTCGCCGCTGTCGAGCGCGACGATCTTGATCCCGTCGCGCACGACGACGGCCATTTGCCGGCTTTCGAGAAAGATCATTTGCCGCGTGTGCTCGAGGATGGCGGGCAGGTCGGAAGCGATGAACATTTCGCCCTGCCCCACGCCCACCGTCACGCCGCCCGCGTTGCCGATGCGCGAAGCGATCACGCGGTCGGGCTGGCGGCGATCCATCAACACCACGGCCTGCGCGCCCTTGAGCCGCAACAGCGCGTCCCGCGCCGCGTCCTCGAACGGCTGGCCGTCGCGCATATTCTGCTCGACCAGGTGCGCGATGACCTCGGTATCCGTCTCCGAGACGAACGTGTGTCCCTGCGCGCTCAGCTCCTGGCGCAGAGCGGCAAAGTTCTCCACGATGCCGTTATGGATCACGACGAGGTCGCCCGTGCAATCGGTGTGCGGATGCGCGTTGATCTCGCTGGGCCGGCCGTGCGTGGCCCAGCGCGTATGGCCGATGCCCACGTGACCTTCCAGCGGCTGCTCGTTCAGCTTGCGCTCGAGGTTCGAGAGCTTGCCCACGTCGCGCCGCCGGACGAGGTCGCCCCCTTCACCGATGACGGCGATACCGGCGCTATCATAGCCGCGATATTCCAGGCGCTTGAGACCCTCCAAGATGATGGGCGCAGCCTGGCGCGGCCCGACGTAACC
>CAYHAR010000298.1:3336-4581 GCA_964354595.1 uncultured Anaerolineae bacterium | reverse complement strand
GCCAGTGAGCTATGTGGCGCGCGGCTCGTACGAGTGCAGCACGCGGATGTAATTCGCGCGCTCGAACGCCGCCGGCTGCGCGACCGATTTCTGGCTCATGCTGCCGCGCATCTGCTGGATGGATTCGTATTCGTGCTCCTCCATCCAGCGCCCCAGGTCCGCCAGCACCGTCCGCAGGTGATCTATACCGCGCTCCAAGAGCGCCGACGTCATCATCGCCACGTTTGCGCCGGCCAGCATGGCTTTGACCACGTCCTCGGCGGTGTGCACGCCACCTGTCACCGCCAGGTCGGCCTGGATGCGTCCGTACAAGAGCGCAATCCACCGCAAGCGCAGGCGCACCTCGTAGGAATTGCTGAGGTCGAGGTTGGACAAGACGTCCAGGCTTTCCAGGTCAAAGTCGGGCTGGTAGAATCGGTTGAACAGCACCAGCCCGTCCGCGCCCGCCTGGGCCAGGCGCTGCGCCATGTTGGCCAACGCCGTGAAATAGTAACCGAGCTTGACCGCGACCGGGATGCGCAGATGGGCCTTGACCTCGCGCACCAGGTCAAGATACATTTGCTCCACGTCGGCGCTATTCTGCGCCGGGTCCACGGCGAGAAAGTACATATTCAGCTCGAGCGCGTCCGCGCCGGCGTCTTGCATCTTTGTGGCGTATTCGATCCAGTCGCTGGGCGAGACGCCGTTGAGGCTGGCGATGACCGGGATGCTCACCGCCGCCTTGACCTTGCAAAGGTGCTCCAGGTAGCCATCCGGCCCGCGGTTGTATTTTTCCAGGTCGGGAAAGTAGCCGGCCGCTTCGGCAAAGCTGTCCACACCATAGATCAGGTAATAGTCCAGTTGCCGGCTGGCATGGCGGATTTCCTCTTCGAACAGCGAGTGCAATACGACCGCCGCCGCGCCCGCATCCTCCATCTGCTTGATGTTGTCCACCTTGCGCATCAGCGGCGAAGCGGAAGGCACCAGCGGATTTTTGAGCTTCAAGCCTAGATAGGTTGTCGTCAGATCTGCCATTATGCTCCTCCATACGTGATACGTGGTGGTCCCGCATCATGTATCACGCATTACGCTCTATTCGTACTTCATCGCGGCGAGCTGCTCGTACCAGCGCCAGCGAGCCTTGATGTCACCCTGCGCCAGCTTGAGCAGGCGCTCGGCGGCCTCTTCGTTGCTCTTGAGCAACATGGTGTAGCGCGACTCGTTGTAGACGTATTTATCCAGCGATAGTGACGGCGGCTTGGAGTC
>CAYHAR010000298.1:0-3236 GCA_964354595.1 uncultured Anaerolineae bacterium | reverse complement strand
GCCAGGAGCGCCAGGTCTTTTTTCGCGAGCGGCTTGCCGCCGGCCGCAAAGCGGGCCACCGCGCCGCGCGGAGTGGACTTGGACATCTGCCCGCCGGTGTTCGAGTACACTTCGGTATCGAGCACGAGCACGTTGACGTTGCGGCCCGAAGCCAGCACGTGATCCAGCCCGCCGTAGCCGATGTCGTAGGCCCAGCCGTCGCCGCCCATGATCCACACACTCTTGCGCACCAACGAATCCGCCAGCGAAGCCAAGTCGCGCGCTTGGGGCCGCGAAGCGGCCGCGCCCTGCAATTTCTCCTTGAGCAATTGCACGCGCCCGCGCTGGCGCAAGATGCCTTCTTCGTTCGATTGATCTGCGTTCAGCAGCGCATCTACCAGGTCAGCGCCGAGCGCATCCGCCAGTTGCGGAAGCAGCTCGCGCGCGTATTCGCTCTGCTTGTCGAGCGTCAGGCGAAAGCCCAGGCCGTACTCGGCATTGTCCTCAAAGAGCGAACTGGCCCACGCCGGGCCGCGACCCTCTTGGTTAAAAGCCCACGGCGTCGTCGGCAGGTTGCCGCCGTAAATCGAAGAGCAGCCAGTGGCGTTGGCGACAATGGCGCGGTCGCCGAACAACTGCGAGACGAGCTTGACGTAGGGCGTCTCGCCGCAGCCGGCGCACGCGCCGGAAAACTCGAACAGCGGGCGGAGCAACTGCGCGTCTTTGACCTGGCCGACGCTGAGCTTGGTGCGATCCATGTCCGGCAGCGTGAGGAAGAAATTCCAGTTTTCGACCTCTTGCTCGCGGATGGGCGGCTGCGGCGCCATGTTGATCGCCCGCAGCCGCGTCTCGGCCTTGTTCTTGGCCGGGCAGACCTGGACGCACAGCGTACAGCTGGTGCAATCTTCCGGCGCGACCTGCAGCGTGTAGGCCAGGCTGGCAAATTCCTTCCACTTGGCCGTCGTGTGCTTGAACGTCGGCGGCGCATCCTTGAGCCGCGCCGGGTCATAGACTTTGGCGCGGATGACCGCGTGCGGGCAAACCAGCACGCACTTGCCGCACTGGATGCACGTCTTTTCGTCCCAGGCGGGAATCTCGAGCGCAATGTTGCGCTTTTCCCATTGCGTCGTGCCGGTGGGGAAAGTGCCGTCTACCGGAATCTTGCTGACGGGCATGTCGTCGCCCAGCCCGGCGATCATGGGCGCCGTGACCTCTTGGACGAACGCGGGCGCCTCGGGCGGCACGGCCGGCCGGATGTCGAACGCGCTCGTCACCTTGTCCGGCACCTTGACCTCGTGCAGATTCTCCAACGTCTTGTCTACCGCCGCAAAGTTCTTTTTCACCACCGCTTCGCCGCGCTTGCCGTAGGTCTTTTCGATGGAATGCTTGATCTCGGCGATGGCTTCGTCGCGCGGCAGCACTCCGCTGATGGCAAAAAAGCACGTCTGCATGATCGTGTTGACGCGCCCGCCCATGCCGGTTTGCTTGGCGACCTCGTAAGCGTCAATCACGTAGAATCTGAGTTTCTTGTCAATGACCTGTTTTTGCACCGTGCGCGGCAGGTGATCCCACACCTCGTCCGGCCCGTAGGTGCTGTTGAGCAAAAAGATCGCGCCCGGCTCGGCCGTTTGAAGCAAGTCGAACCGCTCCAGGAACGAGAACTGGTGGCACGCGACGAAATTCGCCGAGCGGATCAGGTACGACGAGTGAATCGGCTTGGGGCCAAAGCGCAAGTGCGAAGTCGTCATCGTGCCCGATTTTCTAGAGTCGTACACGAAATAGCCCTGCGCGTAATTTTCGGTGCCTTCGCCGATAATCTTGATCGAGTTCTTGTTCGCGCCCACCGTGCCATCCGCGCCCACGCCGTAAAACATCGCGCGCACCGTCTTGGGGTCTTCGGTCGAAAAGTTGGGATCGTAATCCAGGCTGGTGTGCGTCACGTCGTCCACGATGCCGATGGTAAAGTGATTCTTGGGGCGCTCCTTCTTCACCTCGTCGAACACGCCCCTGACCATGGCCGGCGTAAATTCCTTCGAGGAGAGGCCATAGCGTCCGCCGACGATGCGCGGCATGGCCGGCGCGAGGCCCGCCGTTACGGCCTCGGTAAAGGCCGCCACCACGTCCAGGTAGAGCGGCTCGCCCGGGCTGCCCGCTTCCTTGGTGCGGTCGAGTACGGCAATCGTCTTGACGGTGGCCGGGAACGCTTTGACAAAGCGCTCCACCGAGAAGGGGCGATACAGGCGTACCTTGAGCACGCCCAGCTTTTCGCCGCGCGCGTTCAGATACTCGATAGCCTCTTGCGCGATCTCGCCGCCCGAGCCCATAATGACGATCACACGGTCGGCGTCCGGCGCGCCGACGTAGTCGAACAGGTGATACTGCCGCCCGACGATCTGGGCAAACTTGTCCATCGCTTCCTGGACAATGCCCGGCGTGGCGAGATAGAACGGATTCACTGTCTCGCGCGCCTGAAAGTACACGTCGGGGTTCTGCGCGGTGCCGCGAATGCTGGGACGATCCGGCGTGAGCGCGCGAGCGCGATGCGCCTGCACCAGGCCGTCGTCAATCATCGCGCGGATGTCGTCCTCGCCCAGTTGCTCGACTTTCATCACTTCGTGTGAGGTGCGGAACCCGTCGAAAAAGTGCAGGAACGGCACGCGCGACTGGAGCGTGGCCGCGTGCGCGATGAGCGCAATGTCCATCACTTCTTGCACCGAGTTGGAGCACAGCAGCGCAAAGCCGGTCTGACGAGCGGCCATCACGTCGCCGTGATCACCAAAGATCGAAAGCGCCTGCACCGACAGCGACCGCGCGCTGACGTGAAACACGGTCGGGAGCAGCTCGCCGGCGAGCTTGTACATATTGGGGATCATCAGGAGCAAGCCCTGGCTGGCGGTGAACGTGGTGGTGAGCGCGCCGGTCTGCGCCGCGCCATGCACCGCGCCCGCCGCGCCGCCTTCGCTTTGCATCTCGATGACCGACGGCACAGTGCCCCAGATGTTCGTCTTGCCCTCCGCCGACCATTGATCGGCCCATTCGCCCATGGGAGAGGAAGGCGTGATGGGATAAATGGCGATGACTTCGCTCACGTGATGTGCGACATACGCCGCCGCCTCATTCGCGTCGAGCGTTACCTTGATTCGTGGCATCCTTTACCTCCGTGACTGCAAATTGCAAAGAGAGGGTTTGACCTTGCAGTCTTTTAGAGTTTGTGGTCTCCTCTCAGAATTACCGACCCGCCGCAGAGCCGCCGAGTC
>CAYHAR010000297.1:0-4590 GCA_964354595.1 uncultured Anaerolineae bacterium | reverse complement strand
GTCAGTCCATATCCAAAGTACGCCTCGATGACGTTGCGCGCAATCGGCGAAGCGACGGCGCTGCCTTGCCCGATGTTTTCAACCATCACGACCACGACAATCTCGGGCGCATCCGAAGGCGCATACGCGGCGAACCACGCGTCGGGCTTGGCGGTGCCGGTTTCCGCCGTGCCGGTCTTGCCCGCCACCTTGACCGGCATCCCGTAGTAATAATTGCGCACGGTGCCAACGGCGCTGGCGACCACGCCACGCAAGCCTTGCCGGATCGCGGCCAGGTGTTCCGGCTTGACTGGCAGCTTGCCGATTTCTTGCGGCGTGATGGCTTCTTCTGGCCCTTGATCTTGCGAGCCGATGCGGAGGACGAGCTGCGGCTTGTAGAGCGTGCCGCCGTTGGCGATGGCGCTATAGGCTACTGCCATCTGGAGCGGCGTCACCTGCAAATCGCCCTGGCCGATGGAGAGGTTGACTGCGTCGCCATCGTACCAGATTTCGCCCTTGGCTTTTTTGTACGCTGCGTCCGGCACCAGCCCGGCTTGCTCGTCCAATCCGACAATGCTCGTCGGACGGCCCAGGCCGAATGCTCGCGCCATGTTCGGCAGCAGGTTTACGTCCTGCTTGTTCTCTGCAAAGCCGACCTGGTAGAACGTCACGTTGCACGAAGCCGAAAGCGCATTGACCAGGCTGATGTGACCGTGCCCGTCTTTCTTCCAGCACGTCTTGCGATACGCCTCACCCAGCCCGTCCCAATAGCCGGGGTCGTCGAACATCGAATCCGGCGTGAACAACCCGGCCTCTAGCGCTGCCGCCATCACGATGGGCTTGAAGGTAGAGCCAGGATGATATAGCCCCATGACGGCGCGATGGACGTAGGATTTTTCTGTCGGCGTGAGCGGCTGTGTCTGCGCCATCGATGAGGGATTCACAATTTCGTTGGGATCAAATCCAGGATGGCTAGAGATGGCAAGAATCTGGCCGTTATTTGGGTTCATCACGACGACGGCGCTCTTGTGCGGGCCATAGACCACGTCGGCGTTATTGAGGATTTTTTCGACCTGCTCCTGGAAGGGCCGCTTGATGGAGGTGAACAGCGGGCGACTGAGGACGGGACGCTTGGCGGCGAGTGTGGTCACCACCTGGCCCTGCGCGTTGACGATGTCGAGTTGGCCGCCGTGAGTGCCCGCCAGATATTTCTCGCCCCACTTTTCCAGTCCGACCAGCCCCACCCATTCGTCGCCGCGATAGCCGAGCTTGCGGTACGTCTCCAGCCCGGCTTGCGGAATCAGCCCATGGTAGCCGATGGTGTGCGCGGCCACGCCGTCGAGCCGATACGTCCGCACAAATTTCGACCGGGCCTGAAAGCCGGGCTGTGCATCGAGAATCTGCCGATTTTGAATGTAGGTCTCGCCCGAGACTTCGGCGATGGGCACGTACCAGGTGGGCGCAGCTTGGGCATAGCGCGCTTTGATGACGCCCGGCACCAGTCCGGTGGCTTGGCTGAGCGCGGAGAGCAAAGCAGCCTCGTCGGCGATCTGCCCGGGGATGACGCCGAGCGTGGCATTCGTTGCCCGGTAGGCCAATCCCAATCCATCGCGGTCGTAAATGTTGGCGCGTTCGGGGATGGCCCACGTCATGCGCATCTGGTTGCCGCCGCTCAGGCCCGGCCAGATTAGCCTGGCGTCCCACTCGACGCCCCAGCGGTTTTCGGTCAGCGTGAGCGTCATGACGTTTTCTGCCTGCAGCGTGCCGAACACGCCGGTATCCCATTCCTGGTGAAAAGTGATTTGTGTCTTGCCGCCCAATTTGGTGGTGGCGCGCGTCTGCGCGCGGACGTTGAGGACGACGGCGTCGGTCTGCGTTTTGCGATAAAGGTTCGCAAAATCTGCGTCGCTGACTTGCAGCCGTGCGTTGGGCGCAAGCTGCCGGTACATCGCGGCATAGTCGGCTTGCTGCCAGGCCGAAAGAAAAATCTTGGCTGTGTCTTCCGGCATGGGCGGCACGGGTGTGGGAGTGACGGCGACCGTCGGCGTTGGCGATGGGGTAGGGGGCGGCCCGGAGCAAGCGACGAGTGTGACCATCGTGAGAACGAGAATCAGTCGTTGGGTCATGGTTGCGATTATAGCACAATTGACGAAGGGCGAAGAATGTCGCTAAACACGGGACACTGATAACGGATGTGCGCCTGGCACGTGGCGGGCACATCGGCCGGCGGATCGAGGCCGAGGGCGCGCAGCGTCCGCGTGAGGTGGCACAGCGGCAAACCCATCACGTTGGCAAAGCATCCGCGCATGTGCGCCACAGGATGAAAGCCCGCGTGCTGAATCGCATAAGCGCCGGCTTTGTCGAGCGGGTCGCCGCTGGCGATGTACGCGGCGATCTCGTCGTCGCTGTAATCGCGCACGGGCACATCAGTCGTCGCCAAGTCGGAGAGCAGCCGGCCAGTGCGAGTGTCCAGCACGGTCATGGCCGTGTGGACTTGATGTGCGCGTCCGCGCAACGCGCGCAACATGCGCCACGCATCTGTGTCATCAGCCGGTTTGCCGAATGGAATGCCATCGAGCGCGACAATGGTATCGGCGGCGATGATGATGGTCGTATCGCGCGATTGAATTGAACAGGCGACTGTAGACGCTTTGGCTTGCGCCAGGCGCGCGACCATCTGAACAGGAGTCTCACCATCGCGCAGAGATTCGTCCACGTCGGCGGAGGCGATGTCGAATGGCAGACCGAGCAATGTAAACAGCTCGCGTCGGCGCGGTGAGCCGGAGGCCAGTATGAATCGGGTCACGTCATGTCCCCAAGTTTGCGGCCAATCATACTGCGTTCCCTTCTCCGCGCAAGCGGGGGAGGGCAAGGGGAACAACAAAGAGGCGACTAGAACGCGAGAGGCGTGTTAGAATTTTGACTATCGCCGCAGACGTGGTACAATTCTGCAAAATCCAAAGGAGCGCGCACGCGATTGGAAAACACAATTGACCTGGCCCGTCGTCTGGTGGATGCCATCGAGGACAAAAAGGGAGAAAAAATTGTCTTGATGGACATTCACGCCCAGTCCACGTTTGCGGACTATTTCATCATCTGTTCCGGCGCAAGCGAGCGACAGCTCAAAGCGATTCTGGGCGCCATCCTCGAAACGGCGCGAAAACACTTTAATTTGTCGCCCCGGCATGTCGAGGGCAAGCCGAACACCGGCTGGATACTGGTGGATTTTGACAACCTGGTCGTCCACATCTTTTCACCGTCACAGCGGCGCTACTATAACCTCGAAGGGCTGTGGAAAGAATCGCCCATCTTGCTGCGCGTGCAATAAGTGGCCGGCGCTTTTAGCGCCGGTCACGGGTCTACTCGGTGATCCACCGCTCGGTGTCGCGGGTCCACGACACCAACTCGTCTTCTCGGAAGAACAGGCCCACCTCGTAGGCCGCTGTCTCTGGCCCGTCGGACCCGTGCACCAGGTTGCGGCCAATCTCGACGGCGAAATCGGCGCGGAGCGTGCCCGGCTCGGCGTTGGCCGGGTTGGTCGCGCCCATCGTCTTGCGAACCACCTCGATCGCTTTTCTGCCTTCCCACACCATCACCACGACCGGGGCCGATGTGATATAGGCCACAAGCGGCTCGTAAAACGGTTTGCCTTTGTGCACGGCATAATGGCGACTGGCAAGCTCTTGCGTGATTTGCATGAATTTCATGCCCACGAGCTTTAGCCCGCGCCGCTCTAGCCGCGAGATGACCTCGCCGATGAGACCGCGTTGGACTCCGTCGGGCTTGACGATGACGAGCGTGCGTTCCACGATTTTTCCTCCTCAATGCAAAATGAAGGGCGGCCCTGTGAGAAGCGTGCCGCCCTATGATTTGTGAGGTAGACGCTAGAGTTTCTTGAGCGCCTGGCGATAGAGCTTGAGCGCCTTTTTCAGATTGCCAGCTTTCATGTGCGCGTCGCCCATCAGACGAATGAATTCCACGTCGTCCGGGTGATCCTCTGTGAGCTTTTCCAGGTCGGCGATCACTTCGTCCACCAATGCGCCCACGCGGATCAACTCGTCGTAAGCGCCGCGCGCGGCGTTCAGGTCGCCCAGTTGCACCCAGCCCCGCGCCATGCCGAGCAACGCCTCGTGATCGGTTGGGTTGGCGCGCAGACGCGCCAGGAGCGCGTCCATGTCCACGGTCGGCTGCGCCCCTGCCGGGCGCGGTTTGGCGCGCACCAATTTCTTGGGCGCAGGAGCCTCTGGCTTGGGCGCAGGCGGCGCAGCGACCTCGACTGCTTTGGGAATCGGCGGTGGCGCGACGACCGGCGCGACTTGGACTTGCGGCGGAGGTGGCGGCGGCGCAAAGGCCGGGGCAGCCTCTGCTGCGGGCGGCTCTTCGATGGGCAGCATTGGGACCGGGCCTTCTTCATCTTCGAGCGTCTGATACCACCACTCGGGGCCGGCGGCCTGCGGCGCGACGGGCGCAGCAGCTTTAGTGGGTATCACCTCCGGCGGCGGAGCCGCTATGGCAACCTCAGCTTGCTTGAGCGCGGTCAGCCAGAAGGGTTCTTCGGCCTCTACGGGCGCGGGCGCGACTGCCGCCAGCCATTCGGGTATCTCGGCTTCG
>CAYHAR010000296.1:0-4610 GCA_964354595.1 uncultured Anaerolineae bacterium | reverse complement strand
CATCGGGCGTCGTCGTCGGGGCAACCCTTGTGGTTGCCCTGTCTATGGTTGCTGTGGTCGCCCCGTTCGGGGCAGGCACAAGGCCTGCCCCTACCGCGATCAAGATGATGCCGTGCATGTGATTTGGCATGATGACAAATTCGTCCAATTCAACATTCGGAAAACGCTGTGGCAGGTCCAGCCACGCAGATTCCACCATCTGGCCCGCGTCGTTCAATCGCATCTGGTCATTGACGACATCACCGAAAAGACATTCCCGCGCTTGCGTGCAGATCGTGACGAAATATGCGCCTGCCTGGGCATAATCGTATCCCTTCAACCGAACTGAACGGCGATGGTGACGTTGCGGGTCAAACGGTGTCATGTGTTTGCTTCCCATTGGTACAACGCGACCTGTAGGGGCAACCCTTGTGGTTGCCCTGTTCACAGAGGCAGATACAAGACCAACCCCGACATCTGCGTCCTCAGGGGCAGGTACAAGACCAGCCCCTACATCATTTGCGCGCCTCCAACACTTGGGAAATTTCTGCCATGATCTCGACAATCCGCCGTTCCTTCGCCGTGATGTCTGCAACCAGTTGCTCCGGCGGCAGATGCTCGAAATCCTGCGCGGCGCTGGGGTTCTTGATGTCCAGGTTGGCCGAGAGCAGGTTGCCTTGGTCGTCATACTTTAGCACGTCCGCCGCAGCCACCTGCCACGCGCGCTCGTTTTCGGCTCGCTTGCCCCACCACGCGGCGCACTCGGCAAACTCTTCCACGCGCAGCGGGTTGGTCTTGGTATAGTTCTTGCGGCCCTCGGGCAGCAGCAGCTCGTAATACCAGATGGCGCTCGTCGGGCCGGTGCGGTCAAAGAACAACAGGTTGGTAGGGATGCTGGTATACGGCGCAAAGACGCCGTTGGGCAGGCGCACGATCGTGTGCAGGTTGAATTCTAGTAGCAATTCCTCCTTGATGCGAGTGCTCACGCCACCGCCAAACAACATGCCATTCGGCACAACCACGCCTGCTCGTCCTGGCTTCCGCGAAGCGTGTCGGCGCAGTTTGCGCATGATGAGCTGCAAAAAGAGCAGGGCCGTCTCGGACGTGCGCTTGTCCTCTGGAAAGTTGCCCTGGATGCCCGCTTCTTCTTCGCCGCCAAAGGGTGGGTTGGTCAGGATGACGTCCACGCGGTCTCTATCGCCGATTTCGGCGAGCTTGAAGCGCAGGCTGTTGCCAGGATCAATCTGCGGGTATTCCAGCCCGTGCAAGAGCAAGTTCATCTGCGCCAGCAGATAGGGCAAAGGCTTGGCCTCGCCGCCAAAGATGCTGTGGCGTTGGAGCACCTGCCGATCTTCTACCGTGTGGCATTGCGCTTCCAGGTGCGTGTAGGCTTCCACCAGGAATCCACCCGTGCCCGCTGCAGGATCAAGGATCGTTTCGCCCAGGCGCGGTTCAGTCACCTCGACCATGAACCGAATCACGGGACGCGGCGTGTAAAACTCGCCCGAATCGCCGGCGGCGTCGCGCATCTCTTTGAGCAGCGATTCGTACAGACGGCTGAGTGTGTGCATCTCGTCGGACGAGGTAAAGTGGATGCTGTTGACTTTGTTGATCACGTCGCGCAGCAGGTAGCCGTTGATCATCCGGTTGAGGGTGCCCTTAAAGACCGTGGCGATCACGTCTCGGCGGTCGCCGCCATCGGCACCTTGCAAGCCGCGCAGGTAAGCAAACAGCCCAGGGCCTTTGGCGCCATCGGGCCGCATGGCTTCGTCGTTGTTGATAAAGGCGATCAGCCCGTCGCCCGTGATGCCGCCCTCTTGCGCGGCCCAATCGCGCCAGCGATACGGCGGCTCGATGGCCGGCTGGAATTTGTCGCCGGAAAGCGCGGCCTCGGTCTCGCGCATCTGCTCCATGTCGTCAAGAAATTTCAGGAACATGACCCAGGTGAGCATCGGCAGCCGGTCGAGGTCGCCGCTCAGCCCCTTGTCCTTGCGCATAATGTCGCGCGCGGATTTGACAATGCTGCCGAGTTGTTGAGAGGTGGTCAGGGGAGTTGCGGAAGAAAACGATTTACGAGCCAAGGATATTTCTCCTGTAGAGACGTTGCACGCAACGTCTCTACCCGTTATTCAACATACAACAATGCCTGCAATTGATGGACGGCGGTTCTCAAGTGATCCGCTCCGCCAAAGAGATTAGCAATCTCGATCACGTTCCCGTGCTCAGAGACAGGCGGAACCTTGAGCGCATCGGGGATAACAAATTGCGCTGTGCCGTGATCGGCATACTTGTCCAGCAGTTCGCCGAGGACGATTTTGGCCTCTGGGCCGTATTGATCAAAGAACGTGCGTTCCTCGCGGCGCACGCGGTCGGCGCGTTCGCGCCGGCTTCTGAGCGGCGCATTGAACGCCAGATGACACAGCAAGTCAAACGGGTCGGCCTCGGGCTGACCGGCAGATTCCGCCAACGCGGGAAAGTCAATCCCGCGTCCTGCCAGCTGCTCGATGATCTCGGCCCGCTTGCGCGGATCAACCCACCAGCGCCTCAATTCCGCCGCAGAAGGGTACAGTGTGCGCACCGTCTTGCCCGCATAGTCGGTGTACTTCTGCACGCTCAGTTGCTTGCCGTCGGGATCAAGCTCATAGACCAGGTGTGACAGAATCTCGACCTGCCCGCCGTCAAAGTAATACTTGCGCGGCTCGCCTTCCGAGTCGTCGGCAAGCTTGGATCTGGCTTCGTAGCCGGCACGTTCTTCTGCGACCTGGGGTTGCTCTTCCTCGACCACGGTTTCGCTGCCAGGCACGACCTGACCCAACTCGTCAATCTCTTGCTCGGTGAGCAAAGCTGGCTCGCCGTCAAACTCTGGGTCGGCGAACAGCCGTGTGGCGCTGCCGGTATAGTCCAGGATGTTGAAGAACAGCTTGCCATAGTCGTCGCGCACCCGCGTGCCGCGCCCGATCATCTGCTTGAACTCGGTCATGGACTCGACCACGCGGACGATGACAATGTTCTTGCAGGTCGGCACATCCACACCCGTCACCAAGAGTTGCGAGGTGGTCAGAATGACGGGCGTGAGCTTTTCCAAATCCTGAAAGTTGCTCAGGTGGCCGCGTCCAATCGAACCCTCATCCGCCGTCACGCGGCACACATAGTCGGGGTATTGCTGGGTCAGGTCGGTGTTCAGGTTGTTGAGCGCGCGGCGCATCTCGTCCGCGTGGTCTTGGTCCACGCAAAACACAATCGTCTTGGCAAAGCGATCCGTCTTTTTCATAAAATCGGCCAGGTGCCGCGCAATCGCTTCCGTCCTCGCGCGCAGCGCAACAATCCGCTCAAAGTCTTTGGTGTGGTACTCGGCGTCGGGAATCTCGCGCTTGTAGCGATCCAGCGTGCCCTTGTCCGGTCGCCAGCCGTGCGCGTCCAAGCTGCTGACCACTCGATGGACGCGGTAAGGAGCTAGAAAACCGTCCTCAATCCCCTGGCGCAAACTGTACTGGTAGATGGGGTTGCCAAAGTAGCGGTACGTGTCGCGGTTGTCTTCTCGCAACGGCGTGGCCGTCATGCCAAGCTGGAAAGCGGATGCAAAGTATTCCAGAATCTCGCGCCAATTGCTCTCGTCTCGCGCGCTGCCGCGATGGCACTCGTCCACGATGATGAGGTCAAAAAAGTCAGGGGGGAACTCTTTGTACAGCCCTGGTCGGCGCTCATCTTTGGCGATGGACTGATAGATGGCAAAGTACATCTCACGGCTTTTGACCGGCTCATCAGGGCCTGCATCGCCGATTTTGTGGCGGGCATCGCCAAAAGACGCAAAGATTTTGTCCTTGGGATCGTCCACCAGAATGTTGCGGTCGGCCAGGTATAGAATCCTCGGACGGCGATACTCGCCTGTGCGGTTCCAGCGCGCGTTCCACAGCTTCCAGCAAATCTGAAAAGCCACCACCGTCTTGCCGGTGCCCGTTGCCATCGTGAGCAGGACGCGGCGCTTGCCTTGCAAGATAGCCTGCACCGCGCGATTGATCGCAATCTCTTGATAGTAACGCGGGCTTTTATCTGCGAGGTGCGAATACGGCGTCAGCAGCCGTTGAACGGTGGACGCGTCATTCAACGCTTGTCCTTCGCAATAGCGCGCCCAGAGTTCCTTGGGCGGAGGAAATGCGTCCAGTTCCGTTTCTTGGCCGGTGAAATAGTCAAACTCGATAATGCCGTGCCCGTTCGTGGAATAGGCAAACTTGAGGCCCAAGCATTCGGCGTAATCTTTGGCTTGCTGCAACCCATCGCCTGGCTTTTTGTAAGCTGTCTTTGCTTCGACCACGGCAATAGCATAATCGCGTGTGTAGCGCAGCAAATAGTCGGCTCGCTTTTGTGGGCCGCGCCCGGTCTTGTCGCCCCAGAGTTGAATGCGCCCATCGGTAAACGTCTTTTGCTCGGTGAACGAGTGCGGCTCCGTATCCCAGCCCGCAGTCTGGAGTTTGGGAAGAACATACTTGCGGCAGGTATCGGCTTCGGTGATCATTTCGGGGCCTCCAATGGGTGACACAAGCCAGGAAAATTTACCATTGCAAAGCAAGCCGCCTATGCATCTTGAACATGGCGCGAGCGGCCCCGTGCTACACTCCCCCCGTCAGCCGCCC
>CAYHAR010000295.1:0-4611 GCA_964354595.1 uncultured Anaerolineae bacterium | reverse complement strand
CCTCCATCCCCAGCCTCTTGACGCCTATCCTGTCTCATGATAAAATCATGCCAGAATCGCAAAGGTGATGGAGGCTCAAGCCTCATGAACGTCAGATCGCATATTTATTGCGCCAAATCAATATCCGAATGTCCAGGCCACCAGCCGCAATGGCTCGCGTCGCTTGCCACGTGCTTGACCTTTGTGGACGGTATGGTCAGCCTGGATAATCCGGGTGCTTGCGCTTATGGAGGTGGGCAGTAAGAATCTGTCTACCCTGCCCGCGTTCATCGGCGCAAGATCCCCACAGGTCTTGCGCTTTTTGTTTGGGGTAGCCTTTTGACATTTGGCTTACGGGTGTTGGCTCAAGACGGCCCCCCTCAAGCGAGGGGGGCGATTGAGCCAGGGCGGGCGACCGGTTGAGATTCTTTACCGGCGCCCGCCACATGGAGATCGTCTGGTTACGACGCGCGCTGCGTGTGAGAGGTTCGACTCCTCTCGTCTCCACCTGGGACATTAGTGACTTTCGACAGTCATCGCCCGAATCGCTCGCTTGCGTCCGGCGAAGAACCGGGATAAACTCTAGGGGCGAGGGAACTCTGAGTTATCAGTGGCGACGGGGAGCGGCCCCGCCGGATGTCCTGTTCGAGAGCCTGTCATCCATCGCCGGCCGGGTGGGCTGGCGATGGATGACAAGCCAGGAGCGTGATGTGACATGCATCGAGTCCTCGTCCTCAATGCAACCTACGAGCCGCTCAACACGGTGAGCCTGCCGCGCGCCGTGGCTTTGCTGCTGGACGACAAGGCCGAAATCGTCGAGGCCGCCGAGGCCTGGCTGCGCAGCCAGCACATGACGCTGCCGATGCCGCTGGTCATCCGGCTGGTGACCTACGTGCGCATCCCGCGCCAGTTGCCGCTGGCCGTGACGCGGCGCAGCGTGTTGAGCCGTGACGGCTGCGCGTGCCAGTATTGTGGTCGCACGCTGCCTTCGGCGGAGCTCACGCTCGACCACGTGTTGCCGCGCAGCCGGGGCGGCAAGACCACGTGGGAGAACGTCGCCGCCGCGTGCAAGCTGTGCAACCATCGCAAGGGCGACCGGACGCCGGCCGAGGCGCACATGCGCCTGCGCCGCCAGCCGTTCCGCCCGCGCTACCTGGCGCTGGTCGTGCTGGACTTGCCGCTCGCGTGGCGAAAATACTTGTAGCCATCCTGGCCTCCGAGGTTTCAAAAACCTCGGAGGTCTCTTTACCTATGTCTAGATTCTTCAAGCGTCTGTGGATATTCACCAAGCTCGCGGCGTTCCTCGCCGTCGTCGCATTGTTCATCAGCCGCGAATATCAACCGCCGGGCGCGTTCGATCCGGCAGTCAGCCGCTTGGTGGCGGATGATGCCTTTGACTTTGTCGGATGGGAAACAAAGACGCTGGCGGCCAAAGGCGCGCAGACGATTGTGCCCGCGCCAGATTATCTGACCGAGCCGCAACGCAAGGCGCTCGTCCTGGATTACATGGACTTGTTCCGGCGCATCAGCAATCTGCGCGACGAGATTGACGTCATCTATGCCGATCCTCAAGTGAGTGATCCGGCGGCGACGTCCGCTCGTCAACGCGCAGAGCTGGTGCAATGGCGAGCGCAGCAGGCCGCTCAACAGACGACAGTTGAGACGATCATCGAAGAACAAATCTCGACTATCTTGAATGAGCAGAGCTTTGCCCTCGGCGGACAGGTGACGCCGCCGGTCAAGTTCCGCCTCACGCCTCTGCCGCAAATGCTCATCACTTCGCCGCGCGACGAGATTTATCAAAAGGCCGGCTTTCCGCTCCAGGCCGGCTTGACGACCGATCGGGCGGAAGAGCTTGAAAGCGAGATTGACCGGCGCTTTGGCGTGTCGTCGCTCGTCGTGCCGATCGGCGGGCTGGGCATCTATCCCTCCATGCTCTTGGAAAGCACGTCACTCGGATGGACGCTAGAGGCGACGGCGCACGAGTGGGTGCACAACTGGCTCGAGTTCCGACCGCTGGGGATGAATTATGAAAAATCGCCCCAGACGCGCACGATGAACGAGACGACGGCTAACATTGCCGGCAACGAGTTGGGCGCGCTGGTGCTGCGGCGATTTTATCCAGAGCTGGCTCCGCCGCCGCGCCCTACGCCCACGCCCGGCCCCACGCCGACTCCCGCTCCCACTCCCACGCGTGACCCGAACGCTTTTGATTTCCGCGCCGAGATGCGCGTCACGCGCGTCGAGGCGGATCGCTTGCTGGCCGAAGCGCGCGCCGCAAAAGACGCGCAAGACACGGAAACCTACAAGGCGCGGATCGAGCAAGCCGAAGAGTACATGCGCCAGCGCCGCAAGTTTTTTGCCGAGCACGGTTACCTGATCCGCAAGCTGAATCAGGCGTATTTTGCGTTCCACGGCGCGTATGCCGATCAGCCCGGCGCGGCGGGCGAGGACCCGGTCGGCCCGGCGGTCAAGCGACTGCGTGACCGCAGTCCATCGCTCAGGGCTTTCCTCGACATGATGTCTCCGCTGACGACGTTCGATGAACTCGAGCGTATGTTGGGGGAGTGGTCAGTGAGCAGTAATCAGTGATTGATGGACACATGGACAAGGTTCTAAACAGATGGATACGACGGGCTCTGCTATCGCTGCTGCTGGCGTTGATTTTGTTGGTGGGCTGGCACAGGCTGATGGTCACCTGGTCGCAGCCTTTGACGGTCTCGCTGACGCGCGGCCCGTACTTGCAATCGGTCACGCCCGATAGCGTCATCGTGGTGTGGGAGACCGACGCGCCCGGCGATAGCCGGGTGGACTATGGGCCGACTGCCAGTTATGGGCTTGTTGTGAGCGACGTCGTTTCCGTCACTCATCACGCCCTCGCTCTGACCGGCTTGAGTCCGTATACCACATTTCACTACCGCGTCTCTACTGACGGGCAACTTTTGGGAGAGGATAGCGCATTTCGAACGGCTGCTCCACTTGCACAGACCACTTTCTCGTTCGTCGTATATGGGGATACGCGCACCAACGTGACTCCACATCAGCAGGTGGTGGATCGCATCCGCGCGCTTGCGCCGGATTTTGTTCTTCACACAGGCGATTTTGTGGATGATGGCGGCAGCCCTGGCCAATGGACGACCTTTTTCACGATCGAGCAGGACTTGATACGCCAGGCACCTCTCTTTGGCGTGCTCGGCAACCACGAGAACGATAGCCCGTACTATTTTGATGTCTTTCATTTTCCAGGCAATGAACGCTGGTATTCGTTCGATTATGGGAATGTTCACTTTGTTGCCCTGGAGATTGATTGGAGTAGCAGTTATGCGCCTGGCTCTGAACAGTTCCAATGGCTGGAGAATGACCTGGCCCACACCGGCCAGTTGTGGAAAGTCGTTTTCTTTCACGTTCCACTATACACTTCTGGCCCGCACGGGTACGATCCCGAAATTTCTCAACTCCGTGAGGCGCTCGAGCCGCTGTTTACGCAGTACGGCGTAGACCTGGTGTTCAACGGACACGATCACGACTATGAGCGGAGCGTGGCGAATGGGGTTGTCCACATTGTTGCCGGAGGCGGGGGAGCGCCGCTCGGCTTCAAGGCGAAATCCAATCCGGCCTCTGTTTATTTTACCAACACCTATCACGCAGTCTTGATCAGCGCGACGGATTCGCTGCTCACCATCGCCGGAGTCCGGCCCGATGGCTTGCGCTTTGACGAGTTCACGCTGCGCAAATATCGCTATTTCTTGCCCATCGTGATAAAAAAAAGTAGGGGCAATCCTCGTGGTTGCCCGCCATGGGACTGAGGTTGACATGCCACTTGTCCGCGCCGATCTTTTCATCCGCCCGGCTCGAAACGACGATCTGCCCCAGTTGCGTTGCCTGATGGAGACCAGCCAGCGCGCTCACCTCGCGCTGGATTGGTGGTCGCTGGACGACTGGGTGGGCAACCCGGCTTTTCTCGTCGCGCAGAGCGACCAGCGCCTCATCGGGTTTGGAATGGGCGTGCGAGATGCTTCGCCCGTGGCGTGGTTGCGCGCGCTCGTCGCAGAGGACGGATCGAGTCCCGCTGTGCTCCTCGATGTCCTTATCCCGCCAATGTTGAATGCGCTGCGGGTGCAGGGAGTGCCTGCGCTGGCTTGCCTGGCGTGGGCAGGCTGGCTTTCCGACCAGTTGCCCCGCTACGGCTTTGAGTCGGTGACGCGCGTGATGACGCTTTGTAAGGACGACGGGATCGGGCCGAACCGCAATTCCGTAGCTGGGCTGCTCGTGCGAGAAGCGCAGCCCGCCGACCTGGACGCCATCACCGCCCTGGATCACGCCGCCTTTGATGCCGAGTGGTGGTATGGTCACAACACCTTTTTCCGCATGTTGCGCGACCCGGCTCGTTTTGTCGTGGTAGAACAAAGCGGTGAGTTGGTCGGCTATGCTTTTGGCGACGTGAGCGGCTTGCACGCGCACGTCACGCGGCTGGCGGTTCACCCGGCGCGCCAGAGGCGAGGCATCGGCGCGCAGTTACTCGCGGATTTGATCGCGCACTTTCATGCGCACGATGTGGCGAGGATCACGGTGAACACGCAGACAGACAATGAGGCGTCGCTGCGGCTGTATCGCCGCTTTGGGTTTGCGGCA
>CAYHAR010000294.1:2470-4635 GCA_964354595.1 uncultured Anaerolineae bacterium | reverse complement strand
TCAACAGTTTGATTTGTCACGAGTACCTCCAAGTCGGCTTGTCATGAGGGGAGCTTTTTCAATCGTTCATGGTTTTGGTGTCGGCAGGTTCGGACAGGTGAGTGGATTGTCTCCCCCACACGCAATGGCAAGAGCCAAGTCCGGCTCCAGGCAATCATGCAAGGCGCCTGTCAAGACTCGCTTCCTGGCTCGGAGTGCACCATCACGCTCGCTGGATCTTGATTCCGGTTCTGGCGTGGATGGTTTGCAGCGCCTGGTACGCCGCGCTCTGGATCATCGGCTCAGGCGAGGCCAGGTGCGCGCGGAGCGGCTCGAGGGCCGATTCGCCTCCAACGTGCGCCAGCGTGTGAATCGCCGCCAGTTTGACGGGCGTATCGGCCTCGGTCAACGCGCGCATCAGCACCGGCTCGGCGCTGCGGCCCAGGCCGACCGGCATTCCGCGCGTCGCGCCCCACTCCACCAGCCAGCCTTGCTGGTCGAGCAAGATCGGCGAGTAATCGAGCGTATATTCCTCGACGCCCTTCATCAGTCCCAACGCTTCGCTCGCCGCCGAGCGGACGAACCACTGCGGGTCGTCCTTTTCCAGCTTGAGCAGCAGCTCCCGCGCCCACTCTTCACGAGTCGCGGCCAGCCCATAGGTCGTTGCGCGGCGCACGAGCATGTCGTCCTCGCGCACGGCATCTTTGAGGATGCGCAGGGCGTCCGGGCCGCATTCGGCCAGCGTCAGCGCGGCGATCTTGCGCAGTGATTCTTCGGCCTCCAGCAACACGCTGACGAGATGCTCGACGCCGGCCTGGCCGCCGATGTCGCCCATCGCCCGCACGGCGGCTTCTCGCACCGATTCGTCCGGGTCCTTGAGCGCCGCTTCGAGCGTCGAGAGGTCGGGCGCGCGGCCCAACATGCCTAATCCGCGGATGGCCTGCACGCGCACGATGGGATCAGGCGAGGTCATGGCTTGCTTGAAGAGATATCCCAATCCTTTATCTTGAGTGGACAGCAGCGCCATCAGCGCGCGCTCGCGCAGCGGCGGCAGTTGGTTGGGCTGCATGAACTGACCGGCGACCTTTGCCAGCACTTGGCCGCGCCAGGCCACGTCCGGCCCGGCCGAGGCGGCCCAGGTAGCGACCGTCCACAGCCGCGAGCAGAACAAGTCGTCCTCGCGCTTGAGGAGCACATCTACCAGCGGCGCAATGTTGACCAGTCCCGCGCAGAACTCGAATACATCTGACCACGTCGCGTCTTCCAAATGTTGCGCCAATAGCGCCCCTTCGGCGGTCTGCGTGATTTGCCACGCGGCCAGATAGCTCGCCACGCGATGGTGCACGAACGCAAAGCGATCCTTGCCGCGCTCGACGAGCAGTCCGCACTTGGTGAGCGCCTCGACCGATTCCGGCACGCCCTTGGGCTTGGGCGGCTCGGCAGGTAAAAGATCCCCGCCAGGGGATGGCGCTTCTTTGCCCGGCTCGGCGGGCGGCTGAGGTGGAGGCGGAGCGGGCTTGGCATCGAGCGGAGGCGGCAAAAGCTCGACGACGAGTTTTTCGATCTCGGCGCGGTCAAGCGTAAAGCGATTGTCTTTGAACAGCGCCAGCGCCAATCGGCCCATCGCCGCGCGAGCGAGCAGCGGCGACATCGGGCTGGTGGCCTGCACAGATTCGAGGAGAATATCCACCACCTGACTATACGCGGTGGAGCGGTTGGGCGGAACCGAGCCGCGTTTTTGCCAGACGAACGCGGCCAGCGTCACGTCCACCGGCAGCGGTGAGGTGCCCGGCACCGGCTTGAGAATAGCGGCCACTCGGGCGGCGTCTTCGTCGCCGCCTTTGGCCGCGCGCGCCCAGCGGTCAGCCAGCCGCGCCACCTCGGCCGGCGTCCACGGCGCGAGTGGGATCGCTACAAAGCCCGCGTCGAGCAGCGGCCCGTATCCGGTTGGCGCGGAGGTGACGACGACGCGCACGCCGGCGTTGGCCTCGCACAGATTCTTGAGCCAGGTCATGACGCGAGATTTCGAGTCGGCGTCTATTTCGTCCAGTCCATCGAGCAACAGGACGACCTCGCCGCGCTTGATCGAGTTGCGCAACATGCCGGGTGCGCCCGCCTGAAGCAGCAGCGGCAGTCGCGCGCTGATGGAATCAACCAGCGGCTTGGCCGGGTCGGGCGGAGGCGGC
>CAYHAR010000294.1:0-2370 GCA_964354595.1 uncultured Anaerolineae bacterium | reverse complement strand
GTCAATTCGCCCAGGTGCAGATAAATCGGCAGCCGATGTTCTTCAAAGCCGAATTCGCGCTGCGTGTGGTCTTGGGCAAACACCCGCGCAATGTGCGCCAGGAGCGCGCTGCGGCCAGAGCCTGGGATGCCGGTGACGACGAGTCGTTGCGTCGCTTTCATCGCCGTCGCCAGCGGCACGGTCGGCGGAGGCGGCGCGGTGGGTTGGGCCGAAACAGTCGGGTGGGGGGGAGGCGTGATGAACTCGGGCGCGAGGTAAAGCTCGGACAACGCCGCCGCTTGCGCGTCTCGCAAAACGTGAAGCGCAGCCACGCGGCCCATCACCCATTCCAGGTAACGCTGCTGCGCGCCCATCGTCAGCCGTTCGCGCAGGTGCGCGACTCGCTCGCGTGCGCTTTGCACCATCCGGCCAATTTCGGCGCGAAGCAGATAGAGCATCACTGCGACGGCAGCGGAAAGACCCGCGCCGATGAGCGCGGACGTGAGGTCAAATTGCCATACTTCTCCATCGGTGAGAGGCATCCAGAAAAGGCTCATACCACCAACTCCTGATGAGGCGACATTGCGCGGAGCGTGTCGCCCGACTTGTGCGCTGCAGTTTATTCTTGGTGGAAAAAAAAGAGTGTCGCGTCAGCGCGAACTTGGTTCTTGGCCGTGTTATCTCACGCCGGGTCGCGGAGACTGGAAGTCACGCTTGAAGCGTGACCTACATTGACGCAGACTCGGACACGCGGACCAGCCGATAACCGACGCCGCGTTGGGTCAGGATCAATCTGGGATCGTTGGGGTCGTCCTCGATTTTCTGGCGCAAGTACCAGATGTAGAGCTTGAGGTACTGGCGTTCGTCTTCATAGTCCGGCCCCCACACCTGGTTGAGCAAAAAGCGATGCGCGAGCACTTTGCCTTCTTGCTCGGCCAGGCAAGCCAGCAGCTTGAACTCGATGGGCGTCAGCTCCACGTTCTGGCCGTCCACGCTGACCTGGTGCGTGTCCAGGTTGACGAATAGCTTGCCGTTGGTATAGGTATGCTCGTGCTGGGCATCGGGCTTGTGTCGCCGCAGCACCGCCTGGATGCGCGCGACAAGCTCCTTTGCGCCGAATGGCTTGACGATGTAATCGTCCGCGCCCAGTTGCAGGCCGTGCACCACGTCCTTTTCCGCGCCGAGTGCCGTCATAAAGATCACGGGCACGTCCGAGACTTCACGGATGCGCTGGCAGACCGTCCACCCGTCCATGTCGGGCATCATAATGTCGAGGATGACCAGGTCGGGATGCCACTCGCGCGCCTGGATCAACCCGTCGGCGGAGCGCGTGGCGGCCTGGACGAGAAAGCCTTCGCGCTCCAGTTGCCAGCGAATAAAGCCGGCCAGACTGTTGTCGTCTTCGATGATCAAGATGCGTTGCGCCATAGCGTCTGCTTTCTATTCAATAATCAGGATGCGCTCACAGTTGCCGCAAAAGCTCAGGTCGTCCGACAGCCGCGCTTGGGCGAGCAGGCGATCCGAGATTTCGACGCCGCACGCGCCGCACCCTTCGCCTTCCACGCGCGCCACCGCCAGCCCGGCGTGCTCGCGCCTTAGTTTTTGATAAGGGCTGAGGTAGTCGGGCGAAATGTCGGCGGTCATCTGGTCGCGCTGGCCGGTCAGCGCGGCAATCTCGGCCTCGAGTTGTTGCCGCTCGTCCGTCAGCGCGCGCTGGTCGGCCAGCCATTGAGCCTGGAGCGCGGCCAGCTTGTTTTGCGTTTGCTGCTCAGCGCGCTCGACATCTTCCAGGGCGACCATCGCCTCCAGCAGCGTGTCGTCGAGCGCGGCGTGGCGGCGGCGCAGCGAGGCGGCGTCGTTTTGCAGATCGGCCAACTCTTTGGGGTTTTTGACCCGCCCGCTGTAGAGCCGTTCTTCGACAGAGGCAATTTTGGCGCCGAGCGTCTTGGCCTCCAGGTCCAAGTCTTGGCGGCGCGCGCGGGCGCGCGCGACCTCGGCCTGCGCGGCCGTCACCGCAACGGCGGCGGCGCGCAGCGCTTCCGGCTCGGCCAGCGCGGCCAGGACTTGTTTCAGGCGACGGCGTTTGGCGTCGCGTTCCAGGTCAACGGTTTGCAGTTGGAGAAGCTGTTTGGACGGGTGCATGGGTGGGCGCCTGACGGTTGACAGTGTAGGTGAATTATAGTCGGAGCGTGGACAAGACGCAAGTTTATCTTGGCCGGCGGGCACACTGCAAATGTCGGCATAGAGGGTGGGGCAAGCTGGCATCTTGCCCTACGACCGGCAGTTTTGCGCTATACCCTTGACCGACTCTTGGCTCGACACCGGGGGCGGCGACGGCCTGCACTCATGCCCCGCTCAAGTGCGAAATGACCACGCGGAGTCCGATGCCGA
>CAYHAR010000293.1:0-4643 GCA_964354595.1 uncultured Anaerolineae bacterium | reverse complement strand
GTCGCATCTTTCACTTTCACGTGGCCGACTCGAACCGCTGGTATCCGGGCGCGGGCCACCTGGATTTCCGCGCGCTGCTGCAAACGCTTTTCGAGACCGGCTACGCGGGCTTTGTCTCCGGCGAGTTTATGCCGATGCCCGACGCGGCCACTGGCGCGCAAAAGGCGATTGAGCATCTGCGGGCCAAAAAGTGATGCGATCGCTTGCAGTTCTGCCTTACCGGGCGCTGCGGATGGCGTCGTGATGGAATTCTGCGAGCCGCTGCGCACTCCAACGTATGTGGGATCGGCAATGCGGGCGTCGGGCCGGTCGGCGTGATCGTGCCGTTGATCGGCGCGGGACTGGCCGGGATCAATTGTTGACTGATTTGAAGGAGGTGAACAGAAAACTAGTTGTGTCTCTACGCGATTTGTGCTATGATAGAAACATCTTCCACGTGCGACCGTTCTGCAAAAAAAAACTAGACAAAAAGGAGAGAAAGATGTCCACGCCCAAGACCATGTTATTCGTTTTGATGTTAGTGCTTGTCATCGCCGTGTTTGCCGCGTGTGCGCCGGCTGCCACGCCAGCGCCCCCCCCCGTTCCGCCGACTGCCGCGCCCAAGGCGCTCAAAGGTGAGCTCAATCTGCTCTGCACACCACAGGAAGAGTGGTGCGCGGGCATGAAGAAAGAGTTCGAAGCCAAGTACCCCGGCGTGACGGTCAACTATATCCGCCTGTCGGCGGGCGAAGCCGTGACCCGCTTGCGCAACGAAAAATCCAACCCGCAATTCGACATCTGGTGGGGCGGCCCGATTGATTCGCAGATCTCCGCCAAAGGGGAAGGACTGCTAGAGCCGTACAAGACCGATGCCCAGGCCAACATCGTCGATCCCAAGCTGATGCTCGACACCGATGCCGTACCATCGTGGGTTGGCATCTACGTTGGCTCGCTCGGGTTTGCGACGAACACCAAACAAACCGCGATCAAAGCCCCCACTTCGTTGGACGATTTGATCAAGCCCGAACTCAAGGGGCAGATCGTCATCGCGCACCCGGCGACCTCGGGCACATCGTACACCTTCATGTGCACGGTGCTCCAGATCAAGGGTGAACAAGCGGGCTGGGAGTATATGAAAAAGTTCGGGCAGAACGTCCTGATGTGGACCAAGAGTGGCGCAACCCCGGTCCAGAACGTTGGCAAGGGCGAAGCTGCCGTCGGCGTCGTCTTTTCGCATGACATCGTCAAGGGCATTGACGATGACAAGTTGCCATTGGCGCTGACCTTCCCCGCCGAAGGCACCGGCTATGAAATCGGTGGTATGGCTATCGTCAAGGGCGCCAAAAATCTTGACAACGCCAAGGCGTGGTACGACTGGGCACTGCAAGGCAGCACGCAAGAGCTCGGCAAAAAGTACAAGGCGTACCAAGGCTTGACCATCAAGGGCGCAACCCCGCCCAAGCCAGAACTGCTGCAAGTCAAACTGATCAACTATAACTTTGACTATTGCGGCAAAAACAAGACGGCGTTCATTGACAAGTTCTCGAACGAAATCGCCGCGGCCTCGCTGGCGAAATAGGCACAACGTAAAGGGGCGAGGTTCCGCCACTCGGGGTAGCACTCTCGCCCCTTTATTCATCCCCAGCACAAACGTGGAGGGGCGAGGCCGCCTCGTCCCTCCATTCATCCTCAATGCGATGGGGTAACTATGACCGTTGCCACTCGTTCCTCACTGTCTGATTCGCTTGTCCGTCGCTTTCGCGAATTGCGCCTGATCGCTCAAGACCCCGTGTTGCTGATCGGCCTGATCATCACCGGCGCGTTTATGCTGGCGTTTGTCATCTGGCCGCTCGCGCGCGTGATCGTGCAAGGTTTTTTTATCGCGGACGGGAAACCGTCCGCTGGGACGTTCAACCTCGATCAGTTGACACGCTATGTCAATCCCCAATTCGCCGCCCAGTACTGGCAGATTTTCATCTGGACGATCGAGATGGGCGTGCTGACCGCCCTCGGCAGCACCGCGCTGGGCTTTCTGTTTGCCTACACGGTCGTGCGCTGCAACATTCCCTTCAAGCGCGTCGTCCACGCGATCACCCTCCTGCCGACGATTTCGCCGCCCTTTGCGATTGCGCTCGCGGCGATTCTCCTCTTTGGGCGCTCAGGGCTGGTCACCAAAGATATTTTGCACATTCAATTCAAACCTGGGGTGAATGACATTTACGGACTGGATGGTCTCGTCTTTGTCCAGATCATTACGTTCTTTTCCGTCGCCTACCTCATCATCCGCGGCTTGCTCGAACGGATTGATCCTTCGATGGAAGAAGCTGCGCTCAGTTTGGGCGCAAGCAAGTGGCACATTTTTCGCACGGTTACGCTGCCACTCTTGACTCCCGGCATCGCGGCATCGTTCCTCTTGATGTTTGTCGAAGCCCTCGCCGATTTGGGCAATCCAATTTTTATCGGCGGCAACGTCACGGTGCTCTCGACCCAAATCTGGATTGCCGTCAATGGCGAGTTCAACCAACAAAAAGGCGCGGCGCTGTCGCTGATTCTGCTGCTTCCGACGCTCACCGTGTACTTGCTGCAACGCTATTGGGTCTCGCGCAAATCGTACATCTCAGTGACGGGCAAGCCGACCGGCGGCGGCACCGGTTTTGTGAAAGAGCCGTTGATTCGTTGGACGTTTATCACCTTGACGCTGTTGGTTCTGGCGCTTGTTCTGGCGCTCTATGCGGCGATTTTCCTCGGTTCGATTACCAGACTGTGGGGCATTGACTATACGCTTGATTTTACGCACTATGGGCGCATGTTCGCAGCGGGACTGACGGCGATCCTGGACACAACTTTTCTCTCCGCGCTCGCCACGCCGATTGCCGGCATCGCCGGCATGGTGATTGCGTATTTGGTCGTGCGCAAGACCTTTACCGGCAAAGAGGCGCTCGACTTTACGTCGAACCTGGGCGGCGCGGTGCCTGGAACGATCTTGGGCATCGGCTACATCATCGCCTTCATTCAGGCGCCAATGCCGGTCGTCATTTTGGTTTACGTGATGCTGGCCTATTACGTGATCGCGCCAGGCGCACGCAGCTTCCTCGCGCGCGCCGTGATTCTGCTGGCGGGGACGTTGCTGGGCATGGGCGCGCTCTGGCTCAATCTGAACGCACAAGGACGCCAGCCGCTTGTAGCAAACGCCTGGCTCAAGCCCTTGGGGAATCTGCCGATTCTTGACATGCAGAGTTGGTTGATGCTGCTCGCGGCAGTTTTGGTCGTGCTGGCATTGTGCAGCCTATTCCTGGCAGAGGGCAAGTCGCGGCTTGCGATCGTCATCCTGCTCGTGTTTATGGCGGTGTATCTGGTGTCGCGTCAATTCATTGGAGATATCACACTGCCAATTTCAATCTGGGGACGCGGGTTGGGCGGGGATTTCTGGCCTCGCTTCGCGGCCAGCCTCGCCAAGTGGATCAATCTTCTCTTCCAACCCCCCATGGCGATCCTGGGTTTTACTTACACGGTACTGGGTGCGTTCGTGGTGGGGCGCTTTACGCACCGCGCGCGGGCGCTTGTTACGATTGTCCTGGTCGCCGTGGGTTGCTCGCTGACGTTCTGGGATAAGCCGCTCGCACTCGTTGGGTCGCCGTACATCATTCTGGCCGCATACGCGGTGCGGAGCTTGCCGACCTCGGTGCGCGCCGGCGTGGCGTCTCTCCAGCAAATTGATCCCACCATCGAAGAGGCCTCCACGAATCTCGGCGCGGACGCATCGTTGACGTTCCGCAAGATCACGCTGCCGTTGATTCTCCCGGCGTTCATCGCGGGGTTGATCTTTAGTTTCGCGCGTCACATGACGTCGCTCTCGGCGATCATCTTTCTCTCGTCTGCCAAGTGGCCGATTCTGACGGCGTTGATCATGAGTGAAGTCGAACAGGGCGGCACGAGCGTGGCGGCAGCCTATTCTTTCGTGCTGATCTTGATCGTGCTCGTGGCAATTGGTTTGATGTATGCGATCGTCGGTCGCGCGTTCCGCAGTGAAGGCGTCGAGCTGACCATGGGCGCAGGATAGCGCGGTCATCCATCCACCGCTGCCCGTTTAGCCGCACACATCGCTCATCCTAATGGAGTTTCATCATGTATCTTGTCCTTGATCATTTGACAAAGAAATTCCCTGCACGGGGCAAGCAAGTAGGTGAAGTGAACGCCGTAGACGATGTTTCGATCAGCATCGAGAAAGGACAGTTCGTCACGCTGCTGGGTCCATCCGGCTGCGGCAAGACGACGACACTGCGCTTGATCGCCGGGTTCGAGTTTCCAACTTCCGGGCACATTATCGTTGACAAACAACGGCTCGAAGAAGTGCCGCCCAATCGGCGCGATATGGCGATGGTCTTTCAGAGTTACGCCATCTTTCCGCACCTCAACGTGTTCGAGAACATTGCCTACGGGCTGAACGTCCAGCGGCGGACTCGGGCGGAAATCAAACAGCGCGCGGCCCGTGTGCTCGAGCTGGTCGAGCTGACCGGCCTGGAGAATCGCGCGCCGAACCAGCTTTCCGGCGGGCAGCAGCAGCGCGTGGCGCTGGCCCGCGCGCTCATTATGGAGCCCAAGGTACTGTTGATGGACGAGCCGCTCTCCAACCTGGACGCCAAGCTGCGCGAGCAGATGCGCAC
>CAYHAR010000292.1:0-4661 GCA_964354595.1 uncultured Anaerolineae bacterium | reverse complement strand
TCGGGCAAGACGACGATGGCGCAGACGTTGGGACGGCTCAAGCCGCCCGACCGGCGCATGGTCGTCATCGAGGACACGCGCGAGCTGCGCATCCGCCAGCAGGCGAGCGGCCTGCCCAACAACTGCGTGTACATGACCACCCGCACGTCCACGGTCGAGGGCGTGGCGCAAGAAGTGTTACAAGCTCATCTCGTCAAGAACGCGCTGCGCATGAGACCCGACGGGCTGACGCTGGGCGAGGCGCGCGGCGCAGAAGTGCTCGACCTCTTGATGGCGCTCAACACGGGGCACCGGGGCGCGCTCACGACGTTGCACGCCAACTCGCTGCGCGAAGTGCCGGGCCGCTTCTCCCAGATGCTGCAACTGGCCGACTTGAAGATGCCGCTGTCGGACAAGGCCGTCGCTCAATGGATCGCAGGCGGTTTTCACCTGGGCCTCTTTATCGAGCTCGACCACGCCGCGCGGCAGCGCCGCATCACCGACATTGTCGAGATCACGGGCGTGGTCGAGGGCAACGTGCCGTCCATGCAATCGCTGTTCACGTTGGAGCGCGGGCGGCTGCGCCGCACCATGTTCCCCATGCAGCGCGCGCACCTGCTCGAGCGGATCGGGCACAACTACCAGGAAATCATGGGCATGGACGTGCTCGCGCCAAGGTAAATCTACGAAAGGCAAAAGAAACAAAGGTTGCTGACATGAACTCTACGATTCTGGCTCCCAATATCTTGATCGCGGCGGCCGGCGCGGTGGGCGTCCTGGTGGTGTTTTGGTCGATCACCATGCGCGCCAACGCAGACCTGCGGCGGGCGGACGTGCTATCGGGTCGTATCAAGCCCGACCCGTCCTTCCTGGACAAGCTCGACCACCAGCTGCGCCAGGCCGAGCTCGGCGTCACAGCGGGCGAGTTCGTCCGCACGTCGGCCATCCTGGGCGCGGCCTTTGGATTGGTCGCGTGGCTGGCGACCGACGCGCCCGCGGCGGGCATCGCCGCCTTCTTTGTCGGCGGCGTGGCGTACTGGTCGTACCTGACCGACCGGCGCGACCAGAGGCGCGCCGACTACCAGGACGCGCTGGCCGATACCGTCGGGTTGTTGATCGAGGCCTACGAATCCGGCAGTGCGCTGGAAGAGGCGTTCCGCTACGTCGCCCAGCACGGGCCGGCGATCGTGCGCGGCGACTTTGAGGATGCGATCGCCCAGCTCAACACGGGCAAGGCGCGCGAGCAGGTCTTGACCACGATGTCGGAAAAACGGCGAGACCCGGTTCTCGACGTGATCGTCGAGTCCTTGCTCGTGCAGGTCAAACAAGGCGGGCACGCCGTCGAGCTGTTGCGCGGCTTGCAGGAGAGCGTGCGGGCGCGCGTGTCGCTGCGGACGCGCATCCGCGCCGAGCAGGAATCGCCCAAGTGGGAGATCCGCCTGACGACGGGCTTTATCTTCCTGACCGTCGTCTTTGCCCGGATCACCAACCCGGCCTACGGCGCGTTCTGGCGGACGCCGGTCGGCAGCATCAGTTTGTTCGTCGCCTTTGGGCTGGCGGTGGCCGGTTTCTTCATCGCCAACCAGGTGCTCGCGTCCAGCACGCGAGCCGAAGATTCTTTCGGCGTCGCCGAGCCGGGGCAACCGGAAGCGGTCGCGCCGACCGATATGCGGATTGCAGGGAGGAGTGCATGAACCTGTTGATTGCGTTTCTGGGGGCGCTGGGTTTCTCGCTGTTGCTTTCGGCGGCCTTCTTTCCTTTCGAGCGGATTCGTGTGGCAGCGCCCGTTTCTTCAAGCCTCGTGGACCGGGCCGCCGCGGTCAGCGGGGACGCAGCGGCCGCGCCCCGAGAAGTGACGATCCTGGCCGACAAGCCCATCCTGGATCGCATCCTCTCGCCGTGGATCGTCGAAGTGACGCGTCGCGTCGGCCCCAAGCGCAAGGAAGATATCGAGGATCGCCTGCGGCGAGCGGGCTTCCCGTACCAGACCGCCGCCGACTATTACGGCTCCAAGCTCATCAACGGCTTCATGGGCTTCCTGGTCGGGCTGGTCGTCATCGTCATCTTCCGGTCGCCTGCGCTCGTCCTGATCCCGATCGGCCTGGCGGCGCTCGGCGTCTTTAGCCCGGATCAGAACATCTCCGACGCGCTCAAAAAGCGCAAGGAGCTGCTCTTTGCGGAGATGGCCTTCACGCTGGACAGGCTGGCGACCTTGAACGAGTCCGGCATGGCGCTGCTGTCGGCGATGCAGGAACTCTGCCTGCGGCCTGGCGGGCTGTTCATCACCGAGCTGCGCATCTCGCTGTCCAAAGTCGGCGTGGGCAAAACGCCGCGCGAGGCGATGGAAGAGATGCTGACGCGCTTGCCGGAGATGGACGAGGCGCACACGTTCGTCGAAAAGGCCATGCTGGGCGTCGAGCAGGCGCGTCCCGTGGCCAGCGCCTTGCGCGCCATGGGCCATCGGATGCAGCGCAAAGTGGAAGCCGACATGCTGGCGCGCGGGATGCGCAAGCTCTTGCTCATCACCGGCATCGGGATCGCGACGCTCATCCCGGCGGCCATGCTCATCATGGCGACGATGCCGCTGATGCAGGCCGTGCAGATGTTGTCGGGTGGGTAAACCATTGCGGTTTTCGGACGCTGGCGCCTGCGCGGAGCCGGCGCCCAGCGGCCCCCCAGCGCTTCGCGCTGGAAAGGGGCAGGCCCCCTGTGGGCAGTGCAGTGTTGCAGATTTCGGCGCACCGCTCGAATTTGAATCGTGAAGGGCCATCATCAGTCTGAAATCCGCAATCGAAGAGAGGAGGTGATGTTCATGATACAGACCGTGATCCGTTTTGTGCGAGAGGACGCCGGGGCAGGCATGTTCGAATATGCCATCTTGCTGGGCGTCGGTGTGGCGGCCGCGGCGGGCCTGGGCGCACTGCTCGTTCCCCAGATTCGCCAGGCCATCGGTCGGGCAGCCAGCAGCCTGTCGGCGACGGCTGGCTGGTAGTCCATCATCCATTGGAGAGCCTGGCCGGCATGGCCTATGCGGCCAGGCTCCCACGAGGAGTGCGAACTTGGGAAGAAAACTCGCCTTGCGATTAAAAGACGAATCGGGCGCGACGACGTTCGAATATGCCATCGCCCTACCGGTCTGGCTCATGCTCATCTTCTTTGCCGTCGCCATCTGCTGGTACTGGTGGCAGCAAAATATCGCCGCCGTCGCCCTGCACGAAGGAACGAACCTCGACGCGATTCACGGGAACGCATCGTACGGACTGCCCGCCAACGGCATGCAGCGCACGAAGGATATCCTGGTCGCTTCGCTGGGAGCCAGTGCAGGCGATTTCCGCCACAGCTATCGCATCTATCCCGTGACGGGCGTGCGCAGCGTCGGCGGCCAGGTGAGCCTGCAGGACAGCTGGAATCTGCCGCTGTTGGGACTGTTTCGCTACGCGATTCGAGCGCAGAGCTTCCAGAGGGACTGGCGTTTTTATGGCGGACCGCCCATTACCGGCCCCAAAGGGCCGTGGGAATAAGTATCTGCGTCATTCGTTTCGATTGATAAAGCAATGGAATGAGACATGGCTGAGAGAGCGTGTGTGAAAGCGAAAATCAACCTTGAAAGCGATGGCCAGGCATTGGTCGAGCTGGCGCTGGTCCTGCCGCTGTTCCTGCTCCTGATCGCGGGCGCCATGTGGTTCGGGCCGCAGGCGTACGCCAAGCTGGCCAGCGATACCATCAGCTACGACTGCGCAACAGCGGCTTCGCAATCGCTGGATGCGGCCCTGGGGATGAAACAGGGGCGCGTGGCCGCCATCGAGACGGCGCGCGGGTTCCGCATCCCGCAAGCCAACGTGGACATCATGGTCATTCCACCCTCTACCTGGGATCGCGGTCATGCTGTGTCGTGCGTGGTGGGAGTCAGGGCAGCCGGCTTCGGGCTGCCGCTGGTGAGCGCCTTCTTCCCGACGCCGGATCGAGTCACCAGCCGGACGATGCTGCTGATCGAAATATACAAGAGCCGGTGGAAGTGAGGGCAGCGATGATCAAACGATTCGTGCGACGGTTAGCTCGAGATGAACATGGCCAGATCATGTTCCAGACAGCGGTCGCGTTGGTCGCGCTCCTGGCATTGGTTGGATTCACGATCGACGGCGGGATCATGCTGGCGCGGTACGAGCGCGCCAAGACCGCGCTCGACATCGCGGCGCAGGTCGCCTCGCACGCGATTGATTGGCCGTATTTCGAGTCCACTCAGCAAATCCGGCTGGACTATGCCCAGGCGTACAACCTGGCCCAATACTACGCCGGCCTGAACAGCCGCAACACGATCCGCAACATTACCGTGTACACCTGGCCACCCCAGCGCCCACAACAGGTCATCGTGGCCGGCACGGCCCGCATTCCCACCGGCTTTTGGCGCATCGTCGGGATCAACGAGATCAACATCCGCATGACGAGCATCGCACGCCCAGCCTATGGGATCAGTCGAGAAAGGCAATAACATGAACCAAACCAAACGAGATTTGCTCCACCTGTTTTTCCGCCGCGACACCTTGCGCGAGCGGATCTATCTGACACGCGTCGCCTACCTTGCTGTCATCATCGTCTCGATGGTCGGCCTGGCGCTGCTCCTGGCCGGCGCGGTCCGGTTCCGTGAATCGCTCGGCCTGGCGGCCCTGCGTCCGCCGGTCACG
>CAYHAR010000291.1:0-4685 GCA_964354595.1 uncultured Anaerolineae bacterium | reverse complement strand
TGCCAGCGGGTAAAGTCGTCGCGGTCCACGCCCTGCGCCTGGCCGGAATTTTTGAGCATCGCCCATTGCAGGCTCAAATCGTTGACGAACGTCTTGACCTTGCGCGGGTTGATTTCCGCGCCGACGACGATGGTCTGCCAGTTGCGGCGCACCTCGTCGTCCACGATCTCTCGAGTCGCCTCGACGTATTTGCCCATGTCGCCGGTCAGGATGGGCGGCAGCTCAAAGCGCAGTTGGATGATCTTTTCCAAATAGTCGCCCGCGCTTTCGCCCGTGACGCCCGCGTCTTTATAATGACTGGCGACAGCCTGGCGGATCACGTTCGCGTCCGCGCCCAGCACGAACACGCAGCCCGGCTTGTCCAGGAACAGCTTGATCGCCTCGAGCACCTGCACCATCTTTTTCGGCAGGCAGCGGTCGAGGTCGTCCACGAACACGACCATCACGCCGCGCCGCTCGTCCATCTGGTCAACGTCGCCCGCGCCGTGCACCCAGCGGGCCAGCAGCGTCTCGAACGCCGCGTCGAAAAAGTCAAAGAACGCCGTGTGCTGGGCAAAGGGCGTCTCGGTCTTGAACTTGTTCAATTCCACGCCGACCTGGATGCCGCCGAATTGGAGCTTGAACATGCTCAAAAAAGTCGCCAGCACGTCGTAGCGCGGATGCGCCGGGTCGAGCAGCTTGCTCCAGGCTTTATCGCCCAGGCTGCCCTCGGCCATCGTGTTGAGGATGACGCGGACGAGCGCCACGAGCAGCTCGTCTTCGTCGGCATACTTCCAGGCATCGAACCAGACCGTGCGGCAGACACGGAACTTGCCCGTCCGGCTTTCGTTCCCGTTTGCAAAGTCGAGCTGGGGAGGCTTTGTCAAGTCGGTCAAGGCGAGGGTGGCATCGAGTTGCTTGCAGATGCGCCGCAGCAATGTCGTCTTGCCCGCGCCCCAGGGGCCGCTCACGCCAATCGTCAGCGGCGTGCGCGTCTCTTTGGCGGCGATCAGCCGCGCCAGCGTGCGCGCAAAATCGTCAAAGTGGAAATAGGCGTCATCGCTATCGCGCAGCGGCGCATCGTGCAGCACCGTGGGCGTCTCGAACTCTGCATGGTCAGCCATCGCGCACCTCGGCTTTCGTCACTCGTCATTCGTCACTCGTCGTTCGTCACGCGGAGCAGTCGTCCGTCGGGGCAATAATAGCACAAAACCCACGCCCGCAAAACCGATCAGCGCGCACCATTGATAGGCCGCGCGCAAGCCCCACGCATCGGCCATCGCGCCGACGAGGACGATGCAGAGCGATTGTCCCGCAAATTGAAGCGCCATGTACAGGCCGTTGGCCGTGGCGGGATGATTGCGCCCATATTCCTGCACCAGCGCCATCAGCACCGGGTTGGTGGAAAGCGTCGCAAAGCCCAACGCCATCAGCAAGGGCAGCGTGGCCCAGCCGCGGACGGCCAAAAAGATCAGCATCAGCGTTGGCGCAACGGACAAGACAAACGCCAACACGCGGCGGCGACCGATCCGGTCGCTGACGGTGCCGCTGGTGAGCACGCCCGCCGCTCCGGCCAGCTCTAGAATCGAAAGCGACCCACCGGCTTGCAGCAAGCTGGCGCCTTCGGAGGCAAGGAACGTGGGCAAAAAAGTCGTCAACGCGGCGACCATGAATCCCCGCGCAAAGACAATGCCGGCGATGGGCAGCATCACGCGCCGCAGCTCGCGCCACGTCTCGGCCCACGAGCCGTTGGCGCGAGCGGCCGGCCGCGCGCCGCCCATCTCGCGCGTCCGCCAGTAAAGGATCACAGAAGCGATCATCGCCACCGGAGCGAGTCGCCAGATGCCCTCCAGTCCCCACCACGCCACCGCGCTCACGGCCAGCAGCGGGCCGATGGTGCGGGCCAGCTCGCCGCCCAGCATGAAAAAGCTCATGCCCTGGCCCACCTGTCGCCCGGAGGCGCGCGCGATCATGACCGGCGTCGGCACGTGCCAGATGGCGGTGCTCACGCCGGCCACGAGCAGCAAAATCACGAGCGCGGTGTAATTCGGCGCTAACCCCATCGCGCTCATGGTGATGGCAGTGACCGTAGGAGCGAGGATGGCGAACCAACGCAGGTTGACCCGGTCGGCGAGCAACCCCAGGAGCGGATTGGCGAGCGAAGGAAGCTGTTGAAACGCCGCCAGCGATCCCGCCAGCGTCAACGAAAGCCCGAGCCGCTGGATGATGAGCGGCAATAGCGGCGCGAGAAAGCTGGTGAAAATATCGTGGGTCAGGTGGCCGCCGGCAATCGTCAAAACCCGGCCGGTTTGGAACGTCTCGGCCGTCGGCGTGGATTTTTGGGGAACCGTCGTCGTTTGGGTCATTCTCTTTCCTGGCAGGCTGTCGGACAACCCTGTACGCGAAGCGCAGGGCCTTGCGCCCGTCGCCGAGGGGCACTAGATCCTACTTTTCAGACAGCCTCTGAGCGCAGCCAAGGCGCTCTCCCGCGCGAGCGAGACACCGGCACAGGCGCGGACCAGCGTCCTTCACTTGGCTCAGGTGGAAAGCTGAATGGCCCGGAACCTACCGAGCCGTCACGATCAGCCTTGATGAACAGAGCGCCGATACTAGATCTGCGGCGCGCTGTGATCGCCTGGCTGTTTGGCCTTGCGCGCGCGCAGGCCCACCAGGCGCTCGGTGCCTTCTCGCAATCGCTTGATGTTAGGCCGCAAGGCCCAGGCCACGGCCGCCGCAGCCGCCACGGCATACGCCACGTACCACCAGTTCGGGTCGGCCTGCAGCGCCGCTCGCACGACGAACGTGATCAGCACCATCGCCGCAATGATCAGCGACGTCACCGAAGCGTAGCCGATCAGATACAGGCCCAGCGGCACCATCGGCGCAAGATACAGCCCGGCGATGGGCCAGAAGGCAATGGCAGCCCCGATGTTGGGCGCGGTGCCGGCTCCGCCCTTAAAGCCCAGATAGACCGACCAGTTATGGCCGATCACCGCCGCCAGCCCGGCGAGCACGGCCGCCACCGTGCCGATGGTCGTCGCCAACACTTCCGGGCCGACGACCAGCCGCGCCAGCATCACCGCGGCGTAGCCTTTGAGAGCGTCGCCCACCGAGGTGAGAATCCCGGCAACGGCTCCCCCCGCGCGAAACGCATTCGTCCCGCCCGTGCGCCCGCTGCCGTGCGTGCGAATGTCTTGGCCCTTGATCAGGCGAACAACCAGGTACCCCATGGGAATAGACCCGATCAGGTAGCCGATCACCGCCGTCAACAAAATCATCCACCACATATTTCTTCCCCCTTCCCAGAGTCGAGTTCCCCCGAGTCCCCGAAATCCATACTGCCGACGGGCATAGCCTTTAATTTTTCCGGGGACACGGATAAACACGGATTCTTTTCTGTGTTCATCCGGGCCATCCGTGTCCAAACCGAAAGCAAGAAAATGAAAGACAAGGGCCGCGCCGAGAATAGGGGAACTCTAAAACTAAACACCCTTTGCAGTCGCTAGTTACGCAAGCCGCAAAACGCCTCATAGTCAATCAGCCGGTCAATCGTCGGGTGATCGCCGCACAGCTCGCAATTGCTGCGCCGCTTTACTTCGACCGTCTCGGCCTGCCCGGCCAGCCCGTCAAAAATCAACAGCCGCCCGGCCATCGGCTCGCCAATGCCCGCCAGCACTTTGATCGCCTCCAACGCCTGCCAGCAGCCCATGACGCCGACGAGCGCGCCCAGCACGCCCGCCTCCCCGCACGAGGGCGTGCTGCCCGGCGGCGGAGGCGCAGGAAAGATGCAGCGATAGCATGGCCCTTGCCGGGGCAGCACCACGGACATTTGCCCATCGAATTGGTACACTGCGCCCCACACCAGCGGCTTGATGGCAAGCACGCAGGCGTCGTTGGCCAAATACTTGGCAGGAAAATTGTCGCTGCACTCGACGACCAGATCGTACCCGGCCACCAGTTCCATCGCGTTGGCCGACGAAAAAGTGACCTGGTGCTGGATCACGCTCACGTCGGGATTGAGCGCGCGCAGCGCATCGGCCCCGGAGGCGACTTTGGGGCGTCCCACGTCCGCGTTGCGATGGACAATCTGCCGCTGCAAGTTGGACACGTCCACCGCGTCATTGTCCACCAGGCCAATCACGCCCACGCCCGCCGCCGACAGGTAGAGGCTGACGGGCGACCCCAGCCCCCCTACCCCGACGACCAACACGCGCGAATCGAGCAACTTGCGCTGGCCCTTGCCGCCCAGTTGCGGCAAGACGATGTGACGCGCGTAACGATGAATCTGCTCTTCGGTGAATCCAAACATATCGTCCGCCTCAGACCTGTCCGGTTTCCAAAACCTGACAGGTCTCTTTTGTCACAACACCGCTGACGATGCGGAACGCTCGCACGCTCGGCGGCTCTTGAGCCAATGAGATGATGACATAGATAGAATCCGGGTAATAGGACTCGGCCACGTCCGTTGGCGAAGGAACGGGCGGCCCTTGGGGATGCGAATGGTAAATCGCCAGCGGCTCAAAATCGCACGCGGCCATCGCGTCCAAAAACTCTTGGCCGTCCATCCGATAAGCCACGCGGCTGCGCAAAATGTTGGGCACAGGCAGCACGCGCGTCACACGCCCGTCGCGTCCGGCCAACAGTCCGCACGTTTCCAACGGCGCGTCGGCGCGGGCTTGCGCGATCATTTGCTCCAGTTGCGCGCG
>CAYHAR010000290.1:0-4693 GCA_964354595.1 uncultured Anaerolineae bacterium | reverse complement strand
CCAGGCGACTTGTGTAGTTGGCAAGTAGATTGTAAAATGGGGCCTGTTGTGTAAGCAAAAGATCACAGTCCTGGCCTCACTACTCGCCCCAGAAGGCGGCGACAGCAAAGGAGGAGCACATTATGACCTTGCCTGACCGACCCTCTGAATCCACTATCCAAGAAATTCTAGTCCACGTGCGCGAGCGGGCTGAGCTGTTGCCCGCGCTGGACGAGGTGAATAGCCGGCTTGGTTATCTGCCCCGCGAGGCCATCGAATCCATCGCGCGGCATTTTCGTTTGCCCGTCCGCGAGGTCATCGGCGCGGCGACGTTCTACTCCATGTGGAGCGTGGACGAAAAGCCCGGCCAGGCGGTGCATCTTTGCGACGATGGCCCCTGTCATGCGGCGGGCGCGGCCGACGTTCGGCGCGCGCTAGAGCAAGCCGGCGTCGCCGTCAAGCGCACCAGTTGCATCGGCCAGTGCGGCTGTGGGCCGGTGGCCGTGACCCATAATCGACTGTACCGTTGGCTCGCTCCCTCGACCGTTTCGGCCATTGTCTCCGGTGAGGAGCAAAAGCCGCTTGCGCTGGCCGAAGAAATCCTCGGCATCGAGGTCGAGGATCGCGCGCACGCGCTTTTGCGCAACGTCGGTAAGATAGAGTCGGTGAAGGATGCAGTCGCCGCTGGCGCTTACGAAGGGCTGCGCAAGGCGCTGACCGACATGACGCCGGAACAAGTCGTAGCTGAAGTCACCACGGCGGGCCTGCAGGGACGCGGCGGTGCGGGTTTCCCGGCTGGGTTAAAGATGCGCTTTACGGCGGCCGGGGCCAAGTCCGGCGATGGCACGGCTTTCGTGGTGTGCAACGCGGACGAATCCGAGCCAGGCACCTTCAAGGATCGTCTCTTGATGGACGGCGACCCGCACCGATTGTTGGAAGGCATTGCGATTGCGGGCTATGCGATTGGCGCGCACGAAGCGTACATTTACATTCGCGGCGAGTATACCGGCCCGGCGGCGACGTTGCAGCACGCCATCCACGAAGCAAAAGCGGCGGGCTATCTGGGCCGGGACATTCTGGGCAGCGGGTTCGATTTCCACATTCACCTCCATCGCGGTGCGGGCGCATACATCTGCGGCGAGGAAACTGCGCTGCTTGAATCGCTGGAGGGCAAGCGCGGCGAGCCGCGACTACGCCCGCCGTATCCCACGACCAACGGCCTGAATGGCAAGGCCACGCTCGTCAACAACGTCGAGACGTTGTGCAATGTGCCGGGCATTCTCGTCAACGGCGCGGCGTGGTATCGCCAGATGGGGACGGAAAAAGCGCCGGGCACCAAGCTCTATCCGGTTTCGGGGCACGTCAAGCGGACGGGCTGCCTGGAAGCGCCGCTCGGCAAGTTTACGCTGCGACAGATCATACAAGGGCCGGCGGGCGGCATGAAGGGTAGTGCGCCATTCAAAGCCTGTCACCTGGGCGGCGCAGCGGGAGCGATGGTCGGCGAGAAATTCCTGGATACGCCGCTCGACTTTGCTTCGTGCATGGCCGCTGGCGCGATGCTGGGCGCGGGCGATATTGTCGTGCTCGACGCCAACACGTGCATCGTGGATTACTTGCGCGCCGTGACGGCGTTCTTTCGCTTCGAGTCGTGCGGCAAGTGCACGCCCTGCCGCGTCGGCATGGAACGGCACATGCAAATTATGAACGACCTGGTCAACGGGCAGGGAACGCTCGAGCAGGTGGACGAGCTGGATTACTGGGGCGAGCTGATGGTGGATAGCTCTTTCTGCGGACTCGGCCAGAGCGCGCCGACGGCGGTCATGTCGGGCCTCGAGTTGTTCCGTGAAGAATTTGAAGCGCATACGCGCGGCGAATGTCCGGCGGGCGTGTGCCGGTTGCGGTGATGGTGAGAGGAGACAACATGGCAAAAGTAAACATTACCATCAACGGCCAGGCGGTTCAGGCAAAAGAAGGCCAGCCCATCTTGGAGGCGGCGCAAGCCGCAGGCATTCGCATCCCGACTCTGTGTTACCACAAAGACCTCACGCCGACCGGCAACTGCCGCATGTGCGTCGTCGAGGTCAAAGGCCAGCGATTCTTGCAGGCCGCGTGCGTTTTTCCGGTGACCGATGGCGTCATCGTCAACACGGCCAGCGAGCGCGTGATCCGCTCGCGCCGCAAGACGCTCGAGCTGATGCTGGCGAATCACCCCAACGATTGCATGACCTGCGACATGAGCGAGTCGTGCGAGCTGCAAGACCTGGCTTACGAGCATCAAGTCAAGCTGCCGGCGTGGGGCGCCAAGGGCACGCGCTACAAGGCCGATAGCGACCCCAACCCGTTCGTCCGCGTGGATTTCAACAAGTGCATCCTCTGCCGCCGCTGCGTATTGGCCTGCGGCGAGATTCAGTGCCGCGATGTGTGGGGCGTGGCCTATCGCGGCTTTGACGAGCAAATCGTCGCCGGTTCCGGCGTGACGATGCTGGAGGCGCGCTGCGAGTCGTGTGGCCAGTGCGCGGCGTATTGTCCCACCGGCGCGCTCAGCGACAAGATGTCGCACGGCCTGGGCCGCGCGCATCAAGTGACCAAGGTCACTACGACTTGCACGTACTGCGGCGTGGGCTGCCAGCTCGATTTGAACGTGCGCGATGGCCGCGTCGTCCGCGTGACCTCCAATCCGAACGCGCCGGTCAATGGGATGGCGTTGTGCGTCAAGGGACGCTATGGCTATGATTTCATTCACCATGCTGATCGGCTGCTCAAGCCGCGCGTCCGCAAGTATCTGCTGGAAGACGGAGGACGGAGGACGGAGGACGAAGGACGCGGCGAGTGGGTGGAAGTAGAGTGGGATGTGGCGCTGGACATTGCGGCGAAAAAGCTGCGGGAGGCGCGGGACACGTTTGGCGGCGATAGCGTCGGCGTGCTGACTTCGGCCAAGTGCACGAATGAAGAAAACTATTTGATGAACAAGTTTGTTCGTCAGGTGATGGGGACGAACAACATTGACCACTGCGCCCGTCTCTGACACAGCAGCACCGTGGCCGGTCTGGCCACATCGTTCGGCTCGGGTGCGATGACCAACTCGATGGACGACGTTGCCAATCAGGCGGCGGCGATGCTCGTCATCGGGTCCAACACGACGGAACAGCACCCCGTCTTTGGCGCCATGATTCGCCGCGCGGTCTTGCGACGCGGCGTCAAGCTGGTGGTTGCCGATCCCCGCAAGATTGACCTCACTGAATTTGCCGTGCTTCACTTGCAGCACAGGCCCGGCACCGACGTGGCGCTCGTCAATGGCCTGATGAACATCATCCTCGAAAAGGGATGGGAAGATAAAAAGTTCATCGCCGAGCGCACCGAGGGCTATGAAGAATTCAAGACCACTGTCGTCCAGTACACGCCAGATAAAGTTGCTGAAATCACGGGCGTGCCGATAGAGTTGCTCTATCAAGCCGCCGAGATTTTGGCGACCCCTGCGGGCAAGCCGATGGCGGTGATGTGGGCCATGGGCATCACGCAGCACATTACGGGCGTGCGCAACGTGATGGACTTGGCGAATCTGCAAATGCTGTTGGGCAACATCGGTATCCCCGGCGGCGGCGTCAACCCGTTACGCGGCCAGAACAATGTCCAGGGCGCATGCGATATGGGTGGATTGCCAAATGTCTATCCCGCCTATCAGCCTGTCACCAACGCCGAAGCGCAAAAGAAATTTCAAGCTGCGTGGGGTGCGCCGCTCTCGCCCAAGGTCGGCTTGACCGTCACCGAGATGATCCCCGGCATTACCGAGGGCAAAATCAAGGCCATGTACATTCTGGGCGAGGACCCCGTGATGAGCGACCCGGACACGGCGCACATTCGCCACTGCCTGAGCGAGTGCGATTTCGTCGTCCTGCAAGACATCTTTCCGACGGAAACCGCGCCGTATGCCGATGTGCTCTTGCCGGGCGTTTCGTTTGCGGAAAAGACGGGCACGTTCACCAACACCGAGCGGCGCGTCCAGATGGTGCGCCAGGCGATCCCGCCGCTGGGCGAAGCGCGCCAAGATTGGCGCATCACGGCTGATCTTGCCAAGCGTGTTTTGTCTGTAGGGCAGCCTCCTGATGCCGCCGCGCCGTTTGCCGGGTGGGATTACGTCGGCCCGGCGCAAATCATGGCCGAAATTGCCGCGCTTGCGCCCAGCTATGCGGGCGTGAGTCACGAACGATTGGAGCGCGGCGACCGCTTGCAGTGGCCGGTCAAGGATGCGCAACATCCTGGCACGCCGATCCTGCACACGGTCCAGTTCGCGCGGGGCAAGGGCAAGTTTGCGCCCATCGAGCACGTCCCGCCGGCCGAGCTGCCCGACGACGAATACCCCATGATTCTGAGCACCGGGCGCGTGCTGTATCATTGGCACGGCGGCGAGATGACTCGCCGCGCGCAGGGCTTGATGCAAGTCTATGGCCGCCCGCTTATCGAGGTGAATCCGAGCGATGCGGAACGGCTGGGCCTGAACGGCAATCTACAGGACGGCGGCAGCCGCAAACGCGTGCGCGTCACATCGCGGCGCGGCAGCATAGAGTCCGAAGCGTGGGTGACGGATCGCGTTCCGCCCGGCATGGTGTATGCCAATTTCCACTTTCCGGAAGCATCCGCCAACGAGCTGACCATCGCCGCGCTCGACCCGGTGTCCAAGATACCGGAATACAAAGTCTGCGCGGTCAAAGTTGAA
>CAYHAR010000289.1:0-4699 GCA_964354595.1 uncultured Anaerolineae bacterium | reverse complement strand
CCGGAAAGCTCGTGGACGAACGCCTTTTTAAAACTGACGAGGCGGACCAGCCGCAAGTATTGCATGGCCTTGTCCATGCGCTCGGCGCGAGGCGCGCCCGCGGCGGCCAATCCGAACGCCACGTTATCGCGCACGTTGAGCCAGGGGAACAGCGCCGCCTCTTGGAAAATCACCACGCGGTCACGGCCTGGCTCGGTCACTGGCTGACCATCCATCAGCACATCCCCTGTGTCTGGCTTTTCCAGCCCGGCGACGATGTTGAGCAGCGTGGACTTGCCGCAGCCCGAAGGTCCCAACAGGCACACAAATTCGCCCGAGGCCACGTCGAGTGTAATATCTTGAAGCGCGCACGTGTCGCCCCGTCGGCTCTTGAACGTCTTGGTCACGGTTCGCAGTTCGAGTTTCATCATGCCTCCTCGGTAGCAAGCAGACCGGGAAACAAGTAGACAAGGAGGCGTGTCCCCCTAGCAGGCTGTCGGAGAGCCTCGTAGCGTAGGGCCTTGTGCCCGTCGTTGCTACGCCCACAAGGGGCTAAACTACGCCTCTCCGACAGGCTGCTAGTCTGCTTGTCTACTCTACACTTGCCTACTCGACCGTTGGCAATCCCTTTTCCTTCAATACCTCATTCAGCAGCGTCAGATCATAAATGCCAGAGAGATTGGGCTTTTCCTTGAGAAAGCCGGCCGTGTACGCATCCTCCGCCGATTTGAACAGCGAGGGCGAGATGGGGTCATAGGTGATGCGCATCCGCGACCACGCGCCGTCAATCACTTCTTGCGGCAACGCCTTGCCGGTCAGCCGCTTGATCTCGTCGTTAGAGATTTGCCTGGCCTGGTCAGGGTTGGCCAGTTCCCACTGCGTCGCTTCGACGTGCGCACGCAGCCACGCTTTCACCACGTCAGGGTGCTCCTTGAGGAATTTGGTGCTGACGATAATGTTGCCCGTGACAAACTCGCCGCGCGGCCACAGGTCACGCTCGTCGAGAAAGAGCTTGCCGCCACCCTCCACGATCAACCGGGTGGCCCACGGCTCCGGCACCCACGCGCCGTCAATCTGTCCCTGCTTGAACAGGTCCAAGATTTGCGGATTGTCGGTGGGGATGACCTGGGTGTTGCCGCCTTTTTCGATGAGCTTGTGCCCGTGCGCGGCCAGGTACGCCCGCAGCGCTACATCCTGCGTGTTGCCCAATTGCGGGCTGGCGATCTTTTTACCGGCGAAATCCTCCGGTTTGGTGATGTTGGCTTGCGGGCGAACAATGAGCGCCGCGCCGCCGCTGGTGGCGCCCGCGATCACCCGCAATGCTTCACCCTTGCTTTGGACGTAGCCGTTGACTGCGGGATTGGGGCCGATGTACGAGAGGTCGAGCTGCCCGGCGAACATGGCCTCGATGACCGATGGCCCGGCATTGAATATCTTGACGTCGAGCGTGACGTTGGGGCCGACCGCCTTTTGAAAATCGCCGCGCGCCACGCCGACGAGCGCCTGGCTGTGCGTGATGTTGGGGAAATATCCCACGCGCAGTGTGACCGGCCCGCTGGCTGGAGAGGGTTGACCGGCGCAGGCAACCAGAACCATCGTGAGGATCGCGCAGACCCATGCTGCAATAACCTGAAACGTGCGCTTCATCAGAGTCTCCTTGTCGGGGATGGGGCAGTCCGCTTTTTGACTACCCGAATGGATAGATCAGATTGAAAAATCTTGGCCGCGCCAGAGGCCCGGCTCGGGCGCACGTGGAGGCAAAGCGGCTGGCATACAGCCTGTAATGCGGCGCTCTAGCGCGTCCACGCGCGACATCAGCGAGATCACCGACTGGCCGATCATGTCGGGCAGCAAAGTATGCTCCATGTCCAGCGGGCCTTCCGCAGGGCGGGGCTGGGCGCGCGAGACGGTTTGGCCTGGCACACCCACCACGACCGAGTTGGGCGGAACCGGCCTGACGACGACCGCGTTCGCTCCGATGCGGCTTCCTTCGCCAACCGTGATTGCGCCCAACACCTTGGCGCCCGCGCCGACCACCACTCGATCCTTCAGAGTGGGATGGCGTTTGCCTTTAAAAGTGCTCGTGCCGCCCAGCGTCACGCCGTGATATAACGTCACGTCTGCGCCGATCTCGGCGGTCTCGCCGATGACGACGCCCATGCCGTGGTCAACGAAAAAGCCTGGGCCGATGATCGCGCCGGGGTGAATCTCGATGCCGGTGAATCCGCGCACGACTTGAGAGGTCCAACGCGCCAGCAGCTTGAAGCCATGCATCCACAGCCAATGTGACACCCGATGTCCCCACACGGCTTGTAGCCCGGGATAGCACACCAGGACTTCGAGCGCGTTGCGCGCCGCCGGGTCGCGCTCGATCACGGACTGGATGTCTCGGCGTAGTGTCTTGAACATCTTGCCCCCACCCAGCCCTCCCCCGTGCGCCGCGAAGCGTGCGCACAGGGGAGGGCTATCTACTAGTCTGCGAGGTTGGCGAACAGGGCCGTGCTGAGGTATCGCTCGCCGAACGAGGGGATGATGACGACGATCAGCTTGCCGGTATTTTCCGGGCGGCGCGCCACTTGCACCGCGGCCCACGTCGCTGCGCCGGACGAGATGCCGACGAGCAAGCCTTCTTCGCGCGCCATGCGCCGAGCGATCTCAAAGGCGTCGTCGTTCTTGACGCGAATGATCTCGTCATAGATTTTCGTGTTGAGCACATCCGGCACAAAGCCCGCGCCGATGCCTTGAATCGGGTGCGGGCCTTTCTGCCCGCCCGAAAGCACCGGCGAGGCATCCGGCTCGACCGCGATGCACTTGAACGATGGCTTGCGCGCCTTGAGCACCTCGCCAACGCCCGTGATGGTTCCGCCTGTGCCGACACCTGCCACCAGGATATCGGCCCGTCCCTCGGTATCGCGCCAGATTTCTTGTGCGGTCGTCTGGCGATGGATTTCGGGATTGGCCGGATTCTTGAACTGCTGCGGGATGAAATAGCGCGGGTCGGCAGCCGCCATCTCTTCGGCCTTGCGGATCGCGCCGGGCATCCCTTCACTGCCGGGCGTGAGGACCAGCTCTGCCCCATACGCCCGCAACAACGTGCGCCGCTCCTTGCTCATCGTCTCCGGCATGGTCAGCACGCATGGGTAGCCGCGCGCCGCGCAGACCATCGCCAGCGCGATGCCGGTGTTGCCGCTGGTCGGCTCCAAGATGATCGTGTCCGGCTTGATCCGCCCGGCTTGTTCGGCGGCCTCGATCATCGCCACGCCGATGCGGTCCTTGACGCTGTGCGCCGGATTGAAAAACTCGAGCTTGGCGACGACCTCGGCCACGCAGCCTTGGGTCACACGCCGGAGGCGCACCAGGGGCGTGTTGCCCACCAATTCAGTCACGTCTTGCGCGATTTTCACTTTTTCCTCCTTTTCTTGGGGGCAGGGGTTTCTGCTCGACGAGCCAGCTTTTGGCCTTGCTCTACAGCATCGGCCAGGGAAGTATTATCCACCACGGCGACGATGGCGTCGCGCACCTGGTTCATCGCGGCCCGCAGCGGGCACGTGCGCTCGTCCGGGCAGGTGCACGGCTCGTAGGCGATCTTGCTGATGCAGCTGACGGGCGCGATGGTGCCGTCGAGTGTGCGGATGACCTGGCCCAGCGTGATGTCTTGGGCCGGACGGCTCAGCGTGTAGCCGCCGCGCGCGCCGGCCACGCTGCGGATGATGCCGGCGTGCCGGAGGATGAGAAAGATCTGCTCCAGGAATTTGAGGGGAATGTTGCTGCGGTCTGCCAGCTCTTTGAGCGGCACCGGACGCTGATGATCGCGGGCGGCCATGTCCAGCAAAGCCCGCAGGCCGTACTCGCTGCGCTTGGAAAGCTTCATGCTTCAATATCCTACAATGTCTATAATGCCTACCAGATTTGTATGAATTAAAGCATACTGTGCGGGCTTTGTCAAGCGGGGAACGGCGCGGAAGAGCTGATCCCGCCCGGGCAGGCGATCCTGGTGCGGGGCATGGAAACCCTCACGGTGATGTCGCCCTATTTGCCCGACGACGAGCGGGCGCAACGGCTGAACGCGCTCCGGTTGGGGCAGATTGAACTGACCGAGTTGAAAAAAAAGACGCTGCTGGCAGCAAAAAGCTTGACACAGGAGGGCAAAAAAGTAACCGTGCGGGCCATGTATCAAGTGCTCAGTGGCGAAGTTGGGCAGAGACAAATCGCGTACACGCTGAAAAACCTTAGACAAGTTGGCTTACTAGCTGTTGCAACAGAAATTGAAGATGTTGCAACGTCGGAGCAGGATTAAGCCATGTTGCGACAAAATTTGGCGTGTTGCAACAAAATTTTGCGTGTTGCAAGGCTATGTTGCAGTTTTTGGGGGCTAAATTGCAACGTTGCAGTGTTGCAACGTTGCAGCAAAACAACACTTTTGGCGTAGGTGAGTCCTGGTTACGGCGCAAAAACGATTTTGACAAAATTTTCTAGAGTCTCATAAAAAGCGAGGCAGAAAATGAGTAAAAACTTGCATACGGAGGGGTGAAAAATTCACCTCGCCCATTGACGCCGAGGTTAGCGCGAACTTGGTTGCGCAAAGTGCGGCATCTGCGGCATCTGCGAAGGCAGCCCCACGCCGCGCGCCGCAAAGCGGGGCGAGCAACCTGGACGCGATCATAAACGAGGGCACGCTGACCATCGGGTGGGTCGGCCCGGCGCTGCTGGGGATTCTGAT
>CAYHAR010000288.1:2132-4746 GCA_964354595.1 uncultured Anaerolineae bacterium | reverse complement strand
TCAACTGTGCGTTTGGGGAGCCGCCCCAGCGAGTTGCCATCCAGGTAAATCAAATTGGGGTCGCCAATCACAAACTCGTCACGAAAAGGCGCCAACTCGTCTTGGGCATCCAGTTCGCGGGCAAGGCTGATTTCGGTGCGCCAGTTCATCGTCTCTCCCGTTTTCACTGTTATTGACCATGCGCCGAACAGGCGGCCACTCTTGAGGTGCTGCTATGATAACACAAGTTTGGTCATCACAAAAGTCGAGCCGTTGAGGTGTGGTGGTGAACAAGATTGTGCTTTTTGATTTCGATGGCGTGCTGGCTGACACCCTGGACGATATGCTCCTCTTTGCAGAGCGGGTCTGTGCCAACTTGGGGTTTCCTCGAACCCCTACCCAACGAGACCTCAATGCTCTCGATCGAATGGCGTTCGAGGAGCTGGGACGGCAACTCGAGTTGCCCCAGGACAAGATTCAAGATTTTGTGCGAGGCAGCCTGGAGATGTTCAGCCAGTGCGAGACGCTCAAGATCTTTGAAGGAATGGATGATGTCATCGTCCGGTTATCGGCAACGAGCAAAATAGGGGTGGTAACCGGAAACACGTCCAGTGTGGTCAAGAGATTCCTCGACCACTACGGGCTGGCCAAGTACGTCAATCTGGTTCTGGGGGTGGATGTCCCCGGTTCAAGACCCGAAAAGATACGACAGGCTGTGAAGCAAATCGGCGGGCTATTGGGTGGCAGAGCCTACATGGTCGGCGACGCGGTCAGCGACATTCGGGCTGCCCAAGAAGCGTCTGTTGTCAGCGTGGCAGTCGGCTGGGGACATCAGAACTGGGAGAAACTGGCGCAGGCAAAGCCGGATTACTTGGTGCGGTCGCCCAAGGAACTATTAACCGTTCTCGACGCTTGTCACCATCGTCAAGGAGGCAACTTGTGAGACGCTACACTGTCGTTCAGGTGGACGCTTTCACCACAACACCATTGCGAGGCAATCCGTGCGTGGTGCTGCCGGACGCGCGCGGGCTATCCGACGCAGAGATGCAAGCCATTGCGCGCGAGATGAACCTTTCCGAGACGGCGTTCGTGTTCCCGTCCGCGCAGCGTAAAGCCGACTTTCGCTTTCGCTACTTTACGCCCGCCACCGAGATTCCACTCGCGGGTCATCCGACCATCTCGACCGCGCACGTGCTGGTCGAAGAAGGCCGCGTAAAGCTTGCGGATGGCAAAGCGACGTTCATGATGGAACTGAACGTCGGCGTGTTACCCGTAGAGATTACGGGCCGCGAAGGAAACGTGACGCGCGTCGTGATGACGCAAAAGAAACCCGAGTTCGGGCGCACGTTCGAGCACAGCGAGGTCGCGCCCGTGTTTGGCCTGTCGGTGGGCGACCTCGATGCGCGCTTTCCGCCCCAGGTGGTCAGCACGGGCACGCCGCAACTGATGACACTGGTCAAGTCGCTCGATGTGCTCAAGCGTATCCGCGCGGACGCGCACGCGCTGGAAGAGCTGTGCCGGCGCGGCGAGTTCTTTTCCGCGCACCTGTTTTGCCTGGGCGGCTTGGCTCCGAACGCGGACACGCACGCGCGCCACTATGCGCCGGAGGCCGGCATCGCCGAAGACCCGTTCACGGGTTCGGCCAGCGGCGGGATGGGCGCATATATCGTCCATCACGGTATCTTGTCTGGGCCGCGCTTTCACATCGAGCAGGGGCATCTATGCGGCCGGCCCGGCGAAGGCGACGTGGAGGTCATCGGCCCGCGCGAGAACATCCAGACGGTCAAGGTCGGCGGGCCGGCGGTCACGGTGATGCGGGGAGAGTTGATTCTGTGAGAAACGTGCGACGCACCTGTGAGGTGCGTCGTACGTATTTACTCCTCTGTGACATCGAGCGATGTGATGTCCAGCCCGAATAACCCCATCCCCAGCAGTGTGATCAGTGTCCCTGTGGTCGCTGCGCCAAGCGCGTTGAGCGTAATCACTGCCACGGCCATCGCCAACGCAATCGCCCTCAAAACCAACGTGATAATCTTGCCTACATTTTCTTTTTCCATTTGAAATCCTCCTGATGGTTTCTGAAAGCCGCGCCGATAGCGCGGCTCGTCATCTATGCATTCACCTGCGCCGTGGACGACGCCGACGCTCGGCGCGCAGCCGGACGCCACATCATCAGCCCGGTAGTCAGCATCCCAAAGATAAAGTTGGAGGGTGCCGTCTCCATCAGGTGCGCCAGCCGGACGGCGTCGGGCATAATCGGGTTGTTCGGGATCAAGAGCATGGCGTTCATCAGCACGGCGAACAGTAACCCGACTGCCAGCCCAGCTTCCCACCACTGCCCTTTCATCATGCGGATCACCGGCAAGGCGATGATCGTCCACAGCAGGCCGCGCAACGGTTGAAAGAGGGGCATCCAGGCCGGAATCACCAGGCCACCAGCGTAAAACTCGCGGATGGCCGGATTCTGCCAAGCGATGAAATAGCCGAACGAAAAGTATAGGCATACATACAGCATGGCGCTTGCCGCCAGCTTCCATGCCCACTCACTGACGGGCATAACCAGCCGCAAGTTGGGTGATTGCGGCTCGCTCGACTTGACCTTGCCCAGGATGAGCACCGACAGAGGCGCGATCAA
>CAYHAR010000288.1:0-2032 GCA_964354595.1 uncultured Anaerolineae bacterium | reverse complement strand
GCGGCTCGCTCGACTTGACCTTGCCCAGGATGAGCACCGACAGAGGCGCGATCAATACAGCGGCCGCCGCACCGTTCATGAACAGCTTGGGCAACATGCCTTCCGGCAAGACGTGTGGCAAAAACACTGCCGACTCGATCTGCGACATGAAGGTGTTGACGCCATAGTAGACCAGGGCGACCGTCGCCACCAGCCTCCAGCCCGCCCACCGCGAGCGCAGAACGGGATAGGCCAAGACGACGGCATACATCAAGCACACGGCTATGAACGCGATAAAGGTGGCGCTGGCCTGCTTGGGTGTCAGGCTTGAACTATCACCCAATCCAACCACTTTGGAAGCCACCGACAGGCTGACGAACACAGCCACCGTCAGCGCGATCACCTTGAGGCCCAGCACGAAAACAGACTTGATACTCATCGTAACCTCCCGTTTGAAATCTGGTCTTTGAACCTTGCTCAGTTTAGCCGATTATGCCCTGCCTGTCATCGTTCGAGCGGGCAGAATCGTACCTGTCCGTTCGTACATGTCCTTGCGGCCAATGGCAAAAGTTGCTGAGCGGGGTATAATCAAGCCACCATGAAAGCATTCGACTCTTTAGCGCACTCGATCTGGCAAGTGTTCTCCTCGCCTTCCGCTGCTCAGCGCGATGAAGAGCGTGAGACGCGCCCCTTCTTTATCATTGTCACGGTCGTGCTGGCTTTCTTGTACGGGCGGGCCGTTTACGTCTGGCCCGAGTTGCGGCAACCAGCCCACCTGATTCCCTTCACCGTCCTCATGCTGATCCACGCGGCTCTCCACTGGCTCAGCCCGCGCCTGGCATCCGGTCGCGGAGGGATGCTGTACCTGGCCGTGCAGGGCGCGTTGGCCTTTGTGCTCACCATGCTGGCGCGCGATGTCAGCACCGTCTTTGGGTTGTATGGAGCTCTGATTGGCCAGGCTGTTGGCATCTTGCGACGCACACGCCTGGTCGCTGTCGGCATCGTGGCTTACCTGGGACTGGCGGCCATGAATGTCATTCTGCTCGGGGGCTGGGCCGATCTTTCCACCTGGGCGCTGCTCGCCGCCGTGATGACGCTTTTTATCGTCACGTATGTAGTGTTGTTCACCCGGCAGACTGAAGCCCGCGCACGCGCCCAGGCACTACTTGGCGAACTTGAAACAGCCCACCGCGAACTGGCCGAGTACGCCACACGCGTCGAGGATTTGACGCTCGCCGCCGAACGCCAGCGCATGGCGCGCGAGCTGCACGACACGCTGGCGCAGGGACTCGCGGGATTAATCCTGCAACTCGAAGCGGCCGACTCTCACCTGGCCAGTGGCCGACCTGAGCGCGCGCAAGCCATTCTCCAGCAGGCGATGGCCCGCGCTCGCGTTACGCTTTCCGATGCCCGCCGCGCGATTGACGACCTGCGCCAAAGCGCAGCCGTCCCAGAGGATTTTGCCGAAGCCGTGCAGGCAGAGGTCAGTCGCTTTGCCAGCGCCACGGGCATCCCCTGCGAACTCGAGCTCGCTTTCATTCCGGCCACGCCGGACACGCTTCGCGAACACGCCTTGCGCATTGTAGCGGAAGGGTTGACCAACATTGCGCGGCACGCGCAGGCCAGCCACGCGTGGGTGCGGATCGCGTGCGCTGACGACCGGCTAGAGATCGAAATGCGCGACGATGGGCGTGGCTTTGACCCGACCGCGGGCGCGTCTGAATCGGGGCATTACGGCTTGCTGGGGATGCGCGAGCGTGCTCGACTGGCGGGTGGTACGTTGGCTGTGGAGAGTACGCCGGGGAAAGGCACGACTCTGTGGTTGAGCGTGCCGATTAGGGCTGGTTAGTACTGCAACCAGTTGATGGAAAGAGAATCATGGCTGGACAACAGCGCAAAGATATTCGACCTGGCCTGCGCGTCGAAATCATCCTGAAGAAAGATCAACGCAGCGGCAAACGAACGATTGGGGTTGTGCAAGACATTCTGACCTCCGCTGCCTATCATTCACGCGGGATCAAGGTGCGGCTGGAGGGCGGCCAGATTGGACGCG
>CAYHAR010000287.1:0-4746 GCA_964354595.1 uncultured Anaerolineae bacterium | reverse complement strand
GAGCACGGCATCGGCATGATGGGCGACGAGTGGCGCATCGGCCTCAGCGACGGGCCGTTCCCGTACTGGACGAATCCCGATCACGTCTACCAGCCCGGCGAGATGCTCATCTGCGCCATCCAGTACGCTTGCCCGGAAGAAAACATTGGCTTTCGGTACGAGAATCCCATCCTCATCACGCCGGATGGCTGCGAGGTGATGAGTAAGTTCCCGCTGGCGATTGAGGAAATCTGACGAAGGACGAAGGACGGAGGACGGAGTGGGCGGTCGGTCGTTCGTCCTTCGTCGTCCGTCTGACTAAAAAAGGCGGTGAGCATGAGTGCCATTCAGGTGAACCTGGATTTGCTGCGCGAGTTCGAGCGAGGTCTTGACCCGCAGCATCCCGAGCGCAGCAAGATTCCTGCGCGCGTTTTGGGCTATGGCGAGATCAGCACCGTTTTTGAAATTCAGGCGGAAGGAATGCGCGGCCTGGCGTTCAAGCGGCTGCCTCTTTTTTATAACATGGAAGAGGTGGAAAAATATCGCGTCGCCTACGAGGAATACCAGCGCCTCCTCGAAAAAGAGATCGGCCTTTGTCTCCCCCTGCATAGCTTTGCAGCTTTTCTCGGCGAGAGAGGCCGTCCCGTCTTTTACATCATTCAGCAACAGTTGCCCTCTGTGTCCATCGGCCACCACGCTTTGCATCTGCTCCCGTGCGAGACGGTGACGGCGCTGGTCAGGCGAATCCTTCAAGAGCTGGGCAAAGTCTGGGACTATGCCCGGCGTCAAGACCGCTGGCAAGTTGCGATTGACGGCCAGATCTCGAACTGGTCCATTCAGGATTTTGACCCCGAGCATCCCCGCGTGGAGCAATCTCAGCTTTTGTACGTGGATACCAGCACGCCGCTCTTTCGCGTCCAGGGCGCCGAGCAGCTCGACACGGAGCTTTTCCTGCGCAGCGCGCCATCGTTCCTCGTGTGGATATTGCGTCTGTTCTTTCTCAAGGACGTGGTGAATCGCTATTATGACTTTCACCTGGTGGCCGTTGACCTGGCCGCCAATTTCTACAAAGAGCAACGCCCCGATCTGATTCCCGATGTCGTCGCCATGATCAACGACTTTTTCGCAGGCGAAGCAGCCGATCTCGGCATCCAGCCGATTGACGAGCAAGAGGTGCGTTCGTACTATAAAGAGGATGCTTTGATCTGGACATTGTACCTGTCCATGCGCAAAGTGGATCGCTTTATCCGCAAACGACTGTTGCGGCAAGAGTATCCTTACATCCTTCCTGAAAAGATCAAGCGTTGAGAAACGAGGCGCGTTCACCGTCCACAACCCGCAATCCGAAATCCGAAATCAATCCAGGAGGTCGTCATGTCTCTCATCGGCCAGGACCCCAAAGACAAAATCGTCCAGCGATTCGCCCGGCACGTATCGAGCGGCAAAGCCGAGTTTTTCTCCCAGGTCGGCGTGGACTTTATCTTTGGAAAAAGACAAGGCGTTTACGTCTGGGATGTGGCGGGAGAGCGCAGGCTGATTGACTGCCACTGTAACGGCGGCGTGTTCAACCTGGGACACCGCCATCCTCGCGTCATCGCCGCGCTCAAGCGGGCGTTGGAAGAACTGGATATTGGCAACCATCATTTCATCAGCGAGCATCGAGCGATGCTGGCCGAGCGCCTGGCAGCTCTTTGCCCTGGCGACCTCAAGCGCGTCGTCTTTGGCGTGGGAGGCGGAGAGGCCGTAGATACTGCCATCAAGCTGGCGCGCGGACATACCGGCCGGCCCAACGTGATCTCGGCGCGCGGAGGCTACCACGGCCATACCGGCCTGGCGCTTGCCACGGGCGACGAGCAGTATCGCCAGCCCTTTGGGCCTTTGCCGCCGGGCTTTCATCACGTGCCCTTTGGCGACCTTGCGGCGCTGGACGCTGCGATGGACGGCGACACTGCCGCGGTGATTTTCGAGACGATTCCTGCGACGATGGGTATCGTCCTGCCGCCGCAAGATTTTTACGCGGGCGTGCGTCAGTTGTGCGACCGTCACGGCGCGGTGATGATCATTGACGAAGTGCAGACCGGGTTAGGACGCTGCGGCGACGTGTGGGGCATCAATACCTACGGTGTGATTCCCGACATACTCGTGACGGCCAAGGGGCTATCGGGCGGCATCTATCCCATGTCCGCCACCCTCTACCGCGAGCACCTCGATCACTTTTTCCGCCGGAATCCCTTTATCCACATCTCGACCTTTGGCGGCGCAGAGGTGGGATGCTACGTGGCTTTGGAGGTCTTGGACATCTTGAGCGAGCCTGGCTTTATGGAGCACGTGCGGCAGATGGCCGGATTGTTCCAGGCAGGCTTTGAGCAGTTGAAGAAAAATCATCCCGCCGTGTTGGTGGATGCCCGTCAGCGCGGGCTGATGATGGGCCTGAAGCTGGCAAGCGAAGCGTTCGGGCCGATGATGACGTTGGCCGGTTTCCATCACGGCTTGCTGACCATCTATGCCAATCACGACCAGTCTGTGAACCAGCTTCTCCCGCCTTTGACCATCCAGCCGGATCAGGTCGCAGAGGCGCTGCAATCGTTGGACAACATGCTTGCCTGGTTAGAAGCGCAAGTAGCATGAAACGCTTGCAAGGTCGCGTCATCAAAGCCGGACGCTGCGAAGGCGAGGCGCTCGTCTCGCCCGAGCCGCTCAGTTTCTTTGGCGGCGTGGACGCGGTGACCGGCGTCGTCGTCGAGCCGGGACATTCGCTGCAGGGCCAGTCCGTCGCCGGGCGTGTGCTCGTCTTTCCCACCGCCAAAGGCAGCACGGTCGGCTCGTACATTCTATATCGTCTGAAAAAAGCCGGCCTCGCGCCGGCCGGCATCGTCAACGCCGAAAGTGAGCCGATCGTCGCCGTCGGCGCCATCATCGCCGAGATTCCGATGGTGGATCAGGTGGACATTGCGCAAATCCAGACGGGCGACCGGGTGATTATAGAGGAGGGCAGTGTGACGGTGGCGTAGCCCTTTCGCGTTTCATTTATTCGTGATAGAATCTTGTCGGCACTAAGAGTGGGAGAGTGATTGTGACTGACGAGTTGAAACGCAGTGTCGAAATTCGCATCCCCAGCGAGTTGGGCTATGAAAAAGTGGCGATGGAAGCGGCGGCGACCGTGGCCCGGCAGATGGGTTTTTCGCCCGACCGCGTCCAGGACCTCAGGACGGCGGTCTCGGAGGCGTGCCTCAACGCCATCGAGCACGGCAACAAGCTGGACGTGCGCTCGCGGGTGCTCGTCGTCTTGACGGTGCAGCCTTCCGGCCTGGAGGTGAACGTGGCCGATTCGGGCAAAGAGTTGATCCCGACCGGCCAGCCCCAGGCGGGACGCGCGGAAGATTATCGCGGCTGGGGCATGTTCCTGATTCAAAACCTGGTGGACGAAGTGGAGGTGCAATCCGAGCCGAACGTCGGCAACCAGGTGCGGATGGTCATTCGTCTGGGCGAGCAGTGAGCGGAGGAGAGGCCAATGCCCGATAAACTCGAATTGAGCGTGCGCCGACAAAGCGGTCTGCCGATCATCCAGTTCAGCGGAGACGTGACGACGTTTGCCGAAGACGTGGTGCAAAATGCCTACCGCGACGTGGCCCGCGAGGGCGGGCGTAACGTGGGGCTGGATTTTGGCTCGTGCAACTATATCAATAGCGCGGGCATCGCCGCCATCATCGGCATGGTGACCGAAGCCCGCCGCCAGAGCCGGCGTGTATTGGTCTTTGGGCTTTCCCCGCACTATCAAAAAATCTTTCGCATGGTCGGATTGGCGGATTACGTGGAAATGTGCGCGACGGAGGACGAGGCGCTCCTTCGAGTCACGCCACCGGAGGCGTGAGATGCGCAAGATACCTGCCAGGGCACAAGAGAGAGATAAACGAATCGGGCTGGCTCGATTCGTTTATTTGTTTGGGCTGGGTTGGCTGCTGGCGGCGCTCGCTTTTGCAGTCAACGTGGGACACGCCCGCGCCGACGAGCCGCCGCCGGGCAAGCCGGTCCCCATCGTGACGGCGCCCTATTGGGCGGCGGATTTGCCGTCGCCCGGCAAGACGATGGCGGTCAGCGATTTGAACGGCGATGGCCGCTTGGAAATCGCGGCGGCGATGGACGATGGCCGGCTGGCGGCGTGGGATGCGTTTGGCAATCCTGTCGCTTTACCGGCCAGTGTGCCTTCTCTTGCTCCGACCAGATTGGCGTTTACCGTCACGGTCACGGGCGGGACCATTTTTACTGCGACCGTCACTGCGCGCGATGGCACGCAGCTTTCACGTCAAATGCGTGATCCGGCAGGACGCGGCTTTGCGCTCTGGCCCGGCGATCATGAGAGCAGCGCCCTCGTCGGCGACGACGAAGGATTGACCCTGTGGCGCATTGGCGGACAGAGCTTGCGTTTTGTTACCGTCGGTCGCCCCACCGCTGCGTGGATGGGACGACTGACGCCGGATGGTCCGGTCGTCGTCGCGGTATTGGCGGGCAAGCAGGTGCAGGTGTTTGGCGCATCGTCCGAGGCGACGCGCGAAGGCTTGCTGTGGCGCGTGCCGCGTCCGGCCAACGAGATGCAGACTTCGCTGGAAGAAGACAACGCGCAAGAGCTGGACAAGACCGGGCGCAAGTGGTGGGTGTTTGGGTCTGGCGAGACGGTTTACTTGATTCGCAACGACGGGCATGTCGTCGCGGTGCGCGCGCCCGGCCCGGTGACGCACGTCAAGCTGGGCGACTTGGACGGCGACGGCG
>CAYHAR010000286.1:0-4754 GCA_964354595.1 uncultured Anaerolineae bacterium | reverse complement strand
GCTCAAATCGTCGGATTGCAGACTCGGCTCGCAGAGACTGACGAGACTCATCAAGCCCACGTGGTGGCTGTGGGTGAGATCAGCGACCTAAAGGCCCAACTGGCTGAAGCGAACGAGGCCCGTGCGGCGCTCGCGTCCGCGCAGGCCAAGATTGGCGATTTGAAGGCGAGGCTGGCCGAGGCGGACCAGACGCGCGAGGGCCTCGTGGGCGCGCAGGCGCAGGTCTTTGGGCTGCAGACTCAACTTGAAGACGCAGACAAGGCACGTGAAGCTCTGGCGGCGACGCAGGCTGAGCTGGATGCTTCAAAGGCTCGCCTTGATCAAATCCGCCAAGAACGTGAATCGGTGATCAACGTCAGCGGCATCGGGCCGACGTATGCGCGAAAGCTCAACCAGGCGGGCATCTATACCTGCGCTCAATTGGCCGAGCTGACGCCCGAGCGCGTGCGTGAAATCATTGCGCCGAAAAAGTGGCAAAAGTTTGACCCAGAAGCGTGGATCGCCGAGGCGCGGCTGCTTGCCTTGAAGGTGAGTCTTGACGAAGACAAGGCGCACGAGGGTCTCGCGTCTGGGCAGGCTCAACCTGATGACGTTGACAAGCTGCGTCAGGCGCTTGCGGCGGCGTTGGCGGAAATTGACGGCTTGAACGCTCAGCTTGCGGGAGTTCGTAAAGAACGCGAATCGGTGATCAACGTCAATGGCATCGGGCCGGCCTACGAGCGGCGACTCAACCAGGCTGGCGTCTTTACCTGCGCTCAACTGGCCGAGCTGACGCCCGACCGCGTGCGCGAAATCATTGCGCCGAAAGAGTGGCAAAAGTTTGAGCCGGAAGCATGGATCGCCGAAGCGCGCCGACTTGCCAAAAAGACGAGATATGCCGAGCTGGACAAGGCGCGCGAGAGCCTTGCAGACGCGCAGGCTCAGCCCGCCGACGCGGACACTATACGCCAGGCGCTTGCAGTGGCGCAGGCCGAAATTGACGATTTAAAAGCTCAGCTTGCAAGAGTCCGTAAAGAGCACGAGTCGGTGATCAACGTCAATGGCATCGGGCCGGCCTACGAGCGCAAGCTCAACCAGGCCGGCGTCTACACCTGCGCTCAACTGGCCGAGCTGACGCCCGAGCGCGTGCGCGAAATCATTGCGCCGAAAGAGTGGCAAAAGCTCGATCCGGAGGCGTGGATCGCCAAAGCGCGCCGGCTCGCCAAGAAAAAGTAGAGGTGTGGCATGGACCTGTTCAAGCTGATTGTCTTGATCGCGCTGATCATTGTGTTGGCGATTTTGTTGTTGAGCGCAGGCCGGACCGTCCCAGCCGCGCCGCAGATCAGCGCGACTGCGACGGCGCTGCCGGTTGCCCAGACCACGCCGATGCCACCGATGCCGACGCCCACCACACTGATCGCTCCACGCCTGACCTTGCCTGTCGCGGGAGCAACTCTTGATGACGGCAAGGCGACGCTCAAGGGCACTGGCCAACCTGGCTCCAAGGTTCAGGTGTTGGCGAATGGCGTGGTCGTCGGTGAGGTTATCGTGGGCGGCGATGGAAGCTGGACTCTGGCCGTTGACCTGGGCAAGCCGGGCAACTATGTCTTGAGCGCGCAGGTTGTGGATGCCAGTGGCAAACTCGTCGCGGCTTCTGATCCGGTATCCGTGGTGCTGGCCGCGCCCACGCCGGCTGTCGTGGCGCCTGTGCTGACCTCTCCATCGGCCAGTGACAAATTGACGGTTGGCGACGTGACCTTTAAAGGCACGGGCACGCCGGGCTCTGAGGTCGAGATGGTTGTGGAGGGCAAGGCCGTTGGCAAGACCAGGGTGGACAGCGGTGGAACCTGGCTTTTCAAGACTGAACTGGATCAGCCCGGCGCCTATCAAGTCAAGGCGCGCGCTCTGGATGCCACGGGCAAGATGGTCGCCGAATCGGCCCCGGTGTCTCTGTCAGTTACGGCGGCAATTGTCAAGCCGGCCATTGCATCTCCTGCCGCCGGCGCTAGTCTGCCCAGCGGCCCGATGGCGCTTGCGGGAACTGGGAAGGCTAACGACGAGCTAGAGATCGTGGATGGCGGCCAAGTGGTTGGCACGGTCAAAGTCGGCGCGGATGGTCAATGGCGCTTTACCTACGAGCCGGCCAGCGGCGAGCGCGAGTTGTTGGCGCGCGTCAAGGGGAATCCTGGCATAGCCAGCAGCGCGCTCAAGGTGACGGTTGCCGCTCCGGCGTTATTGCCAACGACGGGTGGCGGGTGCGCCGGCCCGCAGGGGCGAATCGAAGGACGCGCGTACATCGTGGGCGCGTGCGACACGCTGTTCGGAATCAGCCAGATCACCGGGGTCAGCCTCAAGGCGCTGCTTGCCGCCAATCCGCAAATCAAAGACGCGGACTTGATCTACCCGGGCCAGGTCATCCGGTTGCCGCGTTAAAAGCGTTTTGCGCGGAGCATGTTTTTGCCATCGCCTCGGGCGGATGCGCCGAGGCGATGTCGTTATCTATGCACTGAAATCTAGCTGTGGTGATATAATCGGGTAGCGAACAAATCATCAGGAGGCCCTCATGCTCACCGTCGAAAAGATTGACACTCGATCCAAGGCGCAGGTGCGCCGCTTTGTCCAGATTCCCTTTCGGTTGTATGCCCAGCATCCGCAATGGGTTCCACCTCCGACGGGCGATATCGAGCTGATGCTCAACCGGCAAAAGCATCCCTTTTACGAGCACTCGGACGGCGAGTTTTTCATCGCCGTGCGCGACGGGCGCGACGTGGGGCGGGTCGCCGCGTTGGAGAACTGTAACTTTAACAAGCAGCACGGCACGCGCCAGGCGCAGTTTTATTTCTTTGAATGTGAGGACGACCAGGCGGCGGCAACGGCGCTTTTGGAGCGAGTCTTTGAGTGGGCCAAAGCGCGCGGGCTGGATAAGGTCGTCGGCCCCAAGGGGCTAGGCCCGCTCGACGGTTACGGTCTCCTGGTGGAAGGATTCGAGCATCGCCAGATGATGACGATGATGAATTACAACTATGAATACTATCCTCGCTTGGTCGAGACGCTGGGGTTTCACAAAGAGGTAGACTTTGTCTCGTGTTACCTGAGCGCGGAAGCCTTTCACCTGCCGGAGCGGGTGCACCGCATCGCCGAGCGGGTGCAGCAGCGCGGCGTCTTGCGCGTGCACCGCTTCCGCAACAAGCGCGAGCTGGTGAGCTGGTCCGGGCGCATCGGCCAGGCGTATAACAAGTCGTTCGTCAACAACTGGGAGTACGTCCCGCTCACCGAGCGCGAGATTTCTTTTGTGGTGGACAACATTATGATGGTGGCCGACCCGCGCCTGATCAAGATCATTACGCACGAGGACGAGGTGGTCGGTTTTGTCTTTGGCTTTCCGGACGTCTCGGCCGCTTTGCAGCGCGCGAAAGGCCATCTCTTTCCGTTTGCGATTTTCGATCTGCTGCTCGAGATGCGCCGCACGAAATGGATCGCACTGAACGGCGCGGGCATCCTGCCCAAGTTCCAGGGGCGCGGCGGAAACGCGCTGATGTATTCCGAGCTGGAAAAGACCATCCGCGAGTTTGGCTTTTTGCACGCCGACCTCACCCAGGTGGCCGAGACGGCCGTGCAGATGCGGCACGATTTGGAAAACGTCGGCGGCAAGCGGTACAAGAATCATCGGGTTTACATCCGCGATCTGTAGAGCGCGACATCAGACCTCGGAGGGTTTCAAAACCTCCGAGGTCTTGCGCCTGCGACAAGCCTCTCATGTCCTTCCACCGATTGCTTGCCATCGCCCGCAAGGAATTTCATCACGTCACGCGCGATGCGCGCACGCTGTTCCTCGTGACGATTGCGCCGGCCTTTTTGCTGTTGACGCTGGCCTATGTCTTTTCCATGGACGCGGAGCACTTTAACTTGATCGTGCTCGATCAAGACAAGAGCGGCCTCTCACGCCAGTACATCGCCGACCTGACCAGCGACGGCACGTTTAGCGTCGTGGCATACGTGGAGAGCTATGACGAGATTGACGCGTGGCTGCAAGCCGGCCGCGCGCACGTGGCGCTGGTCATCCCGCCCGATACCGCCGCCGCGCTCCGAGCGCATCGCCCCGCGCCCGTGCAGGCCATCCTGGACGGCGTGGATTCCATCGCGGCCAGCCAGGCCATCGGCCAGCTCAACGGGCGCACGAGCGCGTTCGCGTTGACGTTGATGCCATCCGTCAACGGGCGCGCGCCGCGTTCGCTGGAGGTGCGCAGCCTGGCCTGGTACAATCCGCCGCTCAAATCGCTGACCAGCATGGTGCCGGGGCTGGTGGCGCTGGTGCTGACGATGCCGGCGCTGGCGCTCTCGCTCGCGCTTTCGCGCGAAAAAGAGCTGGGATCGTTCGAGGGACTGGCCGCCACGCCGATTCGAGGGCTAGAGTACGTCCTGGGCAAAATGGTCACCTACATTGGATTTGGCCTGGTCAGCCTGGGGCCGGTGGTGCTGGTGGCGACGTTGTGGTTTCACGTGCCTTTCCAGGGCAGCCCCTTGACATTGCTGGCGTTGACGACTTGTTACTTGCTGGCCAGCTTTGGGTTGAGCGCTTTGATCGCCACCTTTGCCAGGAGCCAGCAGACGGCTATGCAGATCGTGATCCTCACATTTTTTGTACCCAGTTTTTTCCTGGCTGGGCTGATTTTGCCGGTAGACGTCGGATCGCCCGTGGCGCGCGCCGTCTCTTTTGCGCTGCCCACCACGCATTTCATCGTCATCTGCCGGGGCGTGTTCCTCAAAGGACTGGG
>CAYHAR010000285.1:1632-4771 GCA_964354595.1 uncultured Anaerolineae bacterium | reverse complement strand
TTCGAGTATCGTGATGGCGAGCTGGCGTGCGAGGGCGTGCGGCTGAGCGAGATTGCGCGGCAGGTGGGCACGCCGGTGTATGTCTACAGCCGCGCGCGCATCGAGGCGAATTACCGGCAAATCGCCGCGGCGTTTGCGCCGCTAAAGGCGCACGTGCATTACGCCGTCAAAGCCAACGGCAACCTGGCCGTGCTGCGGCTCTTGAACGAGATGGGCGCAGGCTTTGACGTGGTCTCGGGCGGCGAATTGTTCCGCGCGCTAAAGGCCGGCGCGGACGCCGGGCGCGTCGTCTTTGCCGGCGCAGGCAAAACAGACGCGGAGCTGGCTTACGCGCTGGATTGCCGCGTCGGGCAAATCAACGCAGAATCGGCGGACGAGCTGCGCGCGCTGAATGAGCTGGCCGCCGCGCGCGGCGTGACGCCACGCGTGGCGCTGCGGCTCAACCCCGGCGTGGACCCGCACACACACAAGCACATTAGCACGGGGCACAGGGGCAGCAAGTTTGGCATCGAGATGGAAGAGGCCGAGTCGCTGCTCTCCGAGGCGAGCCGGTTTCCGCATCTAGACATCGCCGGACTGCACTTTCACCTCGGCTCGCAGATTCCCGATCCCGGCCCGCTGGTCGCCGCGCTGGATCGAGCGCTGCCGCTGGCCGGGCGATTCAAGACCATCCGCGCGCTCGACATAGGCGGCGGGGTCCCCGTGGCATACCGCGAAGGCGAGACAGTCACTCCGCCGGAAGAATTTGCACGCGCAGTGCAGGCCCGGCTTGAGAAGGAAAACAAACCGCTTGAGCTTTCCATTGAACCGGGACGCTACATCGTGGCGGACGCGGGCGCGCTCGTGGCGCAGGTGCAGACGGCCAAGCATTCCTACGGTCGGCGCATCATCACGACGGATGCCGGAATGAATGATCTCATCCGGCCTGCGTTGTACGAGGCGTATCAGTTGATTCTGCCGGTGGCGCAGGGCAAAGCTTTGAATGAGCTGACTGACGTAGCCGGGCCGATTTGCGAGTCATCCGATTATCTGGGCCGCGAGCGCGCGTTGCCCGCGCTAAAGCGCGGCGACTGGATTGCCGCGCTGGTGGCAGGCGCGTATGGCGCGACGATGTCCTCGAACTATAACGGTCGCCCGCGCGCGGCTGAGGCGCTCGTAGAAGGCAATACATTCCGCGTCATCCGCAGGCGCGAAACCTGGGATGATCTGGTGCGCGCAGAAGCGGCAACGGATTGATCGAGTAACCGATCACAGAGTAACTGATCACTGATTGACTACCCCGTGCGTCTCTACCTTGAGCTTGCCCAAAAAGCCGCGCAGCGCCAACTGGCCTATCGCCAGGCCAACCTGGCCGGGCTGCTGACGAATCTCTTTTTCGGCGCGCTGCGCGCGTATGTGCTCATCGCGCTCTACGGCGCGCGGCCCGAGATCGCGGGCTATACGCTGGCCGCCGCCATCACCTACACCGGACTGACGCAAGCCATCCTGCGTGCGGTGCAAATCTTTGGCTGGCAAGACCTGATGAAGACCGTGCGCAGCGGCGATATTGCGTCCGACCTCGCCAAGCCGTTCGACTATTACTTTTTCTGGCTGGCCCAAGACTTGGGCGCGAACGTCACCCACTTGATTGTGCGTGGCGTGCCGATCATGCTGGCCTATGCCCTCGCCACGCCGATGGTGTGGCCGTCGGACGTGAACGCGATTCTGGCCTTTGCGGTCAGCCTGCTGCTGGCGATGCTGGTGAGCTTTGCCTGGCGGTTCTGCGTCAACATTACCGCGCTGTGGTCGGCGGACGCGCTGGGTTTTGCCCGGCTGGGTTACACGCTGGCAATGTTCCTCTCCGGCTTTTTGGTGCCGGTGACGTTCTTTCCGCCGTGGCTGCGGACCATTGCCCATCTGACGCCGTTCCCGTCCATCATCGAGATTCCGGTGCAAATCTGGCTGGGGATTCTTGCCGGCCCGGCGGCGACCGCTGCGCTGTTCCAGCAGGCGTTCTGGCTGGGCGTGATGATGTTGATCGGACGATTGATGTTGGCCGCCGGCACGCGCAAGCTGGTGATTCAAGGAGGATGATGGAAACTCACGCCGCCATGGGGATGGCGGCTTACCTGCGCCTCTATCTCAGGCTCATCTCTAGCCGCATCCGTTCGCAGATGCAGTACCGCGTGTCGTTCCTGCTCGATACGGCGGGTAGCTTTATGGGCAACTTTATGGACCTGGCCGCGCTGCTGGTGATGTTCACTCAGGCGCGGTCGCTGGGCGGCTGGTCGCTGGGCGAGATTGCGTTCCTGTATGGGCTGTCTTGTGCGAGTTTTGCGCTGCACGAGCTATTCCAGGGCGGGTTCGATAACGACGTGTTTGCCGCCTACGTGCAGCGCGGCACGTTCGACCAGATGCTCATTCGTCCGCTGCCCGTGCCGTTCCAAATGTTCACCGAGTATTTCATGCTTCGCCGCCTGGGACGGATGACGCAAGGCGTGTTGGCTTTTGTGTTAGGAGTGGCGCTGGCGCAGCCGCACTGGACGCTGGCCAAGCTGATTTACCTGCCGATGGTCATTGCCGGGGGCGCGCTTTTCTTTCTGGCGATCTCGATTGCGGGGTGCGCGCTGTGTTTCTGGACCGTAGAATCAACCGAGGTGGTCAACATCTTTACTTACGGCGGCACGACCATGCTGCAATATCCTCTGACGATCTACCAAGAGTGGATGCAGAAATTCTTTGTGTATATTCTGCCGATGGCTTTTATCAACTACTTTCCGGCGCTCTATTTTTTGGAAAAGCCGGATTCGTTTCATCTGCCGCCGTTGGCGCCGTTCCTGTCGCCCATGGTGTGTGTTGTCGTGTTCTTGCTTTCGCTGCGCGTCTGGGAATTCGGCGTCGCGCACTATACCAGCACCGGCAGCTAGAGCGTGCGCTCGATCTGCGCGCCGGTTTCCGAACGCGCCCCCGGCAAAGGTTGACTTTGCCACTTGTCTGTGCTATTCTGATTGCGGACGGCGCAGAGATGCACGTTGAAAAGAAAGCGATGGTGTGAAATGACAACGAGAGCCTCGATCATTCGCAGGCCGGTCGTCGCCGGCCAATTCTATCCCGGCGACCCGGACGAGTTGCGCTCGGTGGTGGACGGATTCCTGGCCCA
>CAYHAR010000285.1:0-1532 GCA_964354595.1 uncultured Anaerolineae bacterium | reverse complement strand
GCTCAAGGATCGCTGCGCGCTCGTCGTCGCCAGCTCTGACCTCTCGCATTACCCGAGCTACAACGACGCCGTCCGCGCGGACCGCGCCACGCTGGCGGCGGTCGCCAGCCTGGACCCGTTGGCGCTGCAAGCCAGCATTGAAGAGGTCATGGATCAGGGCATCCCCGACCTGCACACCTGCATGTGCGGCGAAGGGCCGGTGATGACGACGATGATCTATGCGCGCGCGATTGGCGCGGAGCAAGTGGATATTCTCCAATACGCCAATTCCGGCGACGTGGAATACGGCGACAAGCATCGCGTGGTGGGCTACGGCGCGGTGCGCTTTGCGCGCGGGTCGGCGCCGGGGCTTGACGCCGAGGACAAGCAGACGCTTCTTCACCTGGCGCGGCAGACGCTCAACGACTATCTGGGCAAAGGCAAAATGCCCGAGCTCAAGACACAATCTCCTGCTCTGCTTCAGCCGCGCGCGACGTTCGTCACGCTGCGAGTGCGCGCGACGGGCGAGCTGCGCGGCTGCCGGGGCGAGATTCTTGCGCGCCAGCCGCTCGTCGAATCGGTGATGAACATGGCGGTTGCCTCCGCCACCGACGACCCGCGATTTTCTCCCGTGACGATGGACGAGGTGGCCGGCCTGCATATCGAGGTCAGCGCGCTTACGCCGATGAAGCCGATCAAACCGGAAGAGGTCGTCGTGGGCCGGCACGGGCTGATGATCGTCAAGGGCCACAACTCGGGGCTGCTGCTGCCGCAGGTGCCGGTGGAGCAGGGCTGGGATCGCGAGGAATTTCTGCGCGGGCTGTGCCACAAAGCCTGGCTGCGGGAGAATGACTGGAAGGCTAAGGATACGCAGCTGTATGCTTTTGAGGCAGAGGTGTGGGGAGAGGAAGAATAGCGTAGAGCGTGGGGCGTGGAGCGAGGAGGGAGGAGAGGAGCGCGGGCTGGCCGATTCGCCCATGGTAAAAGCGACGGAGCAGGCCGATGGGCTTTTGCCGCAGCCGCAAGCAAAGTTGCGCTGCACGTTTTAGTGCGTGCGCGTCGTCGCTCTAATATCCCCGTTGGTATTGACAAATGGATACTAGATGGTTATACTAGAATCGGAAAGGATGGTATAACCAAATGGAAAACGTCAAGACCGCTATCTCGATACAAAAACCGTTGTTTGAGCAGGCCGAAGACCTGGCCCGTAAGATGAAAGTGTCGCGCAGTCGCCTCTTTGCGATGGCGCTTGAAGATTACCTTCGCCGCCAGCAGAACCGGGACCTGTTGGCGCAAATCAACGCGGCGTATGCTGACGAACCCGATCCAGCCGAGCGAACCCTGCGCCGCAAATCCAGTCGCCTGCACCGCAAGGTTGTGGAGGGCGAATGGTAATCCATCAAGGCGATATCTTTTGGATTGACCTGGAAGAGCCCAAAGGCTCTGAACCGGGTTACCGTCATCCTCACGTGGTCATACAGAACAATCTGTTCAACCGCAGCAAAATCGGGACAGTAGTTGTTTGCGCGCTGTCCTCTAACCTCAAGCGAGCG
>CAYHAR010000284.1:0-4781 GCA_964354595.1 uncultured Anaerolineae bacterium | reverse complement strand
GCAGCCCCAGTTCCCACAAGCGGCCCACCACTTCGTACGTCGTCATGCCGGTCGAAAGCAGTGTGACGCCTTCGTGGTTGGCCTTGTCGATCGTCTCCTGGTCCGGCGCGGCGCCGCCCGTGATAATGATGGCGCTCAGCTCTAACAGCGCGCCCACGGCCACAATGTTGCCGTGCGCCTGCAGCGTGACCCACACGCCCTGGTGCGGCGCGCCCGTCATCACGCAGCTCAACAAGTCCGAAGCGTAGCCACCGCTCGGAACCACCTGGCTGAAATCTTTGGGGTCGGTCAACAACTCGAGCCCGAGTTTCTCGATGATTTCGACAAGTGTCATGTAGCGACTTCTCCTTCCGGTCCAGATTCACCGGCTTGACGACTCGCAATCGCCGGCCGGGTCTTTTCCCAACGTCCCAGCGAGACAGCGTAACGATGCCGCAGCTCTATCGCGGGCGGCTGTAGATCAATCTTCATGGTGAGCGTGGTGCCTACCCCCACGGCAGATTCGAGCGACATCTCGTCTACGCAACGTTCAATATTGGGCAGCCCCATGCCAGCGCCGAATCCCAGCTCTCGAACTTGCTCGGACGCCGTCGAATAGCCGGGTTTCATCGCCAACGAGGGGTCTTCGATGCCGGGGCCATCGTCCTCGACTTTGATATTGATGAGGTGCGGCTCAATCTCGGCAGTGATGGTGCCTCCGTTCGGCGTATGAAGGATGAGGTTCATTTCCGCTTCGTAGACAGCAATGCCGCACCGCCGGGCGATTTGCGGAGTGGCACCCAGTCGCAGCAGCGCCTTTTTAATGCTGCTCGAAGCCTGGCCGCCACAGGCAAAATCTCTCGGCGCAATCGTGTACCGCAGAATCAAGCTCGACCGTTCCGAGACAATGTCCTCGAACAGGTGGCTGGCGCGGTATCGCCGGATTTCTTCCATCTGATAGTCCGACTCGAGCGCGCGGAGCACGCCGCGCGTAACGTCGCCTTTGGTGAGAATCCCCACCAGCTTGCCGCTCTCGTCCACCACCGGCAGGCGGCCATATTGTTTTTGCGTGAACAGCTTGAGCGCCTCAATCACCGTGTCGCCGGCTCTGATCGTGACCACCTGGCGCGCCATGTACTTGGTGACTAGGGCCTGCGTGTCTCCCGCGCGCAGGCAGCGAATCAGGTCTTCGATGCTGAGGATGCCCGCCAGGCTGCCCTCGGCCACGACCGGCGCGCCCGAAATTCGTTTCTCACGAAAGAGGTCGAGCACTTGCTCCATCCGCATGTCCTGCGCGACAGAGATAAAGTTGCGCGTCATCACCTCGCCGATCCGAAGCTCGTAAGACAGCTCTTCGATGCGGCCAATGGTCTTGGCTTCTTTATCGGTGATGACGTGCTCTGCACGGAGGGATGAGAGTTCCATCGCTATCCCCTATCAATGCTCACGCGACCGAGACGGCTCAAGGCGCATTTTTCACTTTGCCTAACCCACGCAGACCCGCTTGGAACAATCTCCCGCAGCAGTCAAACATTCTGTAAGGAGAGACCATGACAGCAATTCCAACCTCTTGCGCCAACTGCAAAGTTTCGGGTGGGGGAACCTTGCCGCGCACAAAGAGGATAGCCGGGAGGTCTGCCATTTCGGCGGTGCGGATGGATTGGATGTTGACCAACCCGGTAATGAGCAGAGTCCTGGGATGGGTCAGGTTCAACACGTCGCTCATCAAATCCGAGGCGCACCCATAGACCAAATTCAACTCGGATGGGGGAGCGACCAAGATTTGTCCATCCACGGCAGCGATGATTTCTTCTGGTTTCATTGTCACCTTCCTAGTTACCGCTCAGAGTCAGAGTCTTGGATCATCAAAGGTATCCATCGTCTTGACACGAGTACTGCTATTCTAACTGAAAAAGACCTTACACACAACTCGAGTCACAAAGAATTTCGGAGCACCGGCAGAATCACGGCGAATGTCGTTCCCTCGCCCACCTTGCTCTCCACACCGATACGCCCGCCATAGCGCGTGACCAAATCCCGAGTGATCGCCAGCCCCAAGCCAGTGCCCTCTTTCACTTGCGCCTTGGCGTTCGGCGCGCGGTAGAACTCTTCAAAGAGGTGCGACTGAGATTCCTCTGGGATGCCAATCCCCGTGTCAATCACTTTGAGGTGCGCGTAACCGCCCGCGCGGCGCAGCGTCACCGTCACTTTGCCGTCAGACGGAGTGTACTTGACCGCATTGGACACCAGATTGTTCAACACTCGATCTATATCTTCAGCCGTCGCCAGGACCATGGCCGACCGCCCGGCGCTTTCACAGCGCCACTCGAGCTGAATGTTTTTTTCCTGCGCGGGCACTTGGAATCGTTTGATGATGCGCTCCACCGCATCGGCCAGCGACACCGGGCTGCGCTCTTTCTGACTGATCTCGCTCTTGCCGGCAGCCAGGTCCAGCAGGTCGTCAATCAACGTCTGCAAATAGTCCGCGCGCTGCAGCGCGCGCGAAATGATTTCGGTCTGCTGATCGGACAATGCGCCCGCATAACCGCCCGTAATGGTCCGCAGCAAGCTGCGCACCACGCTCACGGGCGAGCGAAGCTCGTGCGTCACCATCAGCACGAACTTGCTCTTCATTTCGTCGAGCCGCCCGAGCGTCTGGTAGGCCATCGCGTTTTCAATCGCCAGGCTGCCCTGGTTGGCAATGGCGGAAAGAAACGTGGCGTCGTCCTCGGTAAAGTGGTCTACCTCAGTACTATAAGCGCGCATCAGCCCCAGCGGCGCGCTCTTGCCGCGCAAGCGCACGGTCAGCATGGAACGGATCCCCTCCGCCTCCGCTTCCACCGGGTATTGCAGGCGCGTGTCGTTCCTCACGTCGCCGATGACGACGGTCTTGCCCGCCATCACTTCGCGCGCCAGCGGATTCCGCTCCAAGATCAAATCGCCTTTTTGAACATACGCCTGGCTGAGGCCGTATACCGAAGCCACCCTCAAGCGCGCGCCGGCTTCGTCCAGCAGGCGAATCGAGCAGGCGCGCACGCCCATCGCCTCCGCCGTGCCTTGCACCAACCGATCCAGCACCTGCTGCAAATCCAATGTCGAATTGACGGCCTGCGCGCTTTCATATAGCACTTGCAAGCGGCTGTACGCGCGTTGCAAACGTTGACCCAGTTCGACCACTTGCGCCTGGCGCCGACGCAAGCGGCTGGTCGTGCCGGCCGCCAAATAAGCAATCACAAACACCGTGCTGGTGAAAAAGAACAACACGCCGGCCACGTAAGGCGGGTGACGATACAATCCAGGCGGCGCAAAGCCCATCACCGAGACGTGCGGCAAAAGGCCGCCGTATTCCAGCAGCGCGATTCCGCCCACCAAAAGGGTAGACAGAGCGGCGAACCAATACGCGGCGCGTGATGAGAGCAAAATCGAGGCAAGCGCAATATGAAAGAAAAAGTACAGGATAGCCGGGCTTTCCACGCCGCCCGAAAAGTGGATCAGCAGCGTCATTGCCAGCCAGTCCAGCCCCATCTGCAACTGGGCCAGACGCTCAAACGTCTTGACGACACGCGGAATGACGCGCAGCCTTCGCTGGAGGACAACGTACAGGATGGCGTTGTAAGCCAGGATCGCCAGGCCAATGGCGCACAGCGGTACGGCAGGTAGCGTCAGCCTGAGGATGAACGCGGCAACCCCGGTGGCCGCCAGCACTCCCAGCCCGGCCCACCAGCGAATGCGAATGAGCCACGCCTCGCTGGCGATCAACTCTTCTTCGACCGGGGTGTTGGCTCGTTGAATTGTATCGTGAGAGATCGCTACGCCAGCCATCTACTTATACACGCAAATGCCAGCCCCCCAACAGCGGGGGGCTGGACAAAGGGGTAAGATGCAACTATGACGCGATAGCGCCCCAGCGATTTTTGGGGTTACGCTTTGGCTAGGACTTGGGCTGAGTCCGCAGGTAAGCGAACCAGTAAACCAAGCCGACCATCACTGCGCCGCCGATAATGTTGCCGATAGTGACCGGCAGCAGGTTGGCAAGGAAAAAGTTGCCCCAGGTCAGGTTGGCGATCTTGGGAGCTTTATCGCCCAGCGAAGTCAGCCAAGCAGAGTCGGTCGAGATGAACAGGGCGACCGGGATAAAGTACATATTCGCGACGCTGTGCTCGAACCCGGCAGCGACAAAGGCCGCGATGGGCGGGATGATCGCAAGGATTTTGTCGGTCGTGCTACGCGCGCTAAAGCACAGCCACACAGCCATGCAAACCAGGGCATTGCACATGATGCCCAAGGCGACCGCCTGGATAAATTCCAGGCTGCACTTGGAATTGCCGATGCTCAACGCCGTGATGCCGACGGCCCCACTTCCGAAGGTGTACTGCTTGCCCAGGAACATGATGTAGGCGGTGAGGATCGAGCCGACAAAGTTGCCGACGTAGACAATCGCCCAGTTGCGCAGCAACGCGCCCAACGTCACCTTTTTGCTGGCAAAGGCCATGACGATCAGGTTGTTGCCGGTGAACAATTCCGCTCCACCCACGACGACGAGGATCAGGCCGGTCGCAAAGACCAGGCCGGCCAGCAATCGCTGCACTCCGTAGGGCAGAGTGCTGCCGCCCGCCAGCGCCGTTGTAGCAAAGATGGCCCCCACGCCGATAAAAGCCCCGGCCAGGACCGCCAACGCGAACATGGTCAGGAAATCCAGCCCGGATTTCCTGACCCCAATGCCTTCCGCTTTGGCCGCCATCCCAGGCGGAGGAAAGGCATCAAAAGAAATTTCAGCGCTCATGATTGACTCCTTGTGTAAG
>CAYHAR010000283.1:0-4794 GCA_964354595.1 uncultured Anaerolineae bacterium | reverse complement strand
GTGGATGACCTGATTGCCCGCTATCCTGTTTCAGTCTTACATCGCGCCTGATAACGTGGCCGGCCTTGTCTGTGACCACGCGGCGCTGAACCTTACCGATCGTTGGAGGTTTCTGTGAGTCTGCCCATGCTGATTTTTCTGGAAGGCTTGTTGTTCACCGCGCTCTTTGGCGGGCTGTCGTGGCTGCGCCGCGAGGGCCTCTCGATCCAGTTCGCTATTGAAGCGCTCCTCCTCACCCTCATCGCTGGCGGCCTGACCGCGTTGACGAGTGTGCTGATCAGCCCCGTCCTGTTCTTAATTATTCTCTACCTGGTGACGATGCGCGTGCGCTTGCTGGTGGACATGGGCACTCTGATGGCGCAGCGCGGTCAGTTCAAGCAAGCCGATGGCCTGTACGCGCTGGCGATGCGCCTGTGGCCCGATAGCGCCGGTCGTTTGATCGTGCAGGTCAACCAGGGCGTGTTGCGCTTGCAGCAAGGCGCGAACGACCCCGCCATTGCCATTTTCAAAGACGCGCTGCAAAAAGCCGGTCAGGGCTACTTGGGCCTCAAGTACGAGGCGGCGACTCATTACAATCTGGCTGTGGCATATCGCCGCAAGGGGCTGGACGCGCAGGCGACGATAGAGTTCAACGCCGTGCTGGATACCTGGCCCGTGTCCGAGTATGCCCGCCGCGCCAAGGCCGCTCTAGAGCAAGGTCGGCACAAGTCCACGCCGCCCCCCGACGACTCTTCGGCTGCGTAAAGGCGGACGGATGAAGGTAGAGAACGCAAGCGACGGCGACCTGGCGCTCCTGGTCAATCTCCGCGACGACAAGCGCTACCTGGTTCGATTGAAATCCGGCGGGCAACAGCACACGCACCGGGGCATCGTCCCGCACGACGCCATCATCGGCCAGCCGTGGGGGCGCATCGTGCACACGCAGATGGGCCTGGCGTTCCTGGCGCTCGAGCCTTCCAACGCCGACCTCGTTCGCCACATCAAGCGCAACACGCAGATTCTCTTTCCCAAAGACGTCGGCTATTTGCTGATGAAACTTGCCGTGCGACCGGGCCGGTTGATCCTGGAAGCGGGCACTGGCTCGGGCGGGATGACTCTGGCGCTCGCGCTGGCGACCGCGCCGCTCGGCAAGATCGTGAGCTACGAGGTGCGCCCCGAGTTCCAGGCGATTGCGGAGCAAAACCTTGAGCGCGCCAACATCCCGCCGGGGGTAGTCGAGTTCAAGCTGCGCGACATTGCACAAGGATTTGACGAGACCGGCGCGGACGCTTTTTTCCTCGACGTGGCCGAGCCGTGGAATTACCTCGCGCAGGTCGCGTCTACGCTGCGCGGCGGCGGGTTCTTTGCCACACTCGTTCCGACGATGAATCAAGTCATCCCGACTGTGCAGGCATTAGAGTGCGGGCCGTTCGGGCTGCTCGAAGTCGAAGAGTTGTTGCTGCGCCCGTACAAGGCGGTCTCGTCGCGCGTGCGCCCCGCCGACCGGATGGTGGCGCACACCGGCTATTTGATTTTCGCGCGCAAGATCGAGCGGACGCCCGTCGAGACTGCGCTCGACACTCACCCTGATGATGTCTCTACCGAATTTGCGCCGGATCAAGAGCAAGAGTGATCCATGTTCAGGTCAAGAGCGTTGGGCCGGGGCGGGGTAGGCCCGCGAGTGCGACAGGCGATCCGGCTGCTTTCCGATGGCCGTTACGTCGAGGCGGGCGAGTTGTTTGGCGCGTTGGCTGACCGCGCGCGACAATAGCCATCATCTCCGCTCGGCTCACCTGGCCGAGCAAGCCGGGCACGCTTTCCTGGAAGCCGGCCATGCAGACAAGGCGGCGCTTTATGCGCGGCAGGCCGTGCAGCAATTCATCGCCGCCCGGCGACCGGGGCGCGCCGTCCGCGCGCTGCAACACGCGGTCGCGGCGCTGCGTTCGCGTGGGTTTGATGCGCAGGCCGCCGCCTGTCCACAATGTGGCGGCCCGCTCCGCGCCAAGTGGACTGGATAGATTCGGCTTTAGCCGAGTGCTCCTACTGTGGCAGCGGCGTGTTGACCGAACCCTTGTGAAATGAAAAACCCCAACGGCCAGAACCCGTTGGGGTTTTTGAATGGCGTCACGGGGCCGGTTACTTGGATTCTTCTTCCGGCACCTCTTCTTCCTTCTTGCCCTTTTCGATCACTTCGACTTCGGCGACGGCCTCGGCAGCCACCGGCACAACCTCTTCGACCTTTTCCTCGCGCACCGGCGTCACGCGCACAACCATCTCGTCCAGCCCAGCCAGGATTTCGATCCCTTCCGACACCTTGAGGTCTTTGACGGCGATCTGCGCGTCTACTTTATCCAGCGTCGAAACGTCCACGCGGATGGCGTCCATCAGGTCGCCCGGCAGACATTGGATCTCGATGCTGTTGAGCGCGTGAACCAGCACGCCTTCGCCACGCTGCACCGCCGGCGATTCGCCCACCAGGATCACCTGCACTTGGACCTTGATCTTTTCGGTCATCGAGACAGCTAAAAAGTCCACGTGATACAGGCTGCCCGTGATCGGCTCGCGGTGAATCGCGCGGGCCAGCGCCATGTGCGGCTCGGGCTGGCCTTGCACGTTGAGCTTGATCAGGCGGCTCTGCCCGACGCGCGAAAGCACGCGGTTGAGCGACCTGGCCTCCAACTGGAGCGCCATCGGCTCCACGTTGCGTCCGTACAAAATCGCCGGCACCTGACCGGCGCGGCGCAGCGCCTTGACTTGCTTGCCGATCACCTGGCGAGGCGCGGCGGTGAGTTCATATTGTTCCATGCGGTTTTACTCCCTAAACGACGATTAGCGCCGGCGTGTCCGGCGAAAGAGTCCCGTCAAAATCGAAATCAGCCCCACGGCGCTGGCCAAGCCCAGCCCCAACAACAGTGCGCCGCGTGAATCCAGCACCGTCTCCACGTCGCCTTCGATATGGCGACCGATCAAGACGACGGTTCGCGTGTTCTTGGTCTGCACGTGCTGGCCGATGACGACGCCCGCCTGCGCGTTTAAAAGATGCGCGTCCTGCGCGGTCACCAGGCCCACGCCGCTCTGCTGAAGCGTGAGCGCGCCGGTGCGCGCCGCCAGGAGGCTGCTCTCGCGCACGGTGGCGATATCGGCGTCCAGCGTCAGCACGCCGCTCTGGCGCACATCCGCGTTGACGGCGTGAATCACCTGCGCCGCTGATTGCTCCAGGCGGACCGCTTCGCCTTCGACGTGCTCGGCGGTGCTTTGCGACATTCGCACCACGTTGGCCTGCACGTCCCCTCTGGCCTGGCCTTCGAGCGCGATAGTGATAGCTTCGTCGGTTCCAATGAGCGCGGCGTCGGACATGGTGGCCTCCTCGGCGACTGTTCAAGGCAAACAGGCAAACAAAAAGCGCGTGCCCCTGGCGTTGCGGCCAGGCCAAGCGCCTTCGTGCCCACCAGCGCGCATATTCTACCGTGCTTTGGCCGATTCGTCAAGCTTTTGCCGCAATCGCCTGGCCTCAGACCGACGAAATTTGTAGGACGCAGATTTCCGCAGGTGAACGCTGGTTTTTCATGGCCGCGCGCAGTATACATCCATCGGCATCACCCGCGCGGCTCTGAGGACTGAGGGCGGTCTCCCAGCAGAGCTTGAATCGCGCGGAGCACGTCCTTGAGGCCGACCGGCTTGGCCAAATAGTCGTTCGCGCCGGCCTCCCGGCAGCGCTCCTCGTCGCACGGCATCGCCAGCCCCGTCATGGCAATGATGGACAAGTTCGCTCGCTCTGGCAGAGCGCGGATGCGGCGAATCGCCTCCAGCCCGTCCATGCCTGGCATCTGCACATCCATGATGACAATGTCCAGCGGCCCGGCCTGAACACGCTCAATCGCTTCCCGGCCATCGCGGGCCACCTGCACCTGGCATCCTTTGGCCTCCAAATAATCTTGCATCACGCTCAGGCTCGATTCGTTATCTTCGACCAGCAGCACTCTGATCTGAATGCTTGCGACCGCTGGCGCAGCCGTGCCTTGGTCGCCAAGACGGCCTTCTGCCGCAGGGCGTTTTTCTTGCCACGGCAGTGTGACCGTAAAACGGCTGCCCCGCCCCACCTGGCTCTCTACACTCACGCTGCCGCCGTGCAATTCAGCCAATTGCCGCACCAGCGCCAGCCCCAGGCCGGTTCCGGTATACTGCCGCGCTAACGTGGCATCGAGCTGGACAAAGGGCTGGAACAAACGCGGCAGGTCTTTTTCCGCAATGCCGATCCCCGTATCCCACACCGTCAAGCGCACCACCTGCCGCGCCGCGTCGCCCTTGACCTCCAGGCCCACTGATCCGCCTTGCGGCGTGAACTTGACCGCGTTGCTCAACAGGTTCACCAGGATTTGCTCTAGCCGCCGCTCGTCTGCTTCCACCGTCGTGACCTGCGGGTCGCTCGTGAACGACACGCGCAACTGCTTCTTGTGCGCCTCTTGCTGGATGAATTGCAGGCTTACCTGGCACACCTCTTTCACCGGCGCCGTCCCCACCTGCAGCTTGATCTTGCCCGCGCCGATCTTGGACAGGTCCAGAATATCGGTGATCAGCCGCAGCAAATGTCGCCCGCTGGCCTCGATGGTCCGCAGCGGTTTGATCTGCCTTTCCGACAGCAGCCCATACGTCCCCTCTTGCAGCGATTCGGTCAGGCCCAGGATCGCATTCAACGGCGTGCGCAACTCGTGGCTCATCATCGCCAAGAACTCGTCTTTCAGTTGGTTGGCGCGCACCAGCCCGGCATTCGCCGCGCTCAGCTCGGACGTGCGCTCGGCCACGCGCTGCTCTAGC
>CAYHAR010000282.1:0-4814 GCA_964354595.1 uncultured Anaerolineae bacterium | reverse complement strand
AACATGGAAGGCAAACGGATCGGCGATTCGCTGGTCACACTCAGCCAGGTGATGAACCCGGAGCACGTCAACGTGATGGGCAACGTCCACGGCGGCGTGGTGATGAAGCTGATTGACGAGGCAGGCGGGCTGTGCGCGGCGCGGCACGCTCGCCGTCCCACGGTGACGGTGGCCGTAGACTCGCTCGAGTTCCTGACGCCGGTTCACATCGGCGACCTGGTGACGTTCAACGCGCATTTGACTTTCGTCGGTCGCACCTCGATGGAAGTCGAAGTGTGCGTGGAGGCGGAGGAAATCCTCACGGGTGACCGCCGCTTGACGAACGTGGCTTACGTGGTGTACGTGGCGTTAGGGAACGACGGTCGCCCGACCGAAGCGCCGCCGCTGATTCTAGAGACCGACGACGAGCGGCGGCGTTGGGAGCAAGCCAGGCAGCGCCGGTCGGAACGCCTTGCTCGCAAAGCGCGGGAAGGTTAGGGATGGGGGCATGAAATCCGAATACTATCAGGCCGCCGGCGGCGTGATCGTGCGCGATGGCAAGATGCTGTTGCTCGACCGGCCCCGGCTCGGCCAGGTGCGCTTGCCCAAGGGGCACGTCGAGCCGGGCGAATCGCCGCGCCAGACCGCGCTGCGCGAAGTACGCGAAGAAGCCGGCTACGCCGACCTGGACATTCTCGCCGACTTGGGAACGCAGACGAGCCACTTTGTCCTCCCCGACCAAGACCGCGAGGTGACGCGCGAGGAAATCTATTTCTTGATGCGCCTGCGCAGCGAAGAGCGAATTGTGCGCGACGACCACGATGCGGGCCAGTTCCACGTGATGTGGGCGCCACTGGACGATGCGCCCGCTCGCCTGACGTTCGGCACCGAGCAGGAATTTGCCCGCCGCGCCATTCGCGCCTGGGTTGACCTCAAAGGCTAACTTTCTCTCCCACGTCACAATTTGCCTCGCTTTCCTCTTACAACTATAATATTCGGGGGATCTCAAGTTACTTTGGATAGATCGCAAGGCAAAATCATGGCTGAGACGGGCAAGAAGCGAAAGCCACAATCACAAATACGAGAGCCATCGGCTGAATATGTCCGCACCAAGGAGGTGCCCGCCTTCTTCGGCCAGCCGATGCTCAAAGGATCGTACGCTCAGATAGACACAGGCCGACTAGATTCACAGGCCCCGTCCCTCTTTTACTCTCATCCTCACGGAGAAATATGGAGCGGAGATTCGGTTGTGTGGCTGCGTTCCCTGGCGAGCGAGTCAGTTGATCTCGTCTTTGCCGATCCGCCCTACAACATCAAGAAAGCAGAGTGGGACACGTTCGAGTCACAACAAGCGTACGTCAACTGGTCACTCGAATGGATAGAACAGGCGGCCCGGGTTCTCAAGCCAACGGGCACACTCTATACCTGTGGCTTTTCTGAAATATTGGCCGATCTCAAGCTTCCAGCGTCGCGGTTCTTTCAAGGTTGCCGATGGTTAGTCTGGCACTATAAGAACAAAGCTAATCTGGGCGCAGATTGGGGCCGCTCGCACGAAAGCATCCTCCACTTTCGCAAAAGCCAACAGTTTACGTTCAACGTGGACTATGTGCGGATTCCGTATGGGAATCACACACTCAAGTATCCCGAACACCCGCAAGCCGAGACCAGTCAATATGGCAAAGGTCGCGCGAATCACCTTTGGCAACCCAATCCGAAAGGGGCCAAACCGAGAGACGTTTTAGAAATTCCGACGACGTGTAATGGGATGCACGAAAAGACTCCTCATCCGACTCAGAAGCCAGAAGAACTGCTGAGGAAAATCGTCCTGGCATCATCAACCCCTGGCGATTTGGTCATTGACCCATTTCTCGGATCGGGCACAACTGCTGTTGTAGCTGAACAACTCGAGCGAAAATGGAAGGGATGTGACATTTCCATCGAATATTGCCAGTGGGCAGCCCATCGGATCGAATTGGTCGAGGATTGGCCGACAGAAAAGTGGATCCAATACGACTTGGAAAACGCCGAACGGAGAAGATCCAATGAGTGTGGCTGAGAGCAAAACCTCTTTGCAGGCCAATAGAGCGATTGATCTTTTTATAGACGTTTCAAAACCCTTTCAGGCTCGGTTTCAGAAGCCTCTCTGGAACAAGCATCCAGAGTACTTGAAGGATTCTCTGGCTGCGCTTCTTATCTTTCTTGAGGGATACGCTTTCGAGCGGCAAGGGCGCGATCCGGCTTATTCATATGCGGCTGTTGAAGCGATAGAGATGGTGAAGGATTCTTGGTCGGAGCAAGATTTCCCACAAATTGTCTGGACCAAGTTCTCCCGGCTCCTTGAAGACAAAGGATTGAACAAGAATCGGAACCCTCTCTACCACGTACCGAATTCATGTCGTTGCGTTCGGTGCGCCATAGGATCAGCGAATATAATTCTGACTTCGAAGGAAAACCTGGCCCAAGGCCAAGTCACACAAGCATGGGAAGGACTCCAAAAGATTCGAGGTACAGGACCCAAGATTGCGTCACTCTTCTTGCGCGACATCGCCGTTCAGTTTGAGTTGATTCCTATGATTCCTCCTCAAGATCGTTGGCGCTTGCAACCCGTGGACGTTTGGGTCCGCAGGGCAGTTTCATCACTGCGAGAGGATAAAGAGAGGGAAGATGCAAACATTCCGAGCAAAGACAAAGAAATTGCGGAATGGCTGGTGAACAACTGTACAAAGCCAGAACTCGCCAACCAAGGCATCTGGTACTTTGGCGCACAGATTGCGGAATCTAAATTCAGGCTAGATAAGGCTATCAAAGATGTAGACTATGCTTGGAGGATTTACCGAGAACACATAGCAAATCTCAAAGCCGCTGCGGCGGTTATCGAAAGTTGATTTGCTATGCCTGAACCATCCCAACTCCTCCAACTCCTCCGCCAGCACAGCCCGGCGCAAGCCGTGTTGAGTTCTCGCGCGGGCGACCGCGGCCTGGCCGACGAGGCGCGCTTTCCGTTCCTGGCGCTCGTGGGCCAGGTCGAGATGAAGCTGGCGCTCATCCTCACGCTCATCAATCCGGCAGCGGGCGGCGTGCTGCTCGTCGGCCCGCGCGGCACCGGCAAGACGACCGCCGTGCGCGGACTGGCAGACCTGCTGCCTCAAATCCAGCGCAGCACGTGTCCCAACGGCTGCGAGCCGCAAGCCGCCGAAGTCGAGGGCATGAATGGCGTGTGTCCCGCGTGCGCGGCCAGGCTGATTCGCGGCGAGACGATCACCGCGCCCGACCGGATGCGGCTGGTCGAGCTGCCGCTCAACGCGCGGCTGGACGACGTGGTGGGCGGCATTGACGAGCGCGTCGCGTTGGAGCAGCGCAAGGTGCGCCTGGAGCGCGGCCTGCTGGCGATGGCCGACCAGAACCTGCTCTACGTGGACGAAGTGAATTTGCTCGCCAACGACATCGTGGACGCGATTTTGGACGCGGCGGCGCAAGGGTTATATACCGTGCGGCGCGGGCCGCTCGCAGCCACGTATCGCGCGCGCATCGTGCTCGTCGGCACAATGAATCCCGAAGAGGGCCAACTCCGCCCGCAGATTCAAGATCGCTTTGGGCTGCGCGTGCTCGTGCGCGGGCTGACGGATTCACGAGATCGGCTGGAGGTCTACCGGCGCGTGAGCGCATACCAGGCCAATCCCTATGCGTTACGCGCGAATTGGGCCGGCGAGACATTGGCTGCCGCCGCCGAAATTGCCGAAGCGCGCGCGCGTCTGCCACAGGTCAAGCTCACGTCGCCGGTCGAGCGCGCAGGCTTGGCGTGGGTCAAGCGCCTGGGGATTGATAGTCACCGCGCCGAAGTCGTCTTGTTCGAAGCAGCACGCGCGCACGCTGCCGCCGATGGGCGCGCGCAGGCAAACCTGACCGACTTGCGCGCGGTGGCGGGCATGGCGCTTCGCCAACGACGCAGCCGCTTTATGGACGATTACTTGGCCGCGCAAAAAGACGAAGAGCGCGAGATTGCGTCGGTCATGCGGGGCAAGGCGCAGAGGTCGCGCCGATGAAGCGCATCATCACGCTGATCGGCGTGGCGTTGGCGATCCTGGGGTTTTACGGCCCATGGGTGACCAGCCAGCGTCAAATCGCCGCGCTCACCTATAATGCGCTCGACCTGGCCGAGTTTTCCAAATTCCTCGTTCGCGCGCATCTCGGCGAGATCACGCGTGAGATATTCCTGGTTCCGATTGTCGCCGCTGCGCTTGCGCTGGCTCTTTGGACCAGTCACCCCAATCAAATCTCTCGGGTCCTGCGTTATGCGCTCAGCTTGGCCGCTGCCGGCTTGTCTCTCGTTCCTCTGCCCCCCTACCCTTACCTGCTCACAGCCTATTCGTCCGCCGAAGATCGCGGCTCGTTCTGGCTGAGCGTCGCGGGTTTGGTCGGCGTGGCGCTGATGTTTATGCTCGGCCAGCGCATCGCCGGGAGATGGCGAAGCTTGATCTTTTTTTTGCTCGCTCTGATCAGCGCGCTTCCGGCGACCTGGGAATTTTTCGCCCGCGCGCTGCCTGCGATTTCGCAAGCCTATGGCTCGCCGGCGTTGCCTGCCTGGGGATTCTGGGCGACAATGATGGGACTCTTGCTTGTAGCAACCGGTGGATGGGTCGAGCACGTAGAACGTGAGGCGATCAGCGATACGCGATAAGCGCGAGGCCCGCGTGCAATCCGAAATCCGAAATCCGAAATCCGAAATCCGAAATTTCTTGTGGCTCATCATCGTGTCCGCGTGCATCGTCGCGCTCGCCAGCCTGCCTTACGTCGTCATCTCCTTGACCACTCCGCCTGATTTGCGATTCGTCGGC
>CAYHAR010000281.1:0-4820 GCA_964354595.1 uncultured Anaerolineae bacterium | reverse complement strand
GAAAGGCGGTGTCCCATGAAGTCTCTCGCTCGAATCGCACTGATTTGCGTCATCGCCCTGCTGTTGATCCCGCCGAGCGCGGCGCGCGCCGCCGGCCCGCCTGACCTGACGCAAGTGGATAGCCAGGTGGTGGTCAAAGGCGATGGCACCCTGGGCGTCACCTACAAGCTGACCTTCCGCGAGACAGAGAGCCGCAACCAGATCACCACGCTCGGCCCGCTCGATGGGGGCCACACGCTGCGCGGCGCCGAAATCGCCGGCAGCGACGGCAAGAGCGGCAAGGTCTCGCTTTCCAGCAAGGGCGGCGGCTTTTACGCCGTGCCCTTTGGCTTTTCCACGCAGGTCGGGCAGATGTACACGGTGACGATTCGTTACGACGTGCTCGTCCCGATAGACGCCACGCTGATCAAGGACGCGCCGTTCCGCGTCGTCAGTTGGGCGCCCGTGCAGTGGAACCTGCCCATCGGCGAAGAGATTGTGCGATTCATCCTGCCGGTCGAGCTGCCGTCTACCATCACCAAGCCGGAGCAAGTGACGGACGCCGTGGTGAATCAAGCCGGGCTGGTGACAGAGCAGACGACCGTCGGCTCGTTCGACCGCTGGGTGTATTATCCCACGCCCGATCAGCCCTCCGGCAAGACGTATCTTTCAATCTTTATCTCCAAGAAAAACGTTCCGGCGAACTATCACTTTGTCCCGCGCCTGTACGTGCCTTCGAAATACTTTGCCGTCATCCCTACGCCCGCGCCTCGCCAGACGCCGGCGCTGGCCCCGGCGCAGCCCACGCCTCCGCCCGACGAGCAAAAGGATCAAACGATGGGCCTGCTCACCGCGCTTTCGTGCTTTGGCTGCGGCGGACTGCTGGCGGCGCTGGGCCTGTTTGTGTTTTTTGTGAAACGCGCCGCGCCCAAAAAAGTGCCCGCGCTCTATCAAGCGCCCGAGATCGAGGTCGAGACGTTCGAGAAAACCGGGCAGGTGCCTGACCTGAGCGCGATTGAGGCCGCGCTCTTGATCGGCAACACGAGCAAAGCGCTGACGTTGGTGCTGGCCGGTCTGGTCAACAAGGGCGCAGTGGAAGTGGTCAATCGCAAGCCGTTGCAGTTGACCGTCGTCAACGCGGCTGCGGCCACGGAAGATTACGAAAAAGCTCTTGTGGACGGCATCGCCGAAGATGGCACGCTTTCGCAAGCGACGATTGACAAAGCGATGAGCCTGATTTCGGCGCGGATGCAGCCCAAGATGTGGAACGCCGACGCCAAGCAGACGCGCAAGACCTACGTCGAGCGGGCCGACCGAGAATGGGAGACCTGGGAGCGCGCGCCGCGCTCGACGATGGGCGATGCGTGGATGTGGATTTTGCTTTCGGAGCGTTACAGGCCGTTGAGCGTAGAGCGTGGAGCGTTGAGCGCGGCGGGTGGAGTGGAAAGCGTCGGGCGCGGGCTGGCCGGCTCGCCGCTCGTGACGGCGGCGGATCAGGCGGCTAGCTTGTTCGAGGGCGTCTCTTCCAGCGTGGCGACGCGCATGGAGAACCTATCTGCTTCGGCCACGAGCTTTGTGGACAAGGTGTTTGGAGTAGAGACGCCGCAGGCGCAAGGTTACGACGCCTGCCACAGCGCATGTCACAGCGCCTGCCATAGCGCGTGCGTCCACGATGCCTGCCACAGTGCGTGCGTCCACAGCAACTGCCACGACGCCTGCCATAGCGCGTGCGATTGCCACAGCGCGTGCCATAGCGCATGCCACTCGGCGTGTGTGTCGTCGTTCTGAAACCGGAATGGCCAAGCGGTAGAGTAAGATTTGCTTCTGGAATTTTTCGCCGCAGGTCACGCTTTCCCGTGCCCGCCGCGTAGCGGCGGCGGGACGCTAGGCGCAAGCGTGACCTATTTTGGCCTGGACGATTCCCTCGGCCATCTGGCCTGCGGCGGCCGGCATGATCATGGGCAACTAACGGTTGGGCGCACCTGCTCTCCGGCACAACCTGTGATGAGGACAGTGAATCCGGCAAGACAAACAAGCGTTTGTAACAGTTTTCGGTCAAGAACAAAAAAAAACCGCCGGGCATTTGCCCGGCGGAAAAAAGTCCCTCCCCGCCGTGCCGTGCGTCGCCAAGTTTTGAACCTGCTTACGCAGGTGGGAGCCTGACCTATCGGTTCAGCCTTGCCTTTTGGCCGGCTATCGCATCCCCTCTAGAGAAACGGCCCCCCTTACTTTGGGTGTTGGCTCAAAACGGTATGCGACATCACGCACACAGCAGGGTTGCCAATATACTAGCACACTTACGCCAAACTCGCAAATCGCCTCGCGCGCTATTCTGCGATTCTTAGATGCAGCTCGTCGAGCTGTCGCGCGTCAATCGCCGAAGGCGTGTCCGTCATCAAGTCCGCGGCGCTCGTCGTCTTGGGGAAGGCGATCACTTCGCGGATACTGGTCTCGTCGGCGAGCAACATCACCAGCCGGTCAATGCCGGGCGCCATGCCTCCGTGCGGCGGCGCGCCGTACTCGAACGCATCGAGCATGTGCCCGAACCGCGCTTTGATCTCGTGGTCGGGATAATTGAGCACGCGAAAGATGCGCCGCTGAATCTCGCGGTCGTGGACGCGGATACTGCCCGACGCCAGCTCGTAGCCGTTGCACACCAGATCGTAGGCGTCGGAGAGCACCGACGCAGGATCAGTCTCTAATCGGTCGAGGTGTTCGCGCTTGGGCATGGTGAACGGATGATGCGCCGCGTCCCAGCGATGCTGCTCCGCGCTCCACTCAAACATCGGAAAGTCTACCACCCAGCCGAACGCCATCAAATCGGAGGGGGCAAGCTCCAGTCGGTCGCGTAAAATCAATCGCAAGGCCGACAGCGATTTACCCACAACGCCCGGCTGATCGGCGACGATGCACACCAGGTCGCCTTCTTGCGCCTCGGCCCGGCGCCTGACCTCGTTCAATTCGCCTTCGCGCAAGAATTTTGCCGCCGGGCCTTTGACGCCATCCGCGGCAAACGCGAGCGTCGCCAATCCTTTGGCTCCCTGGCCTTTGGCCATCGCCGCCAGCTCGTCCAGCTCGCGGCGCGTGTAGCCCGCGCAGCCGGGCGCGCGCACCGCCTTGATCTTGCCGCCGGATTCTTGCGCCGCGCGAAACACCTGAAACTCGCTTTGCCCCAGCGCATCCGTGAGATCAACCAGTTCCAATCCAAAGCGCAAATCGGGCTTGTCCGTGCCAAAGCGCCGCATGGCCTCGGCGTAGCTCATGCGCGGGAACGGCGAGAGGATGCGCTTATGTGGCGCGACGACGGGCATCATCTCGGAAAAGAGCCCCTCGACTACCGCCAACACGTCGTCGCGCTCGACGAACGACATTTCCAGGTCAAGCTGCGTGAACTCGGGCTGGCGGTCGCCGCGCATGTCTTCGTCGCGAAAGCAGCGCGCGATCTGAAAGTACCGCTCCAGGCCAGACACCATCAACAGTTGCTTGAGCTGCTGCGGGCTTTGCGGAAGCGCGTAAAACTTGCCGGGGTGGACGCGGCTGGGCACCACGTAATCTCGTGCGCCCTCTGGCGTGGACTTGATGAGCACCGGCGTCTCGATCTCGATAAAACCGCGCGCGCTCATATAGTCGCGGATGAACTTGCAGACGTTGTGGCGCAAAACGAGGTTGCGCTGCATCCGCTCGCGGCGCAAGTCCAGGTAGCGATATTTGAGCCGCATGTCCTCGGACACGTTGCGCCCATCGCCGTCCACCGGAATCGCGGGCGGCTTGGCGGCGTTCAGCAGCTCGACCGATTCAGCGACCACTTCGATTTCCCCGCTCGGCAGGTTCGGATTCGCCAGCCCTTCCGGGCGAAGGCGCACCACCCCGCGCACAGCCAGCACATACTCGCTGCGCGCTGTGTCGGCCATCTGGTAGGCCTCTGCCGCCTCCGGGCTGACGACAACCTGCGCCAGCCCGCTGCGGTCGCGCAAATCTATAAAGATCAGACCTCCGTGATCGCGGCGCTTGTGCAGCCACCCGGCCAGCGTCACCTTTTGGCCGGCATCCTTTGCCCGCAAGTCTCCGCAGTTACGAGTTTTAAGCATGATTCATCCCCCGCACAGGAGCAGATACGACAAGATTATACCATAACGTGTTGCGCGCTGCGCGCTGCGTCATGCGACCTGCGACTTGCATCTGGCGCAAACAGGGTTATACTTTGTGTACAAATGACACCATCAGGAGGCAGCTATGGCGCAAACTCGTTACCATTATCCGGCCACCAGCGTGGACGTGGTGATTTTCACCCTGCGCGCAGACGACTTGCAAGTGCTGCTGGTTCGGCGCAAACACGCGCCGTTCGAGGGACGCTGGGCCATCCCCGGCGGGTTCGTGGAAGCCGACGAGTCGCTCGAGGCTGCCGCGCGCCGCGAGCTAAAAGAAGAAACCGGCGTGCGCGACGTGTACCTGGAGCAACTCTACACGTTTGGCGACCCCAAGCGCGACCCGCGCGGGCGCGTGGTGACGGTGGCTTACCTGGCGCTGGTGTCCGCGCCGCTGGCCGTCCAGGCGGGCGACGACGCGAGCGACGCGCGCTGGTGGTCCGTCTACAAGCTGCCCTCGTTGGCGTTCGACCACGCCAAGATACTCCAGTACGCGCTCCAACGCTTGCGCTACAAGCTGGAATACACCGCCGCCGGATTCCAGCTTTTGCCGCCGTCGTTCACGTTAACCGAAATCCAAAAGGCTTACGAGATCGTCTTGGGCGAGCCGCTGGACAAGCGCAACTTTCGGCGCAGGATTGCAGAGGCGGACATCCTGGAAGAAACCGGGGCATCTACCCTCAGCCGCGGGCGTCC
>CAYHAR010000280.1:0-4826 GCA_964354595.1 uncultured Anaerolineae bacterium | reverse complement strand
CGTTGACGCAGCGCGCAACGGCGTTAGCGACTGCCTGCCAACCTCCCGCCGCCGCACTTTGCCAGCGCAGAGCCGCTGAGAGCCCTACCCTCCCCCGTGAAACGGGGGAGGGCTGGGGGAGCTTTCAGAGGTCACTTTTCAAACTGCACGAGCGATGTCATTCCCCACCGCAAGCGTGGATCACCATTGCCCAGCGCCACGTAAACGGTGTAGGTCACATCGCCGCGCTTGTCTTGCGAGCGCACCGAGACCCGCTCGATGCGGCCGGGCAAACTGAACCCTGATATCGCGTCGAACTTGACCGTGACCTGATCGCCCTCTTTCACATTCACTACCGTCAGCTCCGTCAAGTTATCCGTTTCGACGTACCACGCGCTCGTGTCGGCCAGCGTGATCAGCGGCGACCCAGGCCCGGCTTGCTGCCCGGCTTTCACATTCACCTCGACCACGGCGCCGGCGATGGGCGCGGTCAGCGTGGCGTTCTTGAGACTGGCCTCGGCCCGCGCCAGCGCCAGCTTGGCCGACTCTACCGCCAACTGCGCGGCTTGAACGTTCTCCGGCTCCGGCTGCTTCTTGAGCCTGGCATACCTGGCCTCAGCTTGCGCCAGCGCTTGTTGCGCCTCTACGATGGATTGAGAGGCGCGTGTGCCAGCGCCCGCCACGTCGCGCCGGGCGATCGCCAGGTCGGTGCGTAGATTGTCCAACCGAACCTGGTTGACCCGCAACTCGTTTTCCACGTCCAAGCCCCAACTCTTGTAGTCGAGCAGCTTGTTGTGATCGCGTTCGGCCTTTTCCGCCGCCAGTTCCGCGCTTCGGAGAGCGCTTTGCGCCTGATCCATCGTCGTCGAGCGCGCGCCGCTCGCATTCGTCAACGTGGTCTTGGCAGCCTGGACGGCTTTTTCCGCAGCAGCCAGCTCAGATGGCTCGGCAGGCTTGCTCGCTTTTTCCAGGTCAAGCTCGGCTTGCTTGAGCTTGAGGCGCGCCTCTTTTACCGCCAGTTTCAAGCGTGCATCATCCAGCCGCACCAGGGCCTGCCCGGCCTGCACTGGTTGGCCTTCCGACACCGTCACCTCGGCGACCGTTCCCGACGCGTTCATGCCCAGCTCGACAAACTGGCGCGGCGTCACCTGACCCTTGACTCCCGGCGCGATGGGCGTGGGCGTTGGATTCGCGGCCGACGCCGGCGCAGGATTTTGCCCTGAACAACCGGACGCGAGCGCAAGCGCCGAGAGCAAGATCATGATGGCAAAGATTTTTTTGTTCATCAAAACACCTCATTGTTGCGTGATGCGTGATTCGTCATACGCGATTGGATCCTCGCGCATCATGTATCACGTGTCATTTCTCGAATTGCACGAAACCCGTCATTCCCCACCGCAGGCGTGGATCCATATTCTCCAACGCCACGCGCACCGTATAGAGCATGTCGCCGCGTTGACTCTTGCCGCGCAGCGCGATGCGCTCGACGCGGGCTGGCACCGCAAGCCCGGCCACGGCATCGAACTTGACGGCGGCGCGACCGCCTTCCTTGACGTCCACCACGCCCAACTCGGTCAGGTTGTCGGTCTCGACAAACCATGCGCTCGTGTCGGCCAGCGTGGCCAGCACCGCATCCGGCCCAACCTGCTGCCCGACCTTGGCCTTCATTTCGGCCACCACACCGGCGATGGGCGCAGTCAGCGTGGCCTCTCGAAGACTAGTCTCGGCCTGCGCCAGCGCCACTTGCGCAGCCTCGACTGCCATCTGGGCCGCCTTGACACTCTCCGGCTCTGGCCGCTTTTCTTGCGCATCGTAATCTGCCTGCGCCGAGGCCAGAGCTTTTTGCGCTTCCATGATGGGCTGGGATGCGCGGGTGGACGCTCCTGTCACGCCGCGCCGGGCGATCTCTAAATCGGCCAGCGCGTTTTCATAGCGCACCTTGCTCGTGTAGAGATCGTCATTCCCGACTTGCACATCAAAGCCCCATCCCTTCCGGTCGAGCTGGTGCTTGTAATCGCGCTCAGCATAGTCGAAAGCCAACTGCGTGTTGCGAAGCGCGACCTGCGCCGAGTCTGTCGTCGTAGACAGTGCGCCGCGCGCGTTGACCAGCGCCACCTTTGCCGCCTGGATAGCCTTTTCCGCAGCCACAAGTTCTTCCGGGTCGGCTGGCTTGCTCGCTTTCTTTAAATCCAGCTCGGCTTGCTTGAGCTTGAGGCGCGCTTCCTCGACCGCTAGCTTGAGGAACGTGTCGTCCAGCCGAACCAAGACCTGCCCGGCCTGGACCGGGTCGCCTTCGGACGCCAACACCTCTGCAATGATGCCGGCTGCGCCCGAGTTCACGCCGATTTCGACAAACTCGCGCGGCACCAGCTTGCCCTCCGCGCCCGGCGCGATGGGCGTGGGTGTGACGTTGGCCGCTGTGGGCGTTGCGGCCGAGCCGGTGGTGGAACATCCTGCCGCCAAAATCGCCGCGATGGCTAAAAGGAAAATCGTCTTGTTCACAAGTGCCTCCATACAGCGCATGGCGTGTAAGTGTGCGATGCAGAACACGACATGCGGAATCACAACAGGTCATACGAAATGAAACGCTTTGGGTTGCACGCAATTATTCATACGCCAACGTCTCGCGCACGCTCACACGCGCCGCGCGCATCGCGGGCCACAGGCTGGCCAGCACCGCCAGCACGACGACGATCATCAGCCAAAGAGAAAGGCCTATGACGGAATACTGAAAATCGAGCGCCGTCTGAAAGAACAGATTGCCCAGCGCGTCGGCAAGCAACCGCGAACCAGGATAACTGAGCGGCACTGCAATGATCAAGCTGAGCAAACCGACGATCACGCCCTCGACGACAAAGATGGCGACGATAGTCGGCGACGATGCGCCGATGGCGCGCATCACGCCGATCTCTTTGCTGCGCTCCAGCACGTTAATGGACATGGTTCCCATCAAGCCAAAGCTGCCCACCACCCCGGCCAGCACTGACATTGCCAGCAATAGAAGGGTGATGATGTTGAACGTGGCGAAATTCTGCTCCTTGTTCTTGCCGGCCGTCAAGGAATAATTGACTTTCATCGAGTTGGCTTCAAAGGCCGCGCGCAATTGCTTTTCCATCTCCGCTTGAGAGGCTCCGTCGTGCCGGTCGGTCTTGATCCAGAACAAATCGCCCCGGCCGGGCTGGCGCAGCGCGCGGGAAAACGCTTCGCGTGGGACAAACACCGTCTTTCCGCCATTGTTAATGTCCACCACCAAGCCCACCACCTTCCAGGTCGAATCGCCCGCCGGGCCGAGGTTGACGTTCACCTGGTCACCCACCTTGAGCCCTTCGTCCTGCGCAATTTTCTGGTTCACCACCATCACGTTCTCGTCGCCCGGTTGCAGCCAGCGGCCGGCCGTCATCTGAGGCTGAAAGATGGTCGAGTCGGCGGGCAGCGCCCAAAAGCTTACATCCCGCTTGTGACTGCCGCCCATGTCCAGCCGGCCCCGTTGAACTAGCCAAACTTCACCGCCCGTCACGCCGGGCACCGTCCTGGCTATTGCTTCGGCCCGGTCAAAGCGCTGGAGGTTGTCAAACACGACGTACACATCAAAGCCGTAGGACGCAAATAATCGTTCGAGCGTGTAGGTGAGCGAGCTACTGACACTCATGACCACGATGAACATGGCCCCGGCCAACGCCAGCGTGATCAGCGTGAGCGCCACGCGCCCCTTGCGCCGAAACGTATTACGCAAGCTGAGCGCCAGCGGGCGCGCTAGTCCACGAATGTTGGCGATGAGCTTGTCTAACACGCCCCGCCCAAAGTCGGCGCCCAAGCCATACGAGGCGATGGCCTGGCGCACCGTGATGCGCGCCCCCGACCACACCGGCCACAATGCCGCCAGCACCGGCACCAGCAATCCCACGATCAATTGCACCAACGCGGCGCGCGGCACAAGCTGCAAGGGCACGGCCTCTATGTTAAACATCGGCAGCAACGTGTTCGCCAGCGCGCAAGCGGCCAACGCGGCCAGCGGTATCGCCACGACAACCGCCCCCAGTCCATAGGTCAACACCATCATCACGTATATCCGCGCCACGCGGCCCGCCGTCGCGCCCACAGCCTTCATCACGCCGATCTGCGACAATTGCTGCGCCAGCACCGCGTTCACCGTGTTGACGACCAGGAACGCCGACAATCCCAGCGACAGCGCGCCGAGCACGCCCATGATCAGCAGCACGCCGTCCACCTGTTCTTGCGCGGCATGTCGCTTCGGGTCGAGCACGTAAGGCGTGCCGGGCGACAGGCTGAGCTTTTCAAGGCGTTGCCTGACGCGCTCGCCCACTTGCCGCGCCTCTTCCTTGTCGTACTGCGGCAGCCGGATGAGCAAAGTGGTATATCCGTCGAACCCCATCAGGTCTTGCACCGTCTTGGGAGCGGTGAAAAAGGTCGCATCGGCGCCAAAGGCCGGCGGATCGGCTAGCATATCGCGCACCTGGCCGGTGATCCGCATGGCGCGCTCGACCTCGCCCGTCTTGACCATGATCTCGCTGCCGACCGGCAAATTGAACGCGGTCGCCGTCAGATTCTCGACCGCCAGCGTCTCGCGCTCGGCGCGCGGCCAGGCTCCGTTGATGAGGCTCACCATGCTTTGCTGTTGGTCCCTGTAATCGCGGCGGGCTATCAAGGCGGCGTTGCGCCACTCGGCCTCGCCGGCGCGTTTCCAGCGAATGTTGGTCTCGATCCTTGGCTCGATCTCACGCACGCCGGGCGTGCGGGCCAGCGCCGCCACAGTATCATCGTCCACTGTGCCACCCACGTAAAGTATGACGTGGGCAGGCCGTGCGGCTTGCCAGGCCGTCGTCAGC
>CAYHAR010000279.1:0-4834 GCA_964354595.1 uncultured Anaerolineae bacterium | reverse complement strand
CCAGATGGCCTACGGCTTGAAAGAGACATTCCCGTCCGCGCTGCGCGCCCACGTCAAAGCCGGGTAGCAGTTGCTTGAACCGCTCGCCAAATTCTCGATCAACCGGAAAGTTGTGAATGCCGCCGAGCAAGTAATCGTACACGCGGCCAGGATTGGGCGTGGAGATATCCGCACTCATCGTCAGCCTCCCTTGCGCAGCATTGCAGCCTGTTCGATATGGTTCACTCGCAGTCGGTAGATCGCGCGATTGTCTTGGCTTTTCGCCAGCCTGCCGGTGGCGGCATCTGGTGGGTTGAGGTCGGTACGTGACTCATTCTACACCTTTGATAAAACTCTGGCAACCGTTCGCCTATCAAGCCATGACGGTATATAATATGGCTCATCGCTGTAGAGAGGAGTATGTTCCCAGATGACCAAACACAAAATCATCGTCAACCCGGTCTCGGGCCGGGGAGCAGGAGAGCGCGCCGCGCCGCTCGTCGAGCAAATGTTGCGCGGCCATGGCATGGATTTCGACATCGTGCACACCGAGCGTCCCTGGCACGCAGCCGAGTTGGCGCAGCAGGCTTGCGCAGACAAGTATGACGTTGTGGTTGCGGCGGGTGGCGACGGCACTGCCAACGAAGTGTTGAACGGGCTGATGCTGGCCAGGCAAGCCGGCGCGAAAAACAGCGTCGCCATGGGTGTGTTGAGTGTGGGCCGTGGCAACGACTTTGCCTTTGGCGCGGGCGTGCCCGGCGACCTGGAGGCGGGCTGCCTGGCGCTGGCGCAAGGTCATCGCCGCGCCATTGACGTGGGGCGGGTCGTGGGCGGCTTGTATCCCCAGGGCCGCTACTTTGGCAACGGCGTCGGCATCGGTTTCGATGCGGTGGTCGGCTTTGAGGCGCTCAAGATGAAGCGGCTGACGGGTTTCCCTTCCTACATCGTCGCCGCCCTCAAGACCATCTTTTTGTATTATCGCGCCCCGCGCGTCCGCATCGAATACGATGGGCAGACGATGACTTTATCTTCGTTGATGGTCTCGGTGATGAACGGACGGCGAATGGGCGGCGGCTTTATGATGGGGCCGGAAGCCCAGCCCGACGATGGCCTGTTCGATCTGTGCATCGCCCGGCAGGTGAGCCGCGCGCGCATTTTCGCGCTTATCCCGCGCTTTATGAACGGCACGCAGGCCACCCACCCTGCCATCACCACGGCGCGAGCGCAGCGCGTGGTCGTCACGGCGCTAGAAGGCAGCCTGCCCGCTCACGCCGACGGCGAAACGCTGTGCGTCGAGGGTCGCGAGTTGGCGATGGAACTGTTGCCCCGCCAGATCGAGATCATCTGCCAGGCGCAGGAGGCTGCCGCATGACGCTCGCGCGCCGCATCAAAAATACAGCTCTGCATGGCTTGACCAGCCTGCTGAGCCGTGTGGACGCAGTTCAGTTGGACAAGGTGCCGGAGCGCGGGCCGCTCATTTTGGTCGCCAACCACGTCAACTTTTTGGAAATTCCGGTTCTCTATACGCGCCTGGGGACGCGCCCGCTCATCGTTTTCACCAAGGTCGAAACTTGGAATAACCCTTTCAAGCGTTTCCTATTCGACCTTTCGAAAGCCATCCCGGTGCAGCGTGGTGAAGCCGACACGGCTGCGCTTCGACGCGCTGTCGAAGTGCTGGAATCCGGACATATCCTGGCGATTGCGCCGGAAGGCACACGGAGCGGGCACGGGCGCTTGCAGCGCGGCCATCCCGGCGTGGTGATGCTGGCGATGCGCAGCGGCGCGCCCTTGCTGCCGCTGGCCTACTATGGCGGGGAACAATTCAGGCACAACCTGCCCCGGCTGCGGCAGACGGACTTTCACATTGTCGTGGGCCGGCCGTTCACGCTGGACGCGAAAGGAGTCAAGGTCACGCGCGAGGTGCGCCAGCAGATGACGGACGAGATCATGTACCAGGTCGCGGCGCTGCTGCCGCCGGCTTATCGAGGCTACTATTCCGATATGGCCGCGGCAACCGAAACGTTTTTGCGCTTTCCCGCAACTGCTCGAGGATAAAGCCAAGTTCCTCCCCGCGCATCGCTCGCGGCAAGGACGCAAGACGGGGAGGAATATCAGCGATAGGAAAGGAGAGCACCATGTCGGTCATCGCATTGTTGGGCGCTCAGTGGGGCGACGAGGGCAAAGGCCACATCGCCGATAAACTGGCAACGCAGGCGGCCATCGTCGCGCGCTACAACGGCGGCGACAACGCCGGCCACACCATCACGATTGGCGAGACGACGGTTCGCACTCACCTGGTTCCGGCCGGCGCGTTCCATCCGCACGCCACGTGCGCGCTGGGCGCGGGCATGGTGATCAATCTGCGCTCGCTCGCGCGCGAGGTGGACGAGCTCAACTCGCATGGCGCTGACCTCACGCCGGAGCGGTTAAAGATTGACGTGGCCGCGCATTTGCTATTGCCCGGCCACGTCGCGCTCGACGGCGTGGGCGAAAGCCAGCGCGGGGCAGGCGCGCTAGGCACCACCAAGCGCGGCATCGGCCCGGCCTATACCGACAAAGCCGCGCGCATCGGGCTGCGCGCCGGACAGATGGCCGACGCCGACACTTTTACCGATTCGGTGTGGGCGCACGTCGAGCGCGCGAATGTCAATCTGCGCCAAGTATTTGAGCCGGAGATGGATGCCGAGGCGCTGGCGGCCGAATACGCCGCGCTGGCCGTGCGCTTTGCGCCTCACCTGGCGGACGTGACCGCGCTCGTCCACGCGGCGCTCGAGCGCGGCGAGACCGTCTTGGCCGAGGGCGCGCAGGGCGCGCTGCTCGATCTCGACCACGGCACGTATCCGTTCGTCACCAGCTCGTCCACCGTCACGGGCGGTGTGTTGTCCGGGCTGGGCGTCGGGCCCAAGCACGTGACGCGCGTCATTGGCGTCGCCAAAGCGTTTTGCACGCGCGTGGGCGCGGGACCGTTCCCCACCGAGCTATCGGGCGACCTGGGCGACCGGCTGCGCGGCACTGGCGCAAATCCCTGGGACGAATTCGGCGCGACGACGGGCCGTCCGCGCCGCACCGGCTGGCTCGACCTGGTGGCGCTCAAGCACGCGGCGCGCATCAACGGCTTGACGGAACTTGTCCTGACCAAGCTCGACATCCTCACCGGCCTCGACCCGTCCCCTGAAGGGGACCTTCGGCTGCACGTTTGCACGGGCTATTCGCTGCGCGGCGAGCGGGTTCACGATTTCCCCCGCGATGCGTCTTTGAGCGAGTGTTCCCCGGTCTATACCGACTTGCCCGGCTGGAAAGAGGAAATTGGCGGCGCTCGCAGCCTCGCCGACTTGCCGCCCAACGCGCGCGCCTACGTCGAACAGATCGAATCCTTCACCGGTGTTCCCATCTCGCACGTCTCCGTCGGCCCGGATCGCTCTCAAATCTTTGCTGTAGACCTTTAGGGTTTCGCAAACTCCAAGGTCTTGCCTTTGCCATGAATCACTCGATTTTCCAATCGCCGTTCAGTTGGCGCTATAGCTCCGACGCAATGCGCGCGGTGTGGAGCGAGGTCCACAAGCGCAAACTGTGGCGCTGCATCTGGCTGGCGCTGGCGGAAGCGCAATCGCAATTCGGGCTGGTCACGCCGGAGCAGGTGGACGATTTGCGCGCGCACGCCGACCAGGTTAACCTCGACCGCGCGCTCGAGATCGAAGCCGAGATCAAGCACGACTTGATGGCCGAGGTCAAGACGTTCGCCGAGCAGTGCCCGGTGGGTGGAGGCATCCTTCACCTCGGCGCGACTTCGGCGGACATTGAAGATAACGCCGATGCGCTGCGCCTCCGCGAATCGCTTGACTTGATTTTGGAGAAATGCAGATCGTTGCTGGAGACGTTTGCGGCGCAAATCGAAAAATGGGCCGATACGCCGACGATGGCGTTCACGCACCTCCAGCCCGCCGAGCCGACGACCATCGGCTACCGGCTGGCGCAATACGCGCAAGATTTGATGATGGACCACGCCGAGTTGGCTCGCGTCCGCGCCGGCATCAAGGGCAAAGGATTCAAGGGCGCGGTCGGCACGTCGGCGGCGTATGTAGAGTTAACCCTTGCAAAGGTTTCACAACCTTCGCAAGGGTTCGAGTCACTCGTCATGCGCGCGCTTGCCCTCGAGCCGTTCGACGCGACGACGCAGACCTATCCGCGCAAGCAGGACTGGCGGGTGTTGAACGCGCTGGCGGGACTGGGCATGTCGCTGCACAAATTCGCCTTCGACTTGCGCGTGCTGCAATCGCCGCCCTTTGGCGAATGGAGCGAGCCGTTCGGGTCAAAGCAGGTCGGCTCGTCGGCGATGCCGTTCAAGCGCAACCCGATCAACGCCGAGAAAATTGATTCGCTCGCGCGTTACCTGGCGCAATTGCCGCGCATCGCGTGGGATAACGCGGCGCTTTCGCTCTTGGAGCGCACGCTCGATGATTCGGCCAACCGGCGCATCATCTTGCCCGAAGCGTTCCTGTGCGCGGATGAGCTGTTGATGACGGCGCAGAAATTGATCGGCGGCTTGGTGATTGACGAGGCAGCCGTCGCGCGCAATTTTGCCGCCTATGCTCCCTTTGCGGCGACCGAGCGATTGCTGATGGCGGCGGTCACGGCCGGCGCGGATCGCCAGGCAATGCACGAAATCATCCGCGAGCATTCGATGCAAGCCTGGGCCGAAGTCAAGGCAGGCCGGTCCAATCCGCTGGCGGATTCGCTGTGCACCGACGCGCGCATTACCCAATACCTCAATCCCCACGTGGCTCGGTCATTGTTGGAGGCGCGCGGTTACGTCGGCGATGCGCCAGGCCGCGCGCGGCTCATCGCCGCCCAGAGT
>CAYHAR010000278.1:0-4851 GCA_964354595.1 uncultured Anaerolineae bacterium | reverse complement strand
GTTGACGGTTATCGCTGGCCGCCCGGCCAGGTGATCCACGGCATATTGATGACCACGTCCGTCTGCTCGATCTTGACTTTACCCTTTGCCTCGGCGGCCTTGATCTCATCTGCGGATTTCAATTCATGGGCGGCTTGATCGTCTTGCCACGTGACCAGTGTCAGCGAGCGCAGCGGCGTGTAGCCTGTGGTGTCGGGCGGACTGTCGAACACGTCCGGCTGAAAGCCCAACGGCCCCATGCCCTTGACGCCGTTGGTAAAGACATAGACATTCGCCAGCATCGTCTTGGGCGCTTGCTTGAGCGAAGGCACGACCAGGACGGGCGAGTTCATCATCTTGCTCAACAGCTTGGCGATTTCGGGATCAGACACCTCGGTATGGATAAAGCGGATTTCTTTGCCTTCAGCGTACGCCATGCCCGAGGGCACGGTCGGCCCACTGCTAGGCATCTGCGTCTTGCTCATGCCCGGCAGCTTGATCCAGCCGGTCGAAAGCGCGATGAGAATTGCCAGCGCGATTGCCGGAGCGACAAGCTGCGGCACCATCTCGACCAGTTGGCGCGGCAGCGACTTGGGCGGCGCAATCGCCTGCACCTTGTAGCCGCGCATCCGCAAGCTGTTGGTCACGACAAAGATCGAGCTGAACGCCATCGCGCCCGCCGCGAGCATCGGAATGAGCAAGCCGAGCGCCGCGACGGGGATGAGCACCACGTTGTAAAAGAACGCCCAAAAGAGATTCTGGATGATGGTCTGCATCGTCCCGCGCGAAAGCGAGATGGCGCGGCCCACACCGCGCAGGTCGCCGCTGATGAGCGTCACGCCTGCGGCGGCCATCGCCACATCCGTGCCGGTGCCGATGGCGATGCCCACATCCGCCTGAGCCAGCGCGGGCGCGTCGTTGATGCCGTCGCCCACCATCGCCACGACCTTGCCCTCGCCTTGCAGCTTCTTGACGTTCGCAGCCTTGTCACCAGGCAGCACTTCGGCCAGCACGCGATCCACGCCGACTTGTTTGGCAATCGCTTCCGCCGTGCGCTGGTTATCGCCCGTGATCATGATGACTTGCAAGCCGAGCTTTTTCATCTCTTCAATCGCTTCGCGCGAGCCGGGCTTGACGGTATCGGCCACGGCAATCACGCCCGCGGGGACGGGAGGTGCACCGTCGCCGTTGCCGACTGCGATCAGCATCGCGGTTTTGCCTTCGCCCTGCAGGCGCGTGACCTCTTTTTCCAATCCATTCAGCGCGATGCCTTCATTTTGCATCAACCGCATGTTGCCGATGATGACGGAATGGCCCTCGACGTTGGCGCGCACGCCAAAGCCGCTCACCGCCTGAAAGCCTTGCGGCTCGGCCAGCGACAATCCTTTTTCCTTTGCCGCTGCCACGATGGCTTGACCGAGCGGATGTTCCGAGCCTCGCTCTGCGCTGGCGGCGAGTCGAAGCAAATCATCCGCCTTGCCCCAACCATCGTCAGCAATCACATCGGTCAGCGAAGGCTCGCCGCGCGTGATCGTTCCGGTCTTGTCCAGCACGACCACACGCACGCGGCCCGCGCGTTCGAGCGATTCGCTGCTCTTGAACAGGATGCCGTTCTCTGCGCCTTTGCCCGTGCCGACCATGATGGCCGTCGGCGTGGCGAGGCCCAGCGCGCACGGGCAGGCGATGACGAGCACCGCCACCGCGTTGATCATCGCGCGCGTCCAATCCACGTGACCGAGCACGATCCACGCGAGGAATGTCAGCGTGGCAAGGCCAATGACCATCGGGACAAAGTACGCGCTCACTTTATCGGCCAGCGCCTGAATCGGCGCTTTGCTGCCCTGCGCCTCTTGCACCATGCGGACGATTTGCGCCAGCACCGTGTTCCTGCCGACCTGCGTCGCCTCGAACTTGACCAGCCCTTCTTTGTTGATCGTCGCGCCGATGACGGTATCGCCGAGGCCTTTGGCAACCGGCATGGACTCGCCCGTGATCATGGATTCGTCGAGCGAGGTGCGGCCCTCGACGATGACGCCGTCCACCGGCACTTTATCGCCGGGGCGCACCAGGATCGTGTCGCCCACCACGACCTGGTCAATCTTGATTTCGATCTCGGCTCCGTCGCGGATGACAGTGGCCGTCTTGGCGCGCAGGCCCATCAGCTTCTTGAGCGCCTCGGAGGTGCGGCCTTTGGCGTGCGCTTCCAGGAACTTGCCGAGCATGATGAGTGTGATGATGGCCGCGCCGGTTTCAAAGTAGACGTGCTCGCTCGGCACAAGCCTCAACACGACGGCAACGCTGTAAAAGTACGCGACCGACGAACCCATCGCGATGAGGACGTCCATGTTCGCGCCGCCCGCGCGCAGGCTCTTGTAGCTGCCCACGTAATACTGCCAGCCGACAAAGAACTGGACGAACGTGGCGGCAATCATCATCAGCCACACGTCGCCGCTGAACATCGGGATCAGTCCAAAATCGCGGCCCATGCTGAAAATCATCAGCGGCACTGTAAAGATCAGACCGAGCAGGAGCAAGGTGCCCTGGCGGCGCACCTCGTTCGCGCGAGCCTTGGCCTCGACGTCTTCCATCTCTTCCGACTCGCCCGCCTGCACTACGTCGTAACCGGCCTTGCGGATGACCGCCGCCAGCTCTGCAATGCTCGTCGCGCCTGGAATATATTCAAGCGCGGCGCGCTCGGTGCCGTAACTGGCCGTGGCAGCCAGCACACCGTTTTGCTTGGCGAGCAACTTTTCCAGCGCCAGCGCGTCGTTGCTATCGCGCATTCCCGTGATGGGCAGCTCGGCCTTGCCCGTCGCTATGCCATAGCCCACCTTTTGCACCCGCGCAATGATGCCGCGCTCGTCCAACAGCGTTGGGTCGAACTCGACCGTGAGTTTTTCGAGCGCCAAATTTACGTTGGCGACGTTCACGCCCTGCAATTTGCGGACGTTGCGCTCAATCGTCGCCGAGCAATTCGCGCACGTCATCCCCGTGACAGGCAGCGTTACCTGCTTGATTTCAGCCATTCGTCAATCCTTTATGTGGCGCAGGAGCGAGGCATGCCTCGCCCCTACAGCGTGATATCAATTCGCCGCCGGGTAACCGATCTCGGCCATCAGCGCCTTGATCGTGTCCCACGTGGCGGGCGCCTCCCACTTGACTGTGACCATCTTGGTATTCTGGTCAGCCTTGACGGACTGGATGCCTTCCAGTTCACCCAATTCTCGTTCTATCGTCGCCGTGCAGTGGCCACAATGAATTGCCGGGGCTTGAAAAGTCTTGGTTTCCATTTCCTTTTTTCCTCTTGTGATTTTGTTTTGCCTGACCAAAGACGGACGACGAAGGACGACTCGCCGTCTTTCGTCATTCGTCCTTTGTCATACTTTGCGTGACATCTCAAACACGTCGCCGATCTCTTCCAGCACTCGCTCGCGCGCTTGGGGGTCGTCCCCACGCACCGCTTCAATCACGCACGTGTTGAGGTGGTTCTCCAAAATCATCTCGTTGACTTTGGCCATCGCCGCCTGCGTGGCAATGACCTGGCGCATCACGTCAATGCAGTATTGATCTTCTTCCACCATCTTTTCGATGCCCTTGACGTGGCCCTGGATGCTGCGCAGGCGGCGGATCACTTGATCGCGGGTTTTGCTGTCCATGTCGTTTCCCCTGACATCAGGCTGTTGCTATCGCGACATACTTGTCCGGCGCTTTGTCGAACGCACGCTTGCAGCCGGGAGCGCAAAAATAGATCGTATTGCCATTGTACTGGCTGGTCAGCTTGGCCGTGGCAATGTCCACCGCCATGCCGCACACCGGGTCGAGCGCATATTGGCGGGCGACGCTGATCTGGACCAACCGAACCAGCGCCGCCATGCTGAGCAAAAAGAGCGCCGTCATGAGCGCGGCCGTCACCCACACGGCGACCGGCGAAAAGTTGACCATCACGCCGAGCATGGCTCCCATCATGCCGCCCATCATGCCGCCCATGCCGCCGTCCATCATGCCCATCAATCCGCCCACGCGCCCCAAGACGACGCCAAACAGAACGCCAATGGTCACGCCGACCAGATTGCTGATGAACATGTCGGTGGCGGCGCCAATATAATAGCCCACGGTGATGCCCGTCATCATGCCGAACGTCATGCCGATCATCATGCCGAGCATTTCCGTGACCGCCGAATTGTATCGGCGGAGGTACCAACCCACGCCGCCGCTGATCGCCATCACGATCAGCCCTGCGCTGATTGACACGTAAAGATCCACCGTTGTCTCCTTACCGCAAGTTGACTTGGAAATCGAAACGCGCCTGAATTGCTGGCTGCCCTGGCCTCTGGACAATCGTGATGGCACGCCACGGGCCGGGCATCATAAAAAACACCCGACCGGCATAGCGCCCCTCACCCTGCGGCGTAGCCACGATAATGTTTTTGCCATGACTCATGTTGGTCATGTCCAAATCAAACGCCACCTGCGCATCGGTGACAGGCTGACCTTGAGCGTCGGTGACGATGGCTTCTAGTGCGTTGGCGCCTCGAATAGGTGGATTGGGCGCGCTGAACAACGCAATGCTGAGATCGGCAGTGGGCTTGGTGCTTCCCAGGGACGTTCGCCCTGCCACGGCTGGCGGAGCTGGCTGCGTCGGAGATTGAGCCGGGCGCGCGAGGGTCGCCGTCGGGGCGGGGGGAGGCGTCGCCCCGACGGTGCAACCCGCGCTTGCCACAAGCGCTACGACTGCAACCAGAAACAGGGACATTGCACTGTGTCTTGACATGTGTGTCTCTCTCTTTTGGTGTGTTGACCCATCCCCCGGTGGGGGGGATGGGTTGATAGTATAGCACAATGCGGCTTCGTTGTCAAGAATAATTCTCAATA
>CAYHAR010000277.1:0-4888 GCA_964354595.1 uncultured Anaerolineae bacterium | reverse complement strand
CAGGATTCTTGTTTTCTGTGACATCTTGCCCCTGCGTTTGGGTAGAGGCGACCCTTGTGGTCGCCCCAGTGTAGGCATGGACAAGCCATGCCCCTACGTTAGCGCCAGATGAACACCAGTGCAATGACGACGACTGAACCGATCGCCACAAGCCAGTCCGTTGGCCGCATGACGAGTTGCCGGTACGGTTTGCGATGGGGCGAATCGAACCCGCGTGTATAGGCCGCCTCGGTAAAGGTCCACGCCCGCTTGACCGTCAAGACGATGGCGGGCACGCCCAAGGCAATCAGGTCGTTCAGTCTTTCCTTGATTTGCTGCCAGCCTCGGCTCTCTGGCCAGGCTCCGCGCGAACGCTGCGCCTCGTGGATGGCGCGCCATTCCTCGTTCATCAGCGCGATGGATTGAAACGCCAGGCTCAGCGAGAACGCATACGGATAGGGCAGACCCAGCTTTTCCAGCGCCAGCCGGAACTCTTCGGGGCGCGTCGTGGCGAAAAAGATGACGAACGCCGAAACGACCAGCGTAAAGCGCAACGTGATCAGAACCGCGAACGGTAGCCCCACGCTGAGCCAGTCCACGATGAACAGCACGACCAACAGCCAGGCGATGCGCCGGATCTGATACCCCGCCTCGCGCGCCAATCGCAGCGGAAACGTCAGCGCCATGAATGCCAGCCAGAACACGGCCAGCCGTTCGAGCGGCAACATGACCGCCAACGCGACCAGGACGCTGACTTGCAGTTTGACGCGCGGATCAACTTGACGCAGGGGCGACTCGTGGACGATCCGAATCAGCCGCCGGTGCTCGCCCTGGCCTCGCCGATCCCCATCCCCACGAAACGGGTTCATTCAATCGGCTCCCAAATCCAATCTGGCACGCGCAGGCCCACGCGCGGCCACAAGTCGGCGTCGCGCAACAACGCCTCTGGTTTGCCGTTGGCGATCACTTGACCGGCGTGGAGCACGATTATCTGCGTGGCAAAGTGAGCGACCCACGCCAGATCGTGTGTGGCGACGATGACGAGTCGTCCGGCCTCAGCCAGTCCATTGACCGTGCGGCCCAGCAACGCGCGGTGATGATCGTCCTGGCCCAGCGTCGGCTCGTCCAGCAGTACGCCATGTCGAGGCTGGCGCATGAGCACCATCGCCAGGCACAGGCGTTTCTTTTCGCCCTCGCTCAACAGCAGGGGCGAGACGGTCTCGTAACGCTCCAGGCCGAGGCGCGTCATCAACCAGCGGTAGAGATTTTCGTCGGGCGACGCCAGCCGGTACAAGACTTCTTCCCGAACGGTCGGGTTGAATAATTGCAGGTCGGGATTCTGATAGACCAGGCCGAAATCCGGGGCGCGACTGTCGCTCACCTCGACTGTGCCCGCGTGCCGTTGAAGCCCGATGAGTGCGCGGAGCAAGGTCGTTTTGCCTGAACCATTCACCCCGACCAGTGCGATGATCTGTCCGCTGTCCAGGTTGAGACTGAGCCGGTCCAACACCACGCGCTGTCCAAAAGCGACAGACAGGTCACGCAGCGCCAGGTGAAAACTCGACGCGCTGGGCAAGGGCGCGGGTGACACGTCATCGTCTTGGACAGTTGATGTCTTGCCGTCCAAGGCCAGTTCCTTGAATGTGCTCACGTCAAAGTAGCGCGAACGATGTTCGCATACGACGATGGCATTGCCTTGCGCCAACACCAACTCGTTCAGATGGCTCACCAGCTCGTGCGCGGCGGTCGTGTCGAGCATCGAGAGCGGCTCGTCGAGCACCAGGAGTGGCGGGCGCCGCGCCAGCATCGCAGCCAGCGTCACGCGCTGACCTTCGCCGCCGCTCAACCGGCGTGGATCACTCTCGCGCAAATGCTCAAGGCCAAAGCGATCCAACGCCGCGTCAATCCGGCGCTTGATCTCGCCGCGCGGCAATCCCAGGTTTTCTAATCCAAACGCGATTTCGTCCTGGACGGTGGAGGCCAGCATTTGCGCCTGGACGTTTTGCAGCACCAGGCCGGCCTTTTCCGCCAACTGCCACAACGGCGTCGCGTCGGTGCGCAGACCGTCGAGCCAGACCTGGCCTTCCAGCGTGCCTTTGTACAGATGCGGGATCAGCCCGACCAGACAGCGCGCGAGGGTAGACTTGCCACAGCCCGACGAGCCGGTGAGGAGCCATCGCTCGCCTGTGCCGACGGTCAGCGATACGTGGCGGACGCTCGGCGCGGATTGAGCGTGGTAAGCATAGGTGAGATCGTTCGCCACAAGCAGCTTGTCCGAGGCGCGTGGCTCTGTCATGTGAATCGTGTGCGTCAATCGAGCTTGACGGGAAGCCAGAGGTCGCGTTCTGCATTGCGCGTGACAAAAAGGATGGGCTGGCCTTGCCGGAACGCAGGGCGCAGCTTGCCCGTTTCGACGATTCCTTCGGTCAGCGTTTGGCCGTCCAGCGTGCGGACCTGGCTGATGCCGCTGGCCAGGATCGCTTGCACTGTCTGCGCGTCTTCCAGGTTGCGTGCGGTGCCGATCAGGATAAAGCGGCCATCCTCGCCGGTCGCGGCCAGTCCGGTGCTGGCCAATGCGCCGATCACGCCATCTTGCGTGCCGCCCAATCCGCGCAGCACGCAGCCACCGCGGGCCGCCACATCGCGGGCCTCGGACTGGAGCACGAGTTCGATCTTGGCGCGGCGGCCCAAGTCAATCATCTCTGGCGTGACGACCCGCGCCACACACAAGCCTGGATCGCTGCCCACCTGGAAATCGGCCAGCATGATCGCCTGCGCTTGATCGGCCAGCGCGTTCAGGTCAACGTCGCCATCGGCTTGCAGGTGGATCGTCGCACTGCTGTTGTGAGAGGTGTACGGCACCCGCGGGTCAACCAGCAATTGATGGCGCGTGATGCCGCGCACTGTGTATCGCTCCGACAGCGTCTCGGCCATCGCCCGCGCGAGTCGCCCTGTCCCTCTCGATTCTTTGTTGTCGGTGTCGTCCAGCCCGATATAGATCACGGTCATATCTCCCAGAATGGTTTGGGCCATTATAATCCATTGAGCCGTTATCGCAAGCAGGTATAACGATAGAGATAAGTTGCCGTTGACAACGCAGAGATGGCCGTGTATAATGATTTTGGGTATATACCCGAAACTGTTTAGAGAAGAGGAGGAAACATGGCCAAGATATTTGTGCGCGAACGCGGCAACATGCGCGAGGGAGATGGGCAGCCGCGCTTTGCGGTGGTCGGCGTGCATGACACGGATATGAAATTCTTCAAGACCCACTTGCGCAAAGGCGAAATGGAAGCTATTGCTCAAGCCATCAGCGCGGAACTGGTCATGCTGCCACGCGGCAGCGGTGAGCATGTCGGCGAAGAAGGCGGCGGCGGACGACATCACCGAGGCCGCAGACGGCGGGGCGGCGATGCCGCGTCCGCGTAAGCGCCGGCGGCTGATGCGCGAGCCTCAACCGGCGATCTACAAGCCGGTCGGGGTGCCGCTCAAGTCACTCGATTGCACCGTCCTGCTCCACGAGGAATTGGAGGCGTTGCGCCTGGCCGATGTCGAAGGGCGTTACCAGCAAGACGCCGCCGAGCAGATGGGAATTTCTCGCTCGACCTTTCAGCGGATCATCACGGAAGCGCGGCGCAAGGTGACGCTGGCTCTAGTGGATGGAACGGCGCTGCAAATCGAGGGCGGCACATTTCGCGTGGCGGCGGTCCGCTGGCACTGCACCGATTGCGGCTACAATTGGGAGATTGAACACGGCAGTGGGCAGGGCGAGCCAGAGACCTGTCCTGAATGTGCCAGCCGCGCGATTCGGGAAAGAGCCGGTCGGCGGCGACGACATGCACGATAAATGACAAGGGCGACCACAGTGGGTCGCCCTTGTCATTTACGCGGCTTTGTAGATGCGCGTGCCGACGTGCTCTCCGTTCAAGACGCGCGTAATGTTGCCCCGTTCCAGCCCGTTGACGATGAACACCTCGCGCAGACTGCGAGCGTTCTGCAACGTCTCTAGCATACTGCGCTCGACAGCCAGGTCATTCAAATCGAGCGCGAGCAATTCGTTGACCTCGATCTCTGGGATGAATTTTGCCGAGGGATCCTTTTTGGGGTCAGCCGTGTAAAGCCCTTGCTCATCCTTGATGAGCACACATCGCTGCGCGCCCATCACTTCGGCCAACAGGAACGCGCCCACGTCGGTGCGGTGTGGCGGGATGCGGCCCAGTGCGGCCGGTCGCTCGAACAGGCCATACGGCGGCATCGCGTGCGTGACGGGCAGGCCGCCTAGCATGATATAGTTGGCGAGCTTGGGCAGGTCGTCGTGGCCGATTTTGATGCCACCGTGCCGGCTGAGCAAGATGGCGACCATCAAGGCGTTTTGCTCGCTGATGCTCGACCCCAAACGCGCCAGCACGCCGGTCGGCATTCCCAGGTCGGTGGCGATGGCGTAGGCATGGCGCGCGCGCGTCCCGCCGCCCGTGGTGATGAGAATCTTGTGCGACTTGCGCGCCTCGACTAGCTCGTCGAGAATGGGGAGCAGGGTCTTGCGTCCGCGATCAATGATGCTCTGCCCGCCGATTTTGACCACAGTGAGGTCGGGCATGAGCCGATAGATGGATTCGGCGTCGGTGCTCGCCAAGAGTGACTTGTCCATCAGCGATTCGCCCATCAGGGGCGATTCAATGTGCAGGCGTCCACTCGTATCGTATTTCAGGCTCATCGTGTCACTATAAGGCTGGCTCATACAGGGCCAGCTACCTCCATTCTCTTGAGATGCTCGCATTATACTATTGACGAACCCCAAGTCAAAGCTGGCCCGCTTCCATCGCCTCCAAGAGCGCCATGCCTTTGTGAACCGGATCGGCGGCGACGCGGCGGGCAACGTCTTGCGCTTGAGCTTGCGCCTCGGCGCGGA
>CAYHAR010000276.1:0-4893 GCA_964354595.1 uncultured Anaerolineae bacterium | reverse complement strand
TTCGTGGACGACTATCACCCGACCGAGATCGGGCACTCGATTGCGATGATCGAGATGATCGAGCAGTTGGACGCGCAGGGCGTGCTTCCATCCCCCTAAAAGAGGTTGACATGAAAGAAACACTGTTGAGATTTTTGCCCTGGATCGTCCTGATCGTGATCGTCGTCGTGCTGATTTTGAATCGCCAGCGATTGGGGCTGCTGGTCGAGTTCTGGCATTTTATGCGCATCCGCAAGCGCTGGTGGCTGCTGCCGATCATCCTGGCGCTGGTTTTGCTGGGCGTGTTCATCGTGCTGGTCGAGGCGCTCGGCCCGTTCATGTACGCGATTTTTTGATTGTGGATTGTGGATTGCGGATTTCGGATCTCTCCGCCTTCGGAACGCGCAGGCTACTGGTGGTGGTCGGCGTTGCTGCAATCGGCGCAATCCTCATTGCCACCGGTGTCATGCTGGCTGCGCCCCGGCTAGCCGCGACGCTCGCCGCGCGCGGAGCAGACGCCGCAGGCCAGGGCGAACTGGATCGCGCGCTGGCCGAATACACCTGGGCCATCCGGCTCGACCCGCGCAATGCCGCCGCGTACCTGGGCCGGGGCGACGCGTGCCGCCGCAAGCACCTGCCCGATTGCGCCCTCGCCGATCTGACGCGGGCCATCCAGCTCGATCCTCAATCGGCAGTTGCGTACAATGCGCGCGGACTGACCTACGTCGCCGCGGGCGACTATGCCCAGGCTATCGCCAATCACACGCGAGCGATTGACCTGCGGCCTCAGCCATCGTTCTACGCCGACCGGGCCGTGGCGTATCAACTCTCTGGCGATTACGACCATGCCCGGGCCGATTACACCGAACTGCTGCAACTCGATCCGGCCAGCGCCGTGGCCTACCTTAATCGCGGCCTGCTTTACGCGGGTCAGGGCGACTATGACCGGGCCATCGCCGATTACACACGAGCTATCCAACTCGATCCCAAGCTATCCGACGCTTATCTCAACCGCGCGTTGGCCTACCGCGAGCGCGGCCAAAACGCGCAAGCGATCCAAGATTTGCAAACCTATCTTGCACTGGAGCCGAACGTCCCCAACCGCGCGCAACTTGAGCAACAGATCGAAAAGCTGGGCAGGCCGTAGAGGTGCACATAGCAACCACGTTGGAACACAAAGGACGACGTAGACTTGCCGAGTGGCTGAGCCGTGCGGCAGTGATCGCTCTGACGCTCGCCCTGGTCGCGTGGCTGGCCGGATTCGTCCAGCGAAATTCGGCTTACTCGTTCGATAGCGACGAAGGCGTGCATGCTTACGAGGCTCTCCGCCTTTCAACCTATTTGCGCGATAGCGATCTGGCCGGCGCGCTGGCCGCCAGCCTGCGTCAATCGTTTTATCCGCCCGTTCATCCTTGGCTGTTGGGCATGGCGCTGACCTTTTTGCCTGCCACGCACGTCACCGCCCGCCTGTTCAGCCTGGCCGTCTATGCGCTCGACGTTTTGCTCCTCTATGCGTTGGGCCGAAGGCTGGCGCGCGACACACGTTGGCCGTGGCTGGCCGGACTGGCCGCGGCTCTTTCGATGCTGGCCGCTCCTCCCGTGTGGATCATGAGCTCGCTGGTCTATGTCGAAATGCTGGGCGCGCTGTGTGTGTTGCTCACGCTGTGGGGCTATTGGCAAGGCGTCGAAGGGCGCGAGTGGGGCTGGCTCGCTGCGGGCCTGGGCATCATCGCGGCCGGGCTGACCAAGTATGTGTACGGGCTTTTCCTCAGCGTGCCGCTGGTATTGACGCTCGTGATGCAGGGCTGCCTCGCGAGGCAGTGGCGCGTCTTCCTCAAACGTCTGTTTCTGATGATGCTGCCAACGGCGGTGGTGATGCTGACGTGGGTGACGCTGCCGGTGACGCGCAATGGGTTGATGAGTTTTATTGCCGCACAGCGAGATTTTGCCGCCAGATCCCAACCTTCATTCTTTGCCCATTTGGTTTTCTACCTCAGGAGCATCTGGCTCCAGTTCAGCCCATCGCCGCTGATATCAGCGGGACTGCTCGCCGCGTTCATCGCGTCGGTGGCTCGCTGGCGCGATGACAAGTTGAGGCCGCTGGCGTTTTTTTTCGCCTGGCATCTGGTCGGCATCAGCACGCACGCGGGACTCGCGCCGCGTTTTCTCACCACGGCCATGCCCGCGTTGTGGCTGATGGGCGGAATGTGGGCAGCGCGAATTGCCGACGCATGGCCCGGCTGGATCGCACGACAGGGAACCGAAAGAAAGTGGGGAGCGCGGCTTGCGATGTGGGCCGCCATCGCAGCGCTGGCGCTGACCGCCATTCTGGGGCTGGTCAAGCAAATGACCCTCTATCCGACGCTATACATGCTTTCGCTGGAAACTGACGCGCGCGCCGCAAGTCTTTACCAGTGGACGGCAACGGTGTTGCCCCCCGGCCCGGCGCGCATCGGCCTGGTCAACGATTGGGATCAGATGAGCGGTCCGGCGTTGGGCTGGGAGCTGACGGCGCGCCGCGCCTCCCCTGACGGGCCACGCCGGGCTGATCTGGTAACGGTGTGGGAGATGCACCGCCTGCCCGACCCGACGCCGGAAAACGTGGCGGCCTTGCGCGATCAGATGAACCAGCGGGAGATCAATTACCTTATCGCCTACACCGCCCCCGGCGTGGGGATCAAACGATTGCAAGGCACGCTGGCGATTTTGGGCGACCAGGCGCGCGTTCTGGGCGAGCGCGATTTTCCGCTGCGGTGGTATTGGCCGGACAAGATAGACCACCGGCTGTACGATGGCGAGTATCTCGACGACGAGCAATTGCGGCAGGCCGTCGAGCAGCTCGGCACCGAGCGCAGCCTGATGGTCGGCGTCTATGCTTATCGGCCATAGAGGGCGCGCGCTTTCACGGTGTGTAAGCGTAGACGTGAACCGTCACACGGTCTCGTCCCACTCCCGCCTCTATCCGGTCTAACTCTTGCTCGTCCAGGTACTCGTTATCGTATAGGCGGCGCTTGACCTCGTCCGGCCAGTACCAGCGGAACATACTCTTTTTCGCCCAGCAAGCGGAGTTGGTCACCCATGAGCGCGAGCGTACCTTGCAGGCGTTTGCTGCCCATGCCCGCCGCCGTGTAAGCGACCAGATAATTGATGCGGCGCGCATTCATCTGCTCGCGAAGCCGCGACGTTCTCCGGTGTCGGCTTGGGCAACTGGTCCATCTTCCACATGGTCACCAGATCAGCCCGGCGCGGCGCAGTCGTGTGACGCGTCGTCAGCTCCCAACCAAGCGAAGTTGCTCATCTGATCCCACTCATAGGCCAGGCCCATATTCGCGCCAGCCGGAATGCGAGCCGCTATCCATTCGTCGAGTTCCTCCGCGCGTGGGTCCGTCTCCTTCTCCCCGTTCAGTTAGTCGGCGCTGCGCGCGGCACGTAGACGTAGTAGAGCCAGATTTGCTTTTCCAGGACATAGCTCTGCCGGATAGCATCAAGCATTTCGGGCGTCACAATGTTGCGGTAAGAGAGCACGTCCGTCGCCGTATCAAATTTGAGAAGGAGCAGAGCAAACTGATGCGTCCGAATCTGGTCCTGGAACGGCGACTGATCCCAGAGTCCCAGTTTGGCTAGTTGCGTGAAATCAAAAAACTGAATCCACATCGGGCGGCCATGCGTCGTAGTGAACGCGCCATCTTCAGAAAGAATCAAGCCGGGCGTTTGATGGACTCTATACGAAAGCTCGTCGGCAGCTTGTACATCGGCCTGCGCAGGCGTCCATAGATACGCCGCACGATTTTGCTTGGACCATGTCCGCACGGCGGGCTTGAGTGCCGTCCACGGCTCCAGTACTCCGCTTTGCAAGCTGTACGGCAGGTGGATCAGCATCGCAATCTGGACAAGCAAAGCTACCGAGGCCAACAGCCCCCACAGTCCTTGTCTACTTTTGGCAGTATGCCCCAACAACAATCCACAAGCCAACCACGTAGCAGCACTGGCCTCCAGCAAGTGATTGATGTATGCTCCAATTTCGCCTGTGGTCACCGACGAGAGCCAGCCGAACATCAGGTACAACGCCGCCAACGCCGGCCAGCGTCGCCACAGGGTCAGGACAAGCGTGATCAGCCCGGCAAGAATCGCCAGAGGATACAGCGCCCATACACGCCCGACGGCGGCCTGCCATCGGCTGAACTTCCAGACCTGGTAATTGTAAACAACCAAATGCCGGAAGAACTCGCCGCCTGTCGTCGCACTGAGCAAACCCAAGATCGCCAGTCCCAGGCCAGCGTAAAGTGCGAGCGCCTTGCCGGCCAGCGCCCAGCGGCGCATGACGACCAGGTAGACCAGGCAAGAGGCGGCCGCCCAGACTGATGTCTGGCGGGCGTAGGCAGCGGCGACGAACAAGACCATCGCCACAAAAACGTATCGCTCTAAACCTCTGCGGACGTATCCGCGCCAAAAGAGATACAAGCCCAACAGCGAAAGCGCGATAGCCAGCATGTCCACACGCATCAACACGGCCCAACTGTAGACCAAGTGCGAAGCCACCCAGAGTAGCCCGGTGACGATGCCCGCCCAGAGCTTGTGAGTCTCTTCATACACCATCTGCCCCAGCAGCCAGGCGATGAACAGGGCCAGCACTGCACTCACCGCACGCCCCGCTCCATACTGGATGCCAGCCAGGGCTGCAATTGGAGCGACGACAAGTGTATACAGAGGCGGGTACACGCCGACGTGATAAGGAGGCTGGTTGATGCTGCCGTACAGGGTCTCTCCGCTCAACAGCCGGGAGACCGCGTAGAGTTCCACGCCCTCGCCATAGTCCATCTGGTAAGGGAAGCGCACGACAGCCACGGCGTGTTGGACGAACATGATGCCATACAGCATCAGAATGAACAACGCAACTGCCAGGAGGAAAAAAGT
>CAYHAR010000275.1:0-4896 GCA_964354595.1 uncultured Anaerolineae bacterium | reverse complement strand
GCGATTGACTTGGGGATAATGTTGACGATCTCGCCGACGCGGTCGAGGACTTCTTTGATCTTTTGGCCGCCGCCGAAGGGCAGCAAGTTGAGGACCGAGTTAAAGAATGCGCCGAGCGCCTGCGTGATCGGGTTCACTTCGTTAAGGGCGCGGCCAATTGCGTCTTCCAGCAAGTGGATGCGCTGCGAAAAGTCAGAGATCAAGCTTTCCAGCCACGTGATGCCATCGCGGATGATCGGAAACGCCGCCTCGAACTTTGTCAGGGCGTCCTCGACGACTTGTGCGCCGGCCTTGACCAGCTCGGCGGCGGCGGCCAGCGCGCTCAACGCTGCGCCCACCACGGCCAATCCCGCCGTCACGACGCGGTCCAGCTCGGCGTCTTCCAACTTTTCATACAAATGAACCAGGCCCCACAGTCGGGCCATCTCGTCGCTCAATTCCTGGCCGCGCCCGCTGCCATATTGCCAAACCGCCACCGCGCCGGCGGTCGCCGCAATAAAGCCACCCGCCAACGTCGCCGTCAGAAACCGCCGCCGCGAAACAGAGCTGCCCGCCACATTCACCGTCTCGACGTTGAGCGCCGCCTCGCGCGTGAGGTCGGCCAGCGAAAGCAGCGTTTGATCGTCCAGGTCATTCAAGTGGCGCGCAATGTGCCCGATGAGCGCCTGACGTTGCTGGTCTTGCAGCTCGTGGGGACTAGGCATCCAGGCCTCCCTTCAGGTAGATGAACCATCTGACCCATCTCTAACTTGCGAGCTGCCATTATACCTGCACAGGCCATGCGGCACAAGCCGCAGCAGAAAAACACGTTTTCCAGGAGAAAACGGGGGTCTGGCGACGGCGAAACAGAAACGCACTCGCAACGCAATTTACACTTGACTTATCTGTAAAGCTAGGCCATAATATGACAAGCGAGCCGGTTTGCCTCTTGGTCAAGAGGTATATATGCAAAGACCCAAACGAGAACTCAACCGCACATACACCATCTTTGGGAGTGGAGCCTGGGGAGGCTGTTCGGCTATCCAGTCCAAGCTCATGGAGTACGGAGTGTGCAGTTACACGGGCTGGGCGCCCGGCCCACCCAACTGGCGCTTCCTGTTCGACACGTACCTCACGCCGGCCGAAATACAGGCGATGCTCGGCGACCTGTGGAACCGCTACGAGGTCCGGCTGAAGGATTGATTCGGCGCGCAGAACAACAGCCCTCGATGACGAGGGCTGTTTTTGTTCGACGGCGGGTCATGCTAGAGCGCCATCCGGTCGAGCGCCCACAACTGGACAAACTGTCGCGCCGCCTCGACGCCTTCACCGCGAGCCAACACTGCCGCGTTGGCCGTCTCAAAGTCACGATGCAGGTCCTCGATCAACATGAGTTGGAGGCGCGCCGGCTCGACTGAAAACACCACGAACAAGGTGGTGAACCGGCCCGGCACAAAGCACACCCAGTGCCCGCCCTCGATCTCGGTGCTTCGCATTCCTCCGCCGAAAATCTCTTGGGTCGCCGAGCGGAAACTCGACAGCATGGGCACGAGCAGTCCGGTATCCACTTTGAACTCGCCGACCGAAGCGAGCGGCAGACTGGTCGCGTTGTCATAGATCGAATAACTGAGGACTTGGGCCGCATTGCGCTGGCGCAACATGGCCGTCAGCCCCCGAGAGACTGCGCCGCGCCAGACATCGGAGCCGGGCATATCGTACATGGCCCGCTCAATATCCACGCGCTGCCGCTGATAGTGAGTATAGATTTCTTGAAACTGCGCCCGATTGAGATTGCCTTGCGCAAAATCTTCGGCCAATCGCGCCATCTTGCCGCGCAACTCTTGCAAATAGAGCCGCGCATCCGATAAAGTCGTCGGAGCGTTGCGTTGGGCCGGCGCTGCCGGTTGCGGCGAAGCAGGTGAAACCGGCTTGGGCGCAGGAGCGCCAGGAGGCTCGGGCTTGATGCTGCTGGTCGGCGGCGGTGGAACCGGTCGCGCGGGCGCAGGCACGGATGGCCTGGCCGGAGGCGGCGTTGTCGGTCGAGCCGCCGGCGATTGGATGGGACGCGGCGCAGGCGGCGCGGCAGACCAAGAAGGCTTGCCGCCCAAAAGCTTTCTCAGACGATCTCGGGCAGAGTCGCTCATTTTTTCCGTTCGCTTCAGGGGGACATTCGACGGCGCGGATTGCGGGTTACATTGTAGCACGGCGGATAGCTTGTGTCAAAAACAACGCTCGCCTATAATAGGCAAAGTTAGAGGTCGGAGGAGGAGACAGATGGAACTGGAACTGGCCGACAAGGTGGTGTTGATCGCGGGCGCGTCCGGCGGGCTGGGCCGCGAATTGGCGCTGGTATTCGGGCGACATCAAGCGTGTGTCGTCGTCCACTACCGGCGACACAAAGAAGCCGCCGAGATCGTGGCGCAATCCGTCGTGGCGGTGGGCGGCGAATCGCTGACGTTGGGCGCGGACCTGGCCGACCGCGCCTCGGTCGAGGCGATGGTCAACGAGATCAAGAAAGAATGGGGCGGCGTGGATGTGCTCGTCAACAGCGCCAGCGCGTTTGAGGGCAGCGTGCCGCTAGAAACGATGACGGCCTTGCAGTGGAGCCGGATGCTCGACGTGATGCTGACCGGCGTGTTTCACACCATCCACCTGTGCGCGCCGTACATGCGGTCGCAAAAATGGGGACGCATCGTCAACATTGCGTCGCGCAGCGGTCTCGTGGGCACGGCCCGGCAAGCCCACTACTCGGCCGCCAAGGCCGGCCTCATCGGCCTGACGAAATCGCTTGCCAAAGAGCTTGGCCCGGACGGCGTGCTGGTCAACGCCGTCGCGCCCACCACCATCCTCACCCCGGCCATGCGCGAAAGCATGACGACCGAAACGCAGGAGCGCATGGCGAAATCCATCCCCGTCGGGCGCATTGCCACGCCGGACGATGTGGCGCGCGTGGTGTTGTTCCTCGGCTCGGGCTGGAATACGTTCGTGAACGGGGAAGTGATCACGGTCGGCGGTGGCGCGCAGACATAGTGATCAGTGGTCAGTGGACAGTAGCTTGCGCCACTGGTCGGGGATGCGCGCCACGCGGCCCTGCCGGTCAATGCAAAGATGTTCCGAGGTCGCCGTCACCAGCACCGCGCCGGTTGAAGCATTGACAATCTCGTAGCCGAAAGTCAATTGACGGCTGCGTAGCTCCTCGACCCACGTCCGCACGGTGACGCGCTCGCCATAACGCGCCGACGCGACGTAGCGCACCTGTATCCCTGTCGCCGTAAAATAGTGCCCGCCGCGCTCGACCTGGGCATAGTCCGCGCCGCTCGCGCGCATAAACTCGGAGCGACCCTCTTCCATCCATACCACGTAATTGCTGTGATGAACGACCTGCATCTGGTCGGTCTCGGCGTACCGCACGGGGAATGTGGTCTCGACTGTTCGCTTACCGCCCATCGCGTATCGCCTATCGCCTCACGTTTGACGTTCCACGAGCCGCGTTGCCACGGCGGCCAATCCAAGATACAACCAAAAAAACGCCACCGACGGGTGAAAGTCCAGGTTGAAGAAATAGTGGTCTACCACGCCGCCGACGAGTGCGCCCAAGACCGCGGCGTGCAAACCCCACCAGATCGGCTCTAAAGCGCCGGCATCGTAGACGCGCCGATAGACTTGGGCGGCGGCGACATACAGCGCGACGATGATAGCAGCGAACGCGGCCAGTCCCACCAAGCCCATCTCCTCAGCGATGAGCAGGTACATGTTCGAAACGCCGATATACGTGTCAATATCCGGTGAGCCGGAAAAGCCGACGCCCAGCAGCGGGTAACGCTGGATCAAAATCAGCGCGTCCTTGTACTCGCCAAAGCGCATCTGCGTTGCCAGGTCCTCGCCGCGCATCCCCTCGACGAAATGCGCCACGTAACTCTGCGTCCACGGAACGAGTAAAATGACGGCCAGCACGACGACAAGGATCAACAGCAAACGCGGGTAGCGCAGCACGCCCAATGCCAGCACCGCCGCCGCCGTCGCCGCAAACGCGCCGCGCGAGATCGTCAACAGCAATGCCAGCCCCATCACGCCGAGCGAGCCGGCCACGATCCAGCGCGGCAGAATCCGCTTTGCGCCGAAAAATTGCGGCACCGCCAACGCAATCGTCATGATGAGGAATGCGCCGAGCGCGTTCGGGTCAACCGCTGTGCCGGTGGCGCGCTGAGGGAGCGCGGGATCGTCGAGGATGTAACGCAAGACCGGCCCGCCTTGCGGATAGTAGCCCACGCGCTGCAGGCTGGAAAGAATCGAGAGGCTCGTCTCGTCCGGCAGCGCGTAGAGTACAATCGCCACGAGTGCGGCAGCGGCCCCGCCCAGGATGATGAGGCGTGTCAGGCGTTGCAGGCGACTTTCGTCGCGCACAGTGTTGACAATGAGGAAATACGTCAAGATGCTCAGCAGGATTTCCGCAAAGCGGCGCGCAATCGTTTGATCGAGCGCGGCGTGGCCCAGCCCGGCGACGAACGCGCCGATGGCGATGGCAAAGAACGCCAACACCCATCCGCCCAGCGGAGCGCTGATGAAATTCTGCTGCCGGCGCGTGGCAAGCTGCATCGCCCACACGCCGAACAAGAGCAGCATCGCCAGGTCGAGGAACGTGGGCTTGGGGCTGAATGGCACGGGCACTGCGCCGAACGGCAAGAGCGCAATGACGCCGATGAGCGCCGCATAGCCCAGCTCGACATCGCGCAGCGCCACGACTCCGCCCGCGACGGCGAGGATGAGCGCGGCGACGATGACCGCGCCGACGGTCGTCACCAGCCAGCCGCTCACCAGCCCGGCTATCAGCGCCAACGCAAACAGCGCCACCGCCGCCAGCCAGCGGTGGCGCGAGCTGAGGATGAAGCGCGCCCAATCCGTCTGCGTGATCCTCAT
>CAYHAR010000274.1:0-4905 GCA_964354595.1 uncultured Anaerolineae bacterium | reverse complement strand
TTACTATGTTGGCATCAAGCCTGACTATGACGAACTGTTGAGATAGTGGGTGGGAGGAATCGAATGAGCGCTGTGATGACTCAGTTGGCCCCGATCAAACGCACGGTGGCCGATTACAAGAGCGACTTGAAACCCATCTGGTGCCCCGGCTGCGGGGATTTTGGTGTGCTTTCGGCGTTCTACAAAGCGCTGGCGGATATGAACATGGACCCGGCCAATACGGTGCTCGTTTCCGGCATCGGCTGCTCGGGGCGATTTCCGGCGTTTGTCGAGGCGTATGGCTTTCACGGCGTGCACGGCCGCGCGCTGCCGCTGGCGACGGGCGTCAAGATGGCAAATCCGGATCTCACGGTCGTCGTCGCGGGCGGCGATGGCGATGCGTTCTCCATCGGCGCGGGCCACTTGCCTCACGCGGCGCGGCGCAATGTGGACCTGACCTACATCGTGATGGACAATCAAATCTATGGGCTGACCAAGGGTCAGCCTTCGCCCACCAGCCCGCACGGGATGGAAAAGAAAGCCGCGCCCTATGGCAGCCCGGACTTTCCGATCAATCCCATCTTGATGGCGCTTGCGTATGGCGCGAGCTTTGTCGCGCGCGGATTTTCCTCGCGCCCCAAGGATGTGACGGAACTCGTCAAGCAAGGCATCCGTCACAAGGGGTTCGCGTTCATCCAGGTCTACAGTCCGTGCGTCACGTTCAACGACACGTATGATCACTTTCGCACGCTGACGAAGGACTTGCCCGCCGATCACGACTCGTCCAACAGGATGATGGCGATTGAGCGATCCATGTCGCTCGACCCGCTGTACCTGGGTGTGTACTATCGCGAGGAGCGTCCCACTTACGACGCACAGATGGCCGAGGTGAGGAAAAAATCCGGCGGCCAGTTCTCGCTGGAAAAGCTGATTGAAAAGTATCGGACGTAGGACGTGGAGCGTAGAGAGTAGAGTGTGGAGGGATGAGCGATGACCAAACGTGATCTACTGAAAGCCATCCGCAAAGGGCGCGCCGAGTTCGAGGCGACGCTGGAAGGATTGACGCCGGAGCAAATGACCGCGCCCGGCGCGATGGGCGAGTGGTCGGTACAAGATATTTTGGGACATATTGCCATGTGGGAATCGCGGCTGGTCACCACGCTGTACGCCGTCGAGCGCGGCGCGACGCCCCAGACGTTCCACACGCAGGCCGAGGACGACAAGGTCAATGCCGAGTCCTACGCCGAGCAGCGCGACCGCCCGCTCGAGCGCGTCCTGGCCGATTTTCACGCTGTCCACGCGCAATTGCTCAAGCGATTGGAGGCCGTGAAAGAGCGCGACCTGACGAACCCCAAGCGCTTTGAGTGGAGGGAAGGCGAGCCGCTCGAAAAACTCGTGGCCGGTGATACGTTCGAGCACTATGCCGAGCATCACCCGGCGCTCGTGGGGGCGCGCCATGTTTAGGCCCATCAACGTGAACCGGCCAGGGATGACGCTGGTCTACCGCACGGCGGGACTGCTGCAAGCCGAGGTCATCAAGGGGCGACTGGAAAGCGCCGGCATCCCGGTCTTGTTGGATTACGAAAGCGCCGGGCGCGCGATCGGAATCACGGTGGACGGGCTGGGCGAAGTGCGTGTCCTGGTGCCCGACGAGCGCGCAGAGGACGCCAAAGAGTTGTTGGCAGCGAGCGAGAGCGACGAGCAAGAAACCACAGACGAAGAGTAGGGCGGCACGCTTGGCGCCATGCCGCCTTCTCTCGGCAAAAACGAATCGCGCCGGTGGGACGATCCCTCCGGCGCGTTGTCTTTCAGTGCTACACGGGTCAAGGGAACAGCAACGCGAGGATGCTATCCAGCGCGACGCCAGACAGGAGCGCCGTCGCAATGATCACACCCGCCAGCATCGCCGCTACGCCCACATTGCCTTTGCCGATCTCGACCCACTCGTCCAGCTCGCCCGTGAGCTTGGTGAACAGCCACAGCGCAAACGCAATGACGGCCAGCGAAAGCGCAAGCCCCACCGCCACTTGGATTGTCTGAGCGAGCAGCCGCCAGGCCACGTCGAGCGTTGCGCCCGCGTCCACTTGCAGCGGGACGACGCGCAGCGCCGGGCGCAGAATGATCGCCACGCCTGCGATGACCGCGCCCATCACCACGCCTACCGCCGGGTTGCCTTTGCGCAGCTCGGCCCATTCGTCCAGGCCGGGCGTTGAGCGATTGAACAACCACGCGCCCAGAAAAGCCGCCAGCGCGCTGAGGATCACGGCCAGCAACAATTGAACGCCGCTCAGAAAAACTGATGCGATCATGGACAGACTCCCTAGACCTGACAGGTCTAGCTGCAATTACGGAAAGACTCTCCTCGTCCACTGCATCGGGTCAACGTTCAGCCCGCGCACGCGCAAATCCCAGTGCAGGTGCGACCCGGTCGAAAGTCCCGTGCTGCCGATTTTGCCGACCACCTGTCCTTGCTTGACGCGCTGACCGACCGTCACGTTGATCTCGGACATGTGATATACCCCGGAATAGATGCCCCAGCCGTGGTCAATGATGACCGCGTTGCCGCGCACGGTCAATTTCTCCGCCAAGGCCACCACGCCATCCGCCGGCGCATAGACGGGCATCCCGGTCGCGCCCATAAAGTCCAGGCCCTCGTGGTAACTGGCAAACACGCCGCCGTTGTATGCGCGTCGCGTGCCGAACACGGACGTTAGACTCCCGGTCCCGGGCGGCGTGAACAGCCCGTTCCAGGATCGTGATGGAGTAAAGACGTTAAAGATCTTGGAGAGCTTGTTGCGCTCGGCGGTGACCAGCTCGGGCGCGAGCAGGGCCTGCCGGTCGGGAGGCAGGTTGATGATCTCGGAGGCAAACTTGCCGGCGCCCACCTGGACGCTCGTCGTCATCGTCGTCCGCTTGCCGGCCGAGTCGGTCGCCGTGATCGTCAGCGGGAACAGGCCGACCTTTTGCATCGCATGGATGCCGATCAGTCCGTAATGGGCGTTGCCCTCTTGGACAAAGGGAAGCGTCCAATCCAGGAATGTGCCGTTGAGCGAGACCGGGCGGCTGGTGAGCACCGTGACGACGATCGTGTTGCCCTGGATCACAGGCAGCGGCGCCATGTCCACGCTGACGAACGGATCGGGCAGGCTCGGCAGCGCAGGCACTTTATCCGAGTTCTTGGAGCCGGAGGGGATCAGCAGGCGATGGCCGGCGTAAATCACGCTGGGGCTATCGAGCTTGTTGTAGGCGGCCAGCGTCCAGGCCGTCGTGCCAAAGCGCAGCGCGATGCGAAAGAGCGTTTCGCCGGGCTGCACGATGTAGACCGTGTCACCTGCGGGCGTGGAGGTTGGCGTGGCTGAAGGAGTCGAAGCCGGAGCGGGCACGGTGAGCGATTGGCCCACGTAAATCATCGTCGGGTTGACGATGCCGTTGAGCTGCGCCAGCGCCGCCACATTCGTGCGATAGCGCGCGGCGATGCTGAACAGCGTGTCGCCCGCGCGAACGGTGTATGTCGCCGTTGGGCCTGCGCCGGGGGGAGCGAATCGTTGAGCCGAAGCAGGCGCGGCGCTCACTGCCGCTAGCGCCAAGACCGTCAACGCGAGCGCAAACGAGCGAAAAGACATTCTTTACCTCTCAGTCATGTATAGTTGATCGCCGATGGCGACTTGATCGAGCAGCGCGGGCGCGGCTTCCAGCACGTAGCGGGCCGGAGCGCGCGGCGCATAAAACGGGCGAAACGGTCGCGCGAGCTTGGCATCTACCACGCGAAACGAGTCGTCCAACCAGATCGCCGCAATCGGAAAAAAGACAAAGAACATGTGAATCGCCGTCGCCGCAACGCTGGCTCGCGCTTCGACGAGCAGCAGACCTTCGTCGGCGGGCAGGCGACGGCGGAACGTCAGCCCGCGCAGGCGGCACACAAAACTGCGGCACCACTTGACGCGGGCCAGCATCACCTTGCCCCGAGTGCGGTTCTCGACCACACGCGTATTATAGCCCATTCGGCGCAAATGCCAAGCGTCCGCCGTCAGGCGAGCCCACCCGCTCCCGCCGGATTGCCCGCAAAGTGTCCGGCGGCTGAGCAGTCACATACATTGCCCGTTTGACTTTCCCCCCATTCTGTATAGAATCCTCAGTGTTGGTCCGTTCCGCCTATTCACCCCAGGAGGAGCCGATGAACACAGTGACCTGGCTGCACATTTCTGACCTGCATTTTCGCACCTCGCAAACGTACAACGCGAATGTCGTCCTCAAGGCGCTCTTGCGCGACATTGCCGAGCGCATTCAGCAGGACAACCTGCGCCCGGATTTCATCGCCGTCACGGGCGACGTTGCATTTTCGGGCCAGCCGGACGAATACAAGCTGGCGCAGGATTTCTTTGATAAACTGCTGGCTGCGACCGGCGTCCCCAGAGAGCGATTGTTCGTCGTCCCCGGCAATCACGACGCGAGCCGCGGCCTCGTCGGCATTGGCGCCCAATCCATCAGCGCGGCGTTGACCGACCGCGACAAAGTCAACACGCTGCTCAACTCGCCCGACGACCGCCGGTTGATGATGGCGCGGTTCAAGGGCTATGCCGAGTTTGTCAACAGTTATCTGAATCAGAACTGGAGCGACGAGCGCTACTTTTACGTCCGCCCGCTGGACATGGCCGGGCGAAAGGTAGCGTTGCTGGGCATCAACTCCGCCTGGTTATGCGCCTCTGACCAAGACAAAGCCAATGGTTTACTCATCGGCGAGCGCCAGGCGCGCACTGCTCTGGACGAGGCTGAGGGCATTGACTTGAAAATTGCGCTGATGCACCATCCGTTTGACTGGCTGCGCGAGTTTGACCAGAACGACAGCGCCGCGATGCTGACGGACGGATGTGATTTTATCTTGCATGGTCACTTGCATCAAGCGGCGATGACTCAACTCACCTCGCC
>CAYHAR010000273.1:2284-4945 GCA_964354595.1 uncultured Anaerolineae bacterium | reverse complement strand
CCGATTCTGATTGACGAGACTACGCGGCTGGAACTGACAGACGATATTGCAGTGGAAGATCAGGGCGAGGTACAACTCAAGGGCAAGCTGCAATCAGTGCATGTGTTCTCGGTCAAGTGTGTCAAGTGACAACTGGCAAGATAACTGCCGACGCTCTCGACGGCCCAGCGACCTCGCGCGCGGCGCTAGTAGCCTGTCGGAGAGGATGCTGGAGTCGAGATGTGAGGAAGGTTAATGTGACCCATGGACCCAAAAATCATCAGCACCATCCATCCGTTCGCCTCGCTGCCGAGCGACGAGATCGAACATCTGGCCCGGTCACTGCGCCCGCGCGCAATCCCAGAGCAGACGTTGTTGCTGCGGGAAGGAGGAGTGGATGATCACTTTTATATATTGCTCGAGGGCCAGGTGGAGATCATCAAAGCGCTGGGCACAGACGCCGAACGGCTGCTCGGCATTCTCGGCGCAGGCTCGCTCCTCGGCGAAATGAGCCTGTTCGGCCAGGACAGCCGCCACACGGCCAGCGTGCGGGCGCGCAGTCCCCTGCAGGTATTGGAGATGACGCGCGCCGAGTTCGACGCGCTGCTGCATCGCCATCCGCCCCTGGCCTATGGAATGCTGCGGACCCTGACGCAGCGCCTGGACGAATCAGAAAATCTCGTCATTCGCGACATGCTGGAGAAAAACCGGCAACTGAGGCAGGCCTACGACGAGCTCAAGGCCGCGCAGGCGCAACTGGTCGAGAAGGAAAGGTTGGAAGCCGAGCTGGATGTCGCGCGCACGATCCAGCGCAGCATCCTGCCGCGGGCGCGGCCGCGCCCACCGGGCTTTGACCTGGGCATGCTGATCGAGCCGATGCGCAGCGTGGGCGGCGACTTTTGCGATTTCATTCCCCTCGGCGGCGACCGGCTGGGCATCGCCGTCGGCGACGTGAGCGGGCATGGGGTGCCCGCCGCGATCTTTATGGCGCTGGCCTATAGCTTGCTGCGCGCCGAAGCGGGCCGCGCCGGCTCGCCGGGCGAGGCGTTGCGCAACGTCAATCGCCACCTGCTCGGCATGAATGATTCGGGCATGTTTGTCACGGTGCTGTATGGCATTTTGAACTGTGCCACGCGCGAGTTTGGTTACGCCCGCGCGGGCCACGAACTGCCTGTGCTGTTGGACGCCCGGCACGAGGCGGTCGAGCTCAATCACAGACGCGGGCAGATGCTGGGACTGTTCCCCGAGCCCGTGCTGGACGAGCAGAGCGTGATTCTGGCGCCGGGCAATCTGCTCCTGATGTACACCGACGGCGTGAATGAAGCAATGGATCCGGATGGGCAGCAATTTGGCCTGGAGCGCCTGTGCGCCGTACTGCACGCCCGTGGCGGGATGTCGGCCCAGGATACCTGCAAGGCGGTGTACGATGCCGTGCGCGCGCATTGCGGCGGGACGGCGCCGCACGACGATATCTTGCTTGTCGCCGTCCAGGTGGAATGACGATATGAAGGAACCACATGGCTCATCGCCGGATGTGATCTCGTTTCTGCGAGGCGTGCCGCTGTTTGCCGGCCTGGACGACGGGGCGCTCCAGGCGCTGGCGCGCGCCGGACAGCTCTTCCGGGCGCCGAAAGGCAAGCTGATCTTTAGCCAGGCGGACCCGGCCGAAGCCTTTTACGTGGTGCGCTCGGGCTGTGTTGCCATTCTGCTCCATAGCCCCGACGGGCGCGAGCTGGTGATCAATGAAATGCGCGCGGGCGAGGGCTTTGGCGAGTTGGGCTTGATCACCGGCCAGCCGCGCTCGACCGGCGCAATGGCGTGCGAGGCAAGCCAGGTTCTTGCGTTCCCGCGCGACGATTTCCTGGCGCTGCTCGAGTCGCAGCCCAGGTTGATGCGCCGCGTGCTCGAGACCATGGCGCGCCGCCTGGAAGTGAGCAGCGAGCTTGAAAGCGCCCTGGCCTTCCTGGACGCCCCGGCGCGACTGGCGCGGCTTCTCCTGCAACTGGATCGGCAGGCCAGTGCCGAAGGGTACCTTACGATCGGCCAAGAGGAATTGGCGCAGCGCGTCGGCCTGACACGGCAGACCGTGGCTAAAGCGCTGGGGAAATGGCGGCGCGCGGGCTGGCTCGTCACCGGGCGCGGCAAGATTGTCCTGTTGAATCGCGCGGCCTTGCGCCGCCAGGCAGAGGAGGCTGGCCTACGGATCCAAAAACTGGCCACCGTTGTGTCACCCAAGTGACAGACAGTTGGATGGAATGGGAATAGAATGAGGCCATCAGATCAAATCTTTGGAGGATTAGAAAATGGATGACAAGCAAACTCAGGCGTTGAAGCGATTGATAAAGAAGCTCTCCGCGCTGCGCAAAACACTCTCCAAGAGTGAGCGCGAGCTTTTGGACACTTTGATCCTCGGTGCGTCGGCGGAAGTGGAAGCACACGCGATGCACAGCGCCAAGGTCGCCAGCGCCAAGATTGCCGGCGCCAAGATAGCGGGTGCCAAGATTGCCGGCGCGAAAATGGCTGGTGCCAAGGTGGCCGGGGCGGTGCAGAGCGCCGAGGTGGAGGGACACGCGATGCACGGCGCCAAGATCGCCAGCGCCAAGATTGCCGGCGCGAAAATGGCTGGCGCCAAGGTGGCCGGGGCGGTGCAGAGCGCCGAGGTGGAGGGACACGCGATGCACG
>CAYHAR010000273.1:0-2184 GCA_964354595.1 uncultured Anaerolineae bacterium | reverse complement strand
GCGCCAAGATTGCAGGCGCCAAGATTGCAGGCGCGAAAATCGCTGGGGCGAAAGTGGCCAGCGCCAAGATTGCCGGTCGGCAAGTCGTCTTTGATGCCGCCACCGCCTCGTACCAGGTCGTGGACTGACACTGCCCGCCGACGACTCGTCTCTCTGCACCACAGAAATGAGCAAACCCAGGAGCGCAACAGGCTCCTGGGTCTTGGCCGTCAAGAGCCGCCGAGATGGCTCTGCACAGCGAGGATGTGTCCATGGGTAATCCGGCATCGCGCGCGCAGGAAGGCGCATGGGCAGAGCAGTTGCAGCGGCTCTTGCTGGCGATCGAGGCAAGCGGGCGCGCCATCCTGCCCAGTTCAAACGACGAACTGCTCCAGACCATCGTCGAAGCCGCCGCGCGACTGTTTGGCGCTGCGGCGGCCTCTATCGCGCTGGTGAACGAAAAGCAGCAGACGCTCGATTTCAAGGTCTCGACCGGCATCGGGCGCGAGCAAGTGGTGGGAATGCGTATTCCCCTTGACCAGGGCATCGCCGGTTACGTGGCCATGACAGGGCAGCCGATGGCAATCTCGAACGTGCAGCAAGACCCTCGCTTTGTCCAAGAGACGGCGGAGAAAACCGGCTACGTTCCGCGCTCTATCCTCGCCATGCCGCTGCTTTCCAACGACCGCGTGATCGGCGTCATTGAGGTGCTCGACAAGATCAATGCGCCGTCGTTTGGCATGCAGGACATGGAACTGCTGGGCATCTTTGCCCGGCAGGCCGCCATCGCGATCCACGCCTCGCAACAATACGAGCGGTTGGGTGAAGCGTTGCTGCACGGCTTACAAGACCTGGTCAAAACAGAGGGCGGCCCTGAGATCAAGGAGGCGCTTGACCGTCTGGCCGAGCGTCCCGGCGAAGATGAACGCGCCGCCGATTTGATGGCGCTGGCAGACCTCTTCAAGTCCATCTACGAACTGGGCGAGGCGGAGCGTAAAGCCGGTCTGCGAATCCTGGCCGCCTTGGCTGACTATACGCGCTCCAGGCCGAGGTATGCTTGATGAGCGATCCAGCGCGTCCTGCCTGGTCGTCGCAATTTGCGGCCGATGCCTTGCGGGAACTGCCCGCCGTCGGCCCCCTCGGTAAAATCACGCGCGCCTGGGCGTGGGGGGGCGCGCCGCCGGCAGCTGGCCAGGGCGTCCGCGTGGCGGTCATTGACAGCGGCATCGAGGCCGATCATCCCGCGGTGGGCGGGCAGGTACGCGGCGGCGTGATCGTCGAGTACGATGCGCGCACCAAGACCCAGGTCCGCTTTGTAGAAGACAAGCAGCCGCGCGATATGTTCGGCCACGGCACCGCCTGCGCGGGGATCATTCATTCGCTTGCGCCAGAGGCGGAGCTGTACAGCGTGCGTGTGCTGGGCCGCGACCTCACCGGCAAGGCGCTGCAATTCGCGGGCGGCCTGCGCTGGGCGATTGAAAACCAGATGCACGTGATCAACCTGAGTTTGAGCACCTCGCGGCCCGAGTTTTTTGGATTGTTCCACGCATTGGCCGACGAGGCCTATTTCAAGAACGTCCTGCTCGTTTCGGCTGTAAACAATATCCCCGCGCCCAGTTACCCCTCGCTCTACTCGTCGGTGATCTCGGTGGCCGCGCACGAGGGACACGACCCGTTCACGTACTATTATAACCCGGAACCTCCGGTCGAATTCGGCGCACCGGGCATTGACGTGAGCGTGGCGTGGCTGAACAAAAGCACGATCGTCAGCACCGGCAACAGCTTTGCCGCGCCGCACATGACCGGGATTGCCGCGCTCATCCGGGCCAAGCACCCCGAGCTCACGCCCTTTCAGGTCAAGACGGTCCTGTTTGCCTGCGCTGCCAACACACACGGCGCAAGATCTCGGCGGGCAGGTCAGTCGAAAATGTGACTTTTCTGCACAATCAGATCAAAACCGAAGCTACTTCCATTCGGACTCTGCTCTGCTTCAACAGTCGGGCCGCCCTGAACTGGCTGGCCTGACAGTCTGAGGTAGGGGTTTTCGGGTTGAAACTCATAACCCGGAGAGCCGTTGGTTCGAATCCGACCCTCTCGCAATCGTAGAGACACTATAGACCTGCTTCGCGAAGCTACGGTGTTTTTGTCCCGTCGGTGCGTAGTCACATGCAAAACACCCGCAGCGGAGACGAACGAGTCTCTGCT
>CAYHAR010000272.1:0-4945 GCA_964354595.1 uncultured Anaerolineae bacterium | reverse complement strand
CTCAAAAGTGGCGAATCGCTATGATCGGTATCGTACGCCTATCGGTGGTTACAGGGTATTGACAAAGCATGTCCACAAGTGCTCAACCCGCCGTCCTGGCAGGCTGTCGGCGGGGACGCTGGCGGTGAGCCTTTGTAATGTGGGCAATCACCAGCGGCATGGACAGTTTGACGGTAGAAATGCAACTGATATGAAACTGCTATGAAACGCAAACGGCACACCGGGCATTTTCGATTATGATAGCAGACAAGCCGTGGAAGCTTGCCAGGAAGGAAATGTCATCCTATGACGACGATAAGCTCAGACATCAACTTGAGCGCACTGCCGCCGCGGTCTCCCCGGGCGGCGCGGGATATTGGGCGCGCTTTTGCGTCCAGGCGATTGACCCAAGTTTTTGAGACCGCGCCCGAAATCTCTTTTGACGATTCCAGCCGGATCGTCTTGTTTAGCGATTGCCACCGGGGCGATAAAAGCCGCGCGGACACTTTTGCCCGGAATGGATGGCTGTTCCTGCATGCGCTGGCCCACTATTACCACGCCGGGTTCACTTATATCGAGGTGGGAGACGGCGACGAGCTATGGAAGAACCGGCGGTTCAGCGACGTTCGGCAGGCTCACGACCGAATCTTTGACTTGCTGCACCAACTCGACCAGCAAGATCGGCTCTACCTCATCGTGGGCAATCACGACATCCAGGGCGGTCGGCGCGACCAGGTGGAAAAAGACGGGCTGATCGCTCACGAGGGATTGGTCTTGCGCCACGCGAGGACTGGGCAGCGCATCTTTGTCGTTCATGGACACCAGGCCGATTTTACGAGCGACCGGCTGTGCCTCGTGGGCCGGTTCGTGGTGCGGAATATCTGGAAGCGCGTGCAGCTTGTGGATTTTGCGCGGGTCACCAGTCGGAAGGGGCACGTCCGAAAGCAAGACAAGACCGAGCAGAGGATCGTCGAGTGGGCGCGGGTCAACTGGCAAGCCGTCATCTGTGGTCACACACACCGCCCGACGTCCGCTGCGTATGGAATGCCGCCTTACTTTAACACCGGCAGTTGCACTTATCCCGGCTACATCACCGGCATAGAAATCCAGGACGGGGAGATCATGCTGGTCAAATGGTCTGCCCGGGCCAGCGCCACGCAAAAGGGAGCCGCCAGCATCGAGCGAGAGCTTTTGTCGCCGCCGCGCAAGCTGCGCCTGTTCGGCGGCGACCAGGCTACGGGCGCGAATACAATTCGGTATTCTTGAAGGGCGCCAGCGCCAGGATCACCGCCTGCTCGTAAAGCTGCGCCCGGTCAATGACATTCCCAGTCAAGAGGCCCACCGCGCCATTGTCTTGCTTGGAGTTGGATCGGTTGAAAACAAGGTCGTCGGCCTCGCCCAGCTCTTTGCCCTGGCGGATCAGGTCTGCCACTTGAACCGGCAGGAAAAAAGTTCCGGTCCGGCCTTTGCCGATCAACTCTTGGGAGCACACGACGACCCAGGCGAACGCTGCCATCTCCCCGTCGGTGTCTTCTACTCCGCCTTCGATGCCCACCCAATAATCGGCGTTTGGGGTCATCTGGGCGGCGTTGCGCGCCCGGTTGAGTGCGCTTTGTAGAGTCTCTGCATCGGACAAGGGTTGGCTCTTGACGCCGGACGAGGTCGAGACGGCTTTCATCCGAAATTTCTCGTCAGGGAACATTCTACGAAAGCCATTCAACGTGGCTTGAACTTTGACCGGGTTAGCGGAGGCTAAAACGATTGTCTTCATGTCAATTGTCAAACCTCCCGAAGGCTTGAAGCCTTCGGGAGGTTTTTGGCTTTACCGATATTTCTGCTCCGCCTCCGTCAGCGCGTCTTCAAAGATTTGCAGCGCCTCGTCGGCCAGCTTTTGCGGCAGCATGAGCGGCGGCATACAGCGCGTGGCGCTGGCGCCGCAGCCGAGCGTCAACAGACCGCGCTCAAAGCAGCCGTGCACCAGTGCATCTCGCACTTTCTTGGCCGGTTCCTTGGTCTTTTTGTCTTTGACCAGCTCGATGCCGATCATCAAGCCCTTGCCGCGCACGTCGCCCATCGAAGGATGGCGCGCCTGCATCTCGGCCAGCGCGTCCAGGATGTACGCGCCGACCTTGGCGGCGTTCTCCATCATGCCGTTCTCGATCAGCTCGATCGTCTTGAGCGCGGCTACGCAGGCCAGTGGATTGCCGCCGTAGGTATTGCCGTGCGCGCCAGGTTGCCATTTCTGGATGATGCTTTGTCGCGCGAGCATCAGCCCCAGCGGCATGCCGGAGGCGATGCCTTTGGCGCTGCACACAATATCTGGCTCCACGTCCCAATGCTGAATAGCCCACCACTTGCCGGTGCGACCGACGCCGGACTGCACCTCGTCGGCGATGAGCAGAATGCCGTGCTGATCGCACATCCGGCGCAGGCGCGGCATAAAGTGAGGCGCAGGTACGACATAGCCGCCCTCGCCCTGAATCGGCTCGACCAACACGGCGGCGACTTCGTCTGGCGGCAAGACGTTTGTGAACAGGGCGTTTTCGATATAGTCCACCACCGCGTCGCCCACGTCGCCGCCCGGCGGCGTGATAAACACCGGGCGATACGGGTCAGCAAAGGGGACGTGCACGACGCCGGGCATCGTCGGGAAAAAGCGCTCTTGCTGCGTGTACTTGCTGGCGGTGAAAGACAGACTGCCCATCGAGCGGCCATGAAAGCCGCCCAAAAAGCCGATAAAGCGCGAGCGCCCGGTGGCGTACTTGGCGAGTTTGATGGCGGCCTCGACCGACTCGGTGCCCGAGTTGGCATAGAAAATGCCCACGTCTTCTTTCATCGGCGCGATCTGGTTGATTTTTTCGCCCAGCGACACCATCGGGTCGTGATAATAGTCGGACGAGATGTGGATAAACTTGTCAGCCTGCTGCTGGATGGCCTTGACCACTTCAGGGTGCGCGTGGCCGGTCGAAAGCACGGCGATGCCGGCAGCAAAGTCAATGTAGCGGTTGCCGTCCACGTCCCAACATTCAGCGCCTTGGCCATGGTCCATGACGAACGGGTAATCGCGCGGATACGATGGCGACGTGTGTTTTTTGTCGCGTGCGAGAAGCGCCTGGGCCTTGGGGCCTGGCACGGTATATTTCTTGATAGACATTTTGGGTTCTCCTTGCTCGTGATGCGTGTTGCGTGCTGCGCAATGATCGCGTAACGCGCAACATGAAAGACGGACTGTTACAGCGATGAGAAAAGCCAGGAGAACGCCCGTCACTTGTCGGCGGTGGAGCGCTTGATGCGGGCAGCCCAATAAACAGGCTGGAGGGTCGAGGAGAAACTGGCGCGGAACATGATGCACCTTCCACTTCTATTTTACCACGATTTCGGCCAAGAGGATACGGTCGGCTCCATCGGCTAATTTCAGGCGGCCCTGGGAATCGTACAGCCCGACTTGGATGGTGAATGTTCCAGGCGATGCACCGGGTGGAACGCGCAACGTAAAGGTGTTGCGGACGAGCGCGCCCTCTGTCCACAGCGACGCGGGATAGCTGTCCGCCCCGGCGATGTGGTCCGAGCCGGCTACCATGCGCCCGTCCGGCGCGAGGAGATGCGTGAACACGACATAGTTCCCGGCGATGCGCCCCGACGCACGCCAATACAGCGCCAAATCAAGCGACTCGCCGGGCGCGCAAGATGTTGCGCTCAAGTCATATCCGGCCAGCGCGATGGGTTCAGTAAAACGAACGTCCATCGGATGTTGTGGGCCATCACCCAATGGCTTGTGATCTTGCAGGTCGAACAACAGCAAGCGCATGTCGTGAAAATCTTGCCCCACGCCCAATCGCCGCGACTTTTCCAGCAATTCGCTCAAGACGACATCGGTGGGATCGGCCAACTCGCGCTGCCACAGCGCCAGCCACAGCCGTCCGTGTCCGCGCGCGGTTTCTTCCAGTTGCCGCGCGGCGCGATAATCCAGTGGCGACTGTGCAGGCGGCATGACGCCCTCCGGCATCGGCGCGATGGGGTTTTCTCCGTGGTAATAAAAACCGAACGCGGGTGATTGATAGCCACCCAACAACACAATCACGTCGCCGCGCTGCTCATTCGCGGCGATGTAGGCTGCCACGCCGCGCGCGTCAGGTCGCTGGCGAGCCGGATCGAAATACGTCGCGCAGAGCGAGAGCGCGCTGGTGATGACGAGAATGATCGCGCCGACAATGACCAGTGCGCGCAGAACGAAAAGCGCCCATCCGCTTATCCGCTGTCTATCCGCTGCCGTGAACCCTGCCCCCACCAACAGATAAAACGCGGGCAATGCTTCGATCAAATACCGCGACGCGAACTTGGGCTTGTTCCAGGCAATGACCGCCATCGCCGCGACCGGCGCAGCCACGAGCAGCGTTGCGATCACGCGATTCAGCCGCGTTGTGCCCGGTTGCTCCGCCAATGCGCCGAGGGCGGCCAGCACGCTCATCACGCTCAATGCCACAGTCGCAATGGTTGTGGATGCCACATCGCCAGTGGCGAATGCGCGCAGCGTATCGCCCACCACCGTCTGCCATCCGACGCGGCCCGGAAAGTAGGTGGCGTTGGTCGTGGCTTGACGAATTGCGGCAGGCAGCCAGGGGGCAAAGCCGGCGAGGATGACGAGTTGGGAGAGGTAAAAGCGTATCGCGTATTGCGTATTGCGTATTCCGTAATGCGTGACCCGAAGGGGTGATGCGTGATATATGCGACACGCCAACACTGCAAAGAAAGCAAGGTTGAGCGCCAGGAGCGTGAGCGCGGCGTAATAGTGTGTGTAGAGCGCGGCGATACCGGATACAACAAGAGCGGCCCATGCCCACCTGTCACCCTGAGCCGCAAAGCGGCGAAGGGTCTCTGCCTTGCGTGAAAGAGATTCTTCGCTTCGCTCACACCCTGTCCGCTGCTTCGCAGCGGGGGTGCGCTGGGCGGAATGACAATGACAGAG
>CAYHAR010000271.1:0-4959 GCA_964354595.1 uncultured Anaerolineae bacterium | reverse complement strand
TCTGCGTCCAAAAGAATCTCGCGGGCTTGGCCTTTTGAAAAGAGACGGTAGATGGTCATGTGCTCGGGAGATTCGCGCGCGCTGCCCGCAAAAGCCGGCGCGAGCCCGGGCCGGCTGGTCATTTTTGGATACCACGAAGGGAATGTGACCAGGTAAACTGCGCCGCGCTGCTGGATGTGCGCTTCGAGCTGATCCTCGTCGCGGATGAAAGGAATGACCTCGGGGCTGATCAGCCCGGCCAGGTCAATGAGTGGCCGACGAGCAAAGTAACCCATCGCGCCAATGTCGTGCGCGGCGATCAGGTCGTTCGGCGCGGCGTTCGCGTCCAGCCAGCGGGCCACGCTCACCATCTCGCCTTCGATGATGGCGACGTCGGTCGCATACGCGCGCGCGCCGATGACGACGAACGCCAGTTGGGTGAGGGCGATGGTCAATACAGCGGCCCTGCTCAACACGCGCGGCCACAAGCGCGTGTCGCGCCAGATGCAGCGCAACAGCGCCGCCGTTCCGCCTACGCCGAACACGATCAAGACGGGAATCACCGGCATCTCGTAGCGCCCATGCTGGTAGGTGACGGGCAATCGTAGCGCGTACAATCCCAAGTGCGCGATGACCCAGGCCAGCGGCGCGAGTCGAGTCCACGTTGCAAGGTGCGTGACGCGGCGCAAGAGCGCCCCCGCCGCCGCCGCCGAGCCAGGAATCAACAGCACGGTCGCGCCGACGAATGGCGCAAAAAACACCTGGGCCAATCGCTGTGCGAATGGAATCGCCGCAAGTAACACAGCATACTCTTGCTGTTTGGCATAGAACGTGTTGGGGAACGGCGTCCCGCTCGCGCGCCAGTTGAAGGCCAGCCACGGAGCGAGCAGAATCACAAACACGACCATTGTCCACGCGAGACTCGTCCACGTTGCACGGTTTGTCCAACCTCTCTGGGCGACCTGCGCCAACAATATCAGCCCAACGAGAAGCAAGCCCTCGGGGCGCGTCAACACGAGCAGGCCGCAGAGCAGGCCGATGGAGGAAAGTCGCAAGTCGGAGGTCGGATGTGTGGTGGCAACTATGAGCCAGATGGAGAGGGCGGTGAAAAGGACAGTTTCCATGCCGGAGGTGGCCGCCCAAATCAGATGCCAGTCGAGCGCGGTCAAGATTCCGGCAGCCAGCGCCGCGCGAGGATGATTGGGGAACAGGCGCAAGCTCAATCGCCAGACGCCCAATGCCGTCGCCGCCAGGCACGCCGCGCCCAGCGCGTAGGTCCACCCTTTGTAATCCACGCGTACAAGGTAGCCCAGCGCGATGAGCAGCGTCCACAAGGGCGAAGTGGAGCCGGAGGACGGTTGACCCGGCACGAAGGCAAACTGCCCGGTGGCGACGAGGTTACGCGCATAAGTCTGATGAATCCAGGCGTCGTCGAGCGCGAACCCCCACACACCTGTGGCGGCGGCCCAGCCCAGGTAAACTGCCGCGCCAATGAATGCAGCGGCGACGACCATCAAGGGTTGACGTTTGAGGCTCATGGCGTCGTCAGTATATCCAGCCGTTGCCGCGCCGGTTTCATGTCGGGATCAGCCGCCAGGATTTCTTGCAGAGTTTGGATGGCTGCGTCGCGATGGCCGCTTTGCTCGCGCCAGGCCGCCAGATCCATCATGCGCGCGAGTGTTCGATCCGTAAAAGTGGGATAGAGCAATTGCGGCAAGAGGTCCGGCGCAATGCTCGCGCGATTGTAGACGTACCAGCCGTAATCCGAAGTGTCTTGCGTCCCCGGCCCAAAGATGGTGGGATTGCGGAGCAAGCTGAGCGCGTCCTCGTAGCGCGCGATGGCCGAGCGGGCATCGCCGCGCAGGCTGGCTAGCTTGCCTTGCGCCAACAACGCTTCCACACGAACCATCGGCGGCGGATACATGAACAGCGCCGTGCGCAGCGCAACGTCGGCTTCGCCCAATCGGCCGGCTGCCAGTTCGGCTTGGCCCAAACCCAGGTAAGCCTGCGCGTCATTGGTGCTCAACGAGCGCAGGAAAAAGCTGCGCGATTCTTCGGGGCGGCCAACTGCCAGCGCGTTCCAGCCTTCCAGCAGCCGATTCGATGCGTCGTCCCATGCCGCTGGTGAGATGCCTTTGGGATGAGTGGCGAGCCAGTCGCGCAGAGTTTTCTGGCGGAGCGCGCTCTGTCGCCAAAAGGGCAGGTCGGCCCACACCGGACGCAAGTCGAGCGCGCGCTGATAGGCTTCTGTGGCGGCGGGCGCATTGTTGTCTGCTTCGTAATAGCGACCCAGATTCAGCGGGAACGCAGCTTCTTTGGGCGCAAGCCGGGCCGCTTGCCGCGTCCAGGCAATGGCTCGATCACGCTGACCGGCTTGCTCGTAAAGCGCGGCGAGGTTCGCCAGGTTGAGCGCCCAGTCCGGCTCTTTGACGACGCCGGCGCGATAATAAGCCAGCGCGGCCTCAAGCTCTGCCGGATCGGGCGCGCCGGCGCGCACGCCGTGAGCATAACCCGCTTGAAATTGATAGAACGCCAATCGCGGATTGCGCTGCGCGGCCAGGTCGAGCCAGGGCGTGGCCTCGTTCCATTGGCCGAGGTTGGCGGCCAGCACGCCGCGCTCGAACGGCGCATAGCTCCACAGCGACCCGGCCCAGCCGACCATGACGCCGATAAAGAGAATGGTGATCAGTGATCGGTAATCAGTGATCAGTGACCAGGGGCCTGTGATCAGTCGGCGAGGATGGGGTGACGTGTTGGAGGAGCGAATCAGCGTAACGCCGATGACGATGGCGATCACCAGGTCAATCGTGGGCATGGTTTGCGGCGTGTCGAACAGGCTGTGAACCGCAATTCCGATCAGGCTGGCAGTGGAACCGGCGAGCAGCATTTGCTCTGAGGACGTGGATTCGCGCCAGCGTCGCCACACGCTCACGATCAGCGCGATGGCTAACCAGATGAGCGGGACCAGGCCAAGCCATCCGGTCTCGGCGGCGATGTTGAGCAGATAGTTGTGAGCGTGAGCGAGCAGCATGGCGGGCGGCACCGAGTTGGCCTGGAGATAGGCGCTGGCAAAAGTGAACGGCCCGGTTCCAATCCACGGCGAGTGGAGAAAAGCCTGCCAGGCCGGCGGCCAGATTCCGGTCCTTGACCCGAGCAAGTCGCCGTGCGTAGGATGCTGCGATTGTCGCACGATCAGCCCGCTACCAGCGGCAATCAATGAGAGAGTCAAGACAATCACCAGCGCCAATCGCCAGCGCGGCCAGACGAGCGCGCGCAGAAGCTTGAGGGCTTGCTCGCGTCGCGCGACGCCCAGCAAAAGGATCAGCGTGGCCATCAGCGCGGCAGTGCCAATCCATCCGCCCCGCGACGACGTGAAAAAGATCAGCACGAGCGCGACGATTGCCCACAGCGCCAGCAGCAGGCGCGCAAGTCTGGCTTTCGTCTCTAATGCGCGCGCGATGACGAGAGGCAAGAGCAAATTGAGAAACGCTGCCACAAAGTTGGGATGGCCCAGAAAGGCGCGGACGCGATACGTGGCGGGGGGAATCGGATGAGCCAGCCCGCCGATGGCGAGCCAATCAGCCAGCCACCGTTCCAGTTCCCACACGCCAAAAACCAAGACAATCACGCTGACGACGAGCAGCGATTTGACGAACAACTCGGCCGGCCAGCCGGCGCGCAGCAAATCGGCCACCAGGAAATAGGCCAGGACGTACAATACCAGCAATCCCACGTAGCCTGCACTGCGACCGAGGTCGGTCGAAAAGAGCGCGGCGACTGCGTAAGCGGCCAGGAAAACCAACAGCGGCGCAGCGAGCGGGGTGCGCGGCAGAGGTTGTCTGCGCCACACATGATAGCCCAGCCAGATGATTCCCACCGCGCCGACGACAATCGCCGTCGTCAGATTCAACGAGTAGAGCACCAGCCCGTTGAACGTACCGCCCAGCAAAAGCAAATAGCCCAGCAGCAGGATCAGGGCAGCTTCTTGGGCCAGGTATCGCCAGTTCAGCGGCTGCGTGTCTTTCACGGCGTGGTCTCCTTGCCTGACGCGCTTTTCCCTCGGCTGTTCAGAAAATCGCGCAGGTGGCCGATGACGGCGACGGCCCCGCGCCAAATGTAATCCAGGTCTTGCGGCGAGCGGACGCGGCTCAGTCGCCGCAAAATGTATCTCGGCTTGAGAAAAGCCTTGTACACGCCCGCGCACATTTCGTTGGCTTCTTCGGGCGTCAGGTCGGGCAGATGGAAGACGGTTCCGGTCATGTCGAACCGTTCATACTCTTGCGGGTCAATGCGGAACCAGCCGTTTTCCACGGCCTCGCGGTAAAGCGGCGTGCCGGGGTAGGGGACGACGACGGTGGCCTGGAGCATCTCGGCGTAACCGTTGGACATTAAATAGTTGGCCAGGTCAATCGTGCGCTCTGCGTCCGCGCGGGTCTCCCAGGGATAGCCCACCATCACGGTCAACTGGATGTCCAGCCCCGCCCCGCTGATGCGCTTGGAATCCTCGACGATTTGCTCGACGGTGGTGCCTTTCTGGACGCGATCCAGCGTGGACTGGCTGGCCGATTCCAGCCCCATCTTCATTTTGCGAAAGCCGGCTTTTTTCATCAGCTCGGGATGATGCGAGGCCAGCATCCCATAGCGCATGTTGATCGAAAAGAGAATCTCTTTGTTGTATCCCCGCTCGATCATGCCCTCGCAAAAGCGATCCAGCCACTTGCCCGAAGGAAAAGTGCCGGTGTCGTCAAATATCTCGCGCACGCCGTGATGCTCGATCAGAAAGCCAATCTCGTCCAAGAGGTTTTCCGGCGAGCGCACGCTAAAGCGCGGATAGGTCGTCGTCCAGGCGCAAAAGGTGCATTTGGCCCAGGGACAATCCCGCCCGGCCATCGTGTAAAAAAACGGTGCGCGCTTTTTCCACTTTTCATAGTAGAGGTGAGCCTGCGTCAATGTCCGGTCAATCAGGGGCAGGCTGTTCAA
>CAYHAR010000270.1:2508-4972 GCA_964354595.1 uncultured Anaerolineae bacterium | reverse complement strand
AGGCTTGTCTTTTATCTGGTGCGGGGACGACGGGATTCGGACCCGCGGTCTCGGCCTTGACAGGGCCGCGTGTTAGGCCAGCTACACCACGTCCCCAATGAACGCGGGCGCAACTATACCACGCCCGCTCTAATCCGTCAAGCTTTTCGCATCACCTCGCGCATTGCGTCCAGCGCGCTCTCAATGTCATCCGCATCAATCCAGCAATGTGTCACTACGCGAAAGCAGCGCGGGCCAAGCGAAAGCAATCGCACATCACGCTGCTCCAACGCCTGGACGAACTCGGCCTCGCTCATCTTGACTTGCGGCGCAAATCGGAAAAACACCAAATTCGTATGCACTGGCTCAACGACCAAGCCTGGAATCTCTGCAATGCCCTGCATGAGCCGACGCGCGTTGGCGTGATCTTGAGCGAGGCGATCCACCATCTTGGTCAACGAGACGATGCCCGCCGCCGCCAGCACGCCCGCCTGGCGCATTCCGCCGCCGACCATTTTGCGGTTGCGCCGCGCTTCGTAGATAAACGCGCGCGCGCCACACAAGAGCGAGCCGACCGGCGCTCCCAATCCCTTGGAGAGGCAGAACTGAATTGAATCGGCGGGCGCAGTCAATTCTTTCACATCAACACGCAGCGCAACCGCCGCATTGAAAATGCGCGCGCCGTCTATGTGCAGCTTCAACCCGTGCGAATGCGCCAACTCGCCCACTGCTTGCGTGTACTCGGCTCGCAGCGGCGTCCCAAAACAATAGTTGTGCGTGTTCTCCAAGCAAACCAACCGCGTGCGCGGGTGATGGACGTTTTCATCGCGGATGGCAGCTTGAATGTCGGGAAGCAATAATGTGCCATCCGGTTGATTCTTGACCATGCGCGGATGGATGCCACCCAACGCCGCCGCCCCGCCTGCTTCATTGAGGAAGGTGTGCGATTGGTCGCCCAGGATGGCCTCGTGCCCGCGCTGGCAATGCGTCAACAGCGCGACGAGATTGCCCATCGTGCCACTGGCGACAAACAGCGCAGCCTCTTTGCCCATCCGCTCAGCTGCCATCGCCTCAAGCCGATTGACGGTCGGGTCATCGCCAAATACGTCGTCGCCGACCTCGGCGTTAAACATCGCCTCGCGCATCTCTAGCGTCGGCTGAGTGACCGTGTCACTTCGCAAATCCACAATGCGCTTACCGTCTTTGATGAACGCCATGCCCGCTCCTTGTCCACTTTTCTCAGTAGGCCCGCACAATGGAACGATACGCACTTGGCTGGCGGCACTGCAAAATCTGGAACTCTTCCCGATATTTGCGCACTTCGTCAAGGTCAATCCGCGCCACCGCGTAGCCTTCTACTTCCTGGTCAACCGACGCATAGATTTGACCGCGCGGGCTGATAATCATGCTCTCGCCAAAGAACGAGTACGTCGCGTCCTGGCCGATGCGATTCGCCGCCGCGACAAAGCACGTATTCTCATACGCGCGCGCAAGCAAGTACGTTCGCCACTCTTCGTTGTAAGGCTGTTCCCAGTTCGCCATGACCAGGAGCAAGTCCGCGCCGTCGAGCGCATAGGTGCGCGCCGCTTCGGGGAAGGCCAGGTCCCAACCCAACATCAGTCCGACGTTGCCAAACTCGGTTTCGAAAATCGGAAACTTGAATCCGGCGCGAAACGCCAGCTTTTCTTCGCCCTTGAGGTGAACCTTGCGATACTCGCCGATGAGGTCGCCATCCGGTCCAACCAGCACGGCTGAATCGAACAGCACGCTTTCGACCTTTTCCTTGCTCGCCATGCCAAACGCGACGTGAACGCCAAACTCGCTCGCGCGTTGAGCAATGAGGTTGACCGTCGGTCCCGGCACACGCTGAGCCAGCTCGGTAAAGCGCACGCCGCACTCGTAGCCGGTCGTGCACAGTTCGGGGAAAACAATCAGGTCGGTTTTCTGCGCCGTGGCGATTTTCTTGATCCATTCCGAGATTTGGACGAGATTGTGCTCCATCTCGTTGAGGACGGGTTTCATCTGCACGACGGCAACTGTTATATCTCTCATCGGGCACCTCTCTTTTGGCGGATGGCGGATTGGAACTAGTGTTCTAGCGGCTAGTATAACGCAAAAGGCGCAAGCGTCAAGTAGGCCGCGCTTGAAGCGCGGCCTACTACGGATCGGGGGAACTCAGTTGGTCAAGAACAACGGCAAGGTCAGGCGGCAGCGGCGCGGTAAACGTGACCTCGCGCCCATCCGAAGGCAAGCAAAACGTGAGCGACTGCGCGTGAAGGAAATGTCGCTGCAAGGGCAATGTCGTCTTCCGGCGGCGACCGTACACCGTATCGCCCACAATCGGGAATTTCATCCATGCCAGGTGGACGCGAATCTGGTGCGTGCGTCCGGTCTGCGGCCTCACTTCGACCAGCGTATAGTGCTGCGCGCCCTGGTCGAAAAACTCGATGGCCTTGTACGCCGTGCGCGAGGGGCGACCGTCGCT
>CAYHAR010000270.1:0-2408 GCA_964354595.1 uncultured Anaerolineae bacterium | reverse complement strand
GCCGCCGGATGCACGACCATGCCCGCCGGTTTGTTGACGACGATGAGGTCGGCGTCTTCGTAGACAATGTCGAGTGGGATGGCTTCTGCTTGCGCTTCGGCGGGCGGGGGTGGCGCGCTCCGCGTGCGAACGACGATGGCATCGTCTGGCTTGATTTTGTACGCGGGTTTGCTCGGCTTGCCGTTGACCGTGACCAGTCCTTCTTCGACAAGCCGTTGGATTGCGCCGCGTGTGAGTTCGGGCAAGGCTTTGACGATAAAGCGGTCGAGCCGCGCAGCACTATCATCGGCGGTCAGGGAGATGATTCGGTCGCTCACGGGTCTCTCACAAAACGAGCGGCTCAAAGGCCGCTCAAAGATTTAAAGTTGACGGATTGGAATCCGTCAACTCACTCGCCTGGGGCGCAGGCTTGGCCGGCTCTTTGCCTTCCCGCAGCATGGTGAACGCGAGCAGAATCACGCCCACCACGATAGAGATATCGGCCACATTGGACACCGGCCAATCGAGCCTGAGCTGCGGAGTGTAATAGTGAAGGTGGATAAAATCAACAACAGCGTAATCAAAGCGGAGGCGGTCAATCAGGTTGCCCGCCGCGCCGCCGAGTTGCAAGCCCAATGCCACGCGGACGAGCCATGCGCCGTCCGGAACCTGCCGCTGATAAATCACAATCGCAGCAATGACGACGACGGCAACGCAGGCAAAAATCGGGCCTAGATCTTTGAATAGCCCGAACGCGACGCCTGTGTTGGTCGTGTAGGTGAAGGTGAAAATGTGAGCCAGCCATGGCACTGGCGCCCACACGCCGATGGGCGCGAGACGCGTGATTGCCAGGTATTTGGTAAACTGGTCGGTGACGAGCGTGAGCGCGGCAATGACAAGGAGAATAATGATGCTGCGGGGTGATTTCAAACCCATTCTCTTTCTCACCGCCAAGACGCCAAGGGCAAAGATTCTATGAAAATAGAACTTGGCGTTCTTCGCGTCTTGCGGTTCAAATCAAGTGTTATTTTCGTTCCTGCTTCGATTGACAATCGAGACACAACTGCGCGTACGGCAGCGCCTCAAGCCGCGCAGGGTCAATCGGACAGCCACAGTTGGTGCATAGACCATACGTCCCATCTTCAAAACGAGCCAGCGCGCTCTCGACCTGCTTCAACAATCGCTCGGTGTTTTGCCGCAGCGTCAGCCCCTTGGCCTGCTCGAACGCCTCCGTTGCGTCGTCGGCCTGATGCGTGCTGTAGCCAATCGCACCGCGGTCGTGAACAGGTATCGCAGCCAACTGCGCTTTGAGCCGCTTTTGCTCTTCTTTCAACTGCTTTTTGAGTTTCTCGTGCGAGACCGCCATCGTCATTCTCCTAACAGACGAGCTTATTGTACCACAGACCCGAAGGGTCTCCAAGACCCTTCAGGTCTATATTACCGCCGCCGAACGGCCAGCGTCAACGCATCGCCGTCAATCGTCACCCTGTCGGTGACGAGACCGTGCGGCGGGTCGGCAGTGGTTAGCTCTTCGGTGAGCGTCTCGGCCTTGATGTAATCCGCCCACGCGGCGATGGCCTCGGACAGCTTGCCGTCCGCCCTGTAAAAAGTCGTGATGCGATCCTCGATGCGGAAATCGGCCTTCTTACGCAAGTCCTGCACGCGACGGACGACTTTGCGCGCCAGTCCTTCTTGCGCCAACTCGGTCGTCAGTTCCGTGCTGACGGCGACAGTGTACCCGCCCTCCGTTGCGACGGCCCAACCGGCCTTGGGCTGAACCTTGACCTCAGCCTCACCCGGCGCGATTTCGAGTTCCTCGCCGTTCACGTCCACCTTGACCGCCCTGCCCGCCTGAAGCTCACGCGCAAGCGCGGCTTGGTCGAGCCTTACGACAGCGGCTCGCAACGCAGGGAATTTGCTTCCATACTTTTTGCCGAGTTGTTGCGGGAACAGGTTCAGGCTCACCTGCGCCACATCGGTCGCGCCCTTGAACTCGAACGCCTTGACGTTGAGTTCGTCCAGCAGCGACTCGCGCAATCGCTCGACGGCGGCAACTTCGCCTTCAGATTTGACGCCCACTGCCACCATGGCCAATGGTTGCCGCACTTCGATTCTAGCATTGTTGCGCGCAGCGTGGCCGAGGCTGACGAGCTTCATCACCAGCCGCGTGTCGGACACGAGTTGCTCGTCCACGCGGCCTTCTGGCGCTTCAGGCCACACGGCCAGGTGAACGCTTTCGGGCGCAGCCTTATCCACCGAGCAGACGAGATTGCGATACATCGCTTCCGCCGTGAATGGCATGAATGGCGCCAGCAGCTTGCTCAGCGTGACCAGGCACTCGTACAGCGTGGCATACGCCGATTGCTTGTCCGCGTCGTCGCCCGATTTCCAAAAGCGTCGGCGCGAGCGGCGCACGTACCAGTTGCTCA